>JAENZQ010000017.1 GCA_016841185.1 Anaerovorax odorimutans
GAGGTTAGAGGTTAGAGGTTAGAGGTTAGAGGTTAGAGGTTAGAGGTTAGAGGTTTCGTTTAAAGAGTATGGATTATAGATTATGGATTATGGAAATTTTGCTTCGCGAGTAGGAGTGCTCATTGGGCGACAAACAAAGATTACGCTTGCAAAACTATAAAGAGGAAAAAACATCACAAAATCCAATGTGACGAAAAAACATCACAAAATCCAATGTGACGAAAAAATATCACAATCAATTAAGATTTCTGTTATAATATATCTGAAGGAGTGATAATAATGAAATATGTTGTTATTACCGGAGATATAATTAATTCCAGAAAAAGTCAATTTAATAAAGAAAAATTAGAATCTAAAATTGAACATTTCAATGATGATTTAAAAAGTGATATTATTTCAAAGTTTTCTGTTCTAAAAGGTGATGAGGTCCAAGGTGTCATAAAATATAATAAAAATATATTTTTTGTCATTAGAAGACTGACGTGTTGCTTTAAACCATACGATATTCGTTTTGGTGTCGGCATTGGTGAAATTGATGAAATAAAATCAGGATTTAGTTCATGGGAGCTAAATGGTGAAGCATTTTATTTGGCTCGTGATGCAATAAATGAAATTAAAAACAAAAAGAAAAAAGATATAGAATACAGAGTTGTTTTTAAAACCGAGAATAATGAATTAGACCAAAAAATAAATTTGTTTTATAGTTATGTAAATGAAATAATTGTTAAGTGGAAAAATGATACTTTAGAGATACTAACAAATTTAGAAAAAGGCTCCAATCATGAAGAAATAGCACGATTGTTACAATGCTATCCTGAGAATAAAGGGAAAAAACTTGAGAGCATACGTTCGAATGTAACTTATAAAATTAAAAGAGCTGGTTGGTATAAAGTAAAAATGACGGAAGAGATATTAAGCAATATGTTGATTGAAAGGAAGATTTAAAATGATTTACGTAGTGATACTGGCTCATTTTATTTCTGATTATATATTTCAAACCGATAAACTTGCAGAGTTAAAGAAAGAAACATTGTTCAAAGGTAATTTTATTCATTCGCTGCATGTGGGATTGATTACTTTTATTGCATTTATTATAGCCTATATCTTTTCCGGACAAGGTCAATACACCGCTTTTTCGCCTGTTATATACATCATGGTAAGTTTGTTCATATGCATAACCCATTTAATTATAGATTTATTTAAAAATGCTTTTATAAATAAAAAATATGATAATATTTGGATAGATATCGCAGATCAAATTGTACATATAAGCATGATTTATATAATCTTCCAGATTGTACATTACAGATTTGTATTAGACAGTAATATAAAAATAATGATAATATTTTTAAATGTCCTAATCATCAATATCTGCATAGGCGATCAATTGATTAGAAAAATACTTCTTAGCTATAAAGTAATCGGTGAAAAAAATAATAACAATATTAAAAGCATAGGAAGTACCATTGGTAAAATTGAACGTAGTATTATGCTGATACTTTTGATAGTAGGATATGAAATTGGAATTATAGCAGTTATTGCAATAAAATCGGTAATAAGGTTTAAAGAATTTCATGAAAAAGACAACGACTACTATATACTTGGAAACTTGTTCAGCTTACTTGTAGTAGTTGTTTCATATATTTTATGGGTATGGTTTGTTAATTTAACTATATCTCCTGACAAATTATTAATGGAAATATTTAATGCATATATAAAATAATCGAAAAAAGGTAATAAATCTGATGAACAATATGATTGAAATCAAAGATTTGACATTTGAATACAATAGAGAAGAAGACGGGAAGAATATACCTGCGCTTTCAGGTGTCGATCTGAATATAGAAAAAGGGAGCTTTACTGCAGTTATCGGACATAATGGTTCCGGCAAATCGACTCTTGCAAAAAATATGAATGCTTTATTGCTGCCCAGCGGAGGAAAAGTATACGTTAACGGATACGACACGGCAGACGAAAGTAAATTATGGCATATTCGGCAGGCTGCAGGAATGGTATTTCAAAACCCGGATAATCAATTGGTGTCTGCCATTGTAGAGGATGATATTGCTTTTGGCCCGGAAAACCTCGGAATTGAGCCGGGTGAGATTAAAAAACGTGTGAAGGAGTCTCTTCAGGCAGTAGGTATGTATGATTATCGAAAAAAAGCCCCGCATCTCCTTTCAGGAGGTCAAAAGCAGAGAATTGCAATTGCCGGGGTTATTGCCATGAGGCCGGAATGTATTATTTTCGATGAACCTACAGCCATGCTTGATCCTTATGGAAGGAAAGAAGTTATGGATACGATCCGTAAACTAAACAAAGAAGAAGGGATTACCATTATATTGATTACCCATTTTATGGATGAAGCAGCCTTAGCAGACCGGATCGTTGTAATTGATGAGGGTAAGATTGCCTTAGACGGAACACCTAAAAGTGTATTTGTTCAAGTAGAAAAATTAAGGAAGATAGGTTTAGAGGTCCCGATTGTTACAGAGATCGCCTTCCGACTCAGGAATAAAGGGATACATGTGCCGGAAGATATTATCAGTCTGGAAGAGATGGTGAATTACTTATGTCAATAAAAGTTGAAAATATCACACATATCTATAATGAACAAATGCCCTATGAGACAACAGCCCTTGACCATGTCAGTGTAGAAATTGAATCAGGAGAGTTTGTCGGTATTATAGGACATACCGGATCCGGAAAGTCTACATTTATCCAACATCTGAACGGATTGCTGAAGCCAAAGTCAGGTAAGATTTATATCAATGGTATAGATATTACAGAGAAGAAAGTAAAGGCGCCTGAAATAAGGCAAAAGGTAGGGCTGGTATTCCAGTATCCGGAATATCAACTTTTTGAAGAGACTGTTTTTAAAGACATCGCTTTCGGGCCCTCTAACCTTGGATTGCCACAAAATGAAATAGAACAAAGAGTATATGAAGCACTGTCATTAGTCGGGCTGGACTACCGGGAGGTAACAGATAAATCTCCTTTTGATTTAAGCGGAGGGCAGAAAAGAAGAGTTGCTATTGCAGGTGTCATTGCCATGAAACCTGAAGTGTTGATTCTCGACGAGCCTACTGCAGGGCTCGATCCAAAAGGACATAAAGAGATACTTGATATGATTAAAAAGATGCATAAAAAAGAAAAGAACACCATTATTCTTGTTTCTCATAATATGGGGGATATAGCAGAACTTTCAGATAGGATCATTGTAATGGAGAAGGGAAAAGTTGTACTGACGGGCTCACCGAAAGAAGTATTTAAAAATGCAGATTATATTGAAAGTATAGGTTTAGGTCTGCCTCCTGCTATGATATTAATGCGTATGCTTAAGCAAAGGGGAAAACATGTCTATACGGATATTCTTACAATAGACCAGGCAGAGAAGCAGATTCTAAATCTTCTAAGGAGCAAATAAAATGTTGAGAGATATAACATTAGGTCAATATTATCCGGGAGAATCCCTGATACATAAATTAGATCCCCGCATTAAAATTCTGGCGACCTTTATTTTTATCATTGAGCTGTTTCTGATAACAGAATTTATTCAATACCTATGGATACTGCTGTTTTTAGGCATGGTTATTATTATATCCGGAGTACCGTTAAAATTTATGCTCAAAGGACTGCAGCCGCTGATGATTATTATTATTCTTACCTTTGGGATCAATATATTTATGACAAAAGGTGAAGTGCTGTGGACTTTAGGACCCTTGAATATTACGCGTGAAGGTTTGCATCAGGCATTATTCATGGGAAGCAGGCTAATTCTCTTAATAATCGGTTCTTCTGTACTTACATTGACGACAAAGCCTATCAAGCTTACAGACGGTATTGAAAAATTATTGAATCCATTTAAAAAAATAGGCTTACCTGCTCATGAACTGGCTATGATGATGACCATTGCTTTAAGATTTATCCCTACCCTTTTGGAAGAAACGGATAAAATTATGAAAGCCCAGATGGCGAGAGGCGCTGATTTTGAAAGCGGGAATCTTTTAAAAAGAGCCAAAAGTCTTATTCCTCTATTGGTACCTCTATTCATCAGCGCTTTCAGGAGAGCGGATGAATTGGCCATGGCTATGGAAGCCCGATGCTACAGAGGCGGTGAGAACAGAACCAGAATGCATGAACTGGAATTCCATTATAAAGACATCATTGCATTTTTAGTTGTGTTATGTCTTTTAGGCATTATTGTGTGGCAAAGATTAAGATAATTTAAGATTTATGATTGAAGGAAAGATTTTGTCTTGAAACAAAATCTTTTTTAATTGGGACGAAGTTTCTATTTTCTGTCACTTCTTTGACACATTCAACGGGTAAAGTAAACATGTAAAGTACATAGGAGTAATGAAAATTTAGAAAGGAGAAATAATAATGAAAAAAGGAATCAGTATTGCTTTAGTTGCTATTATGATTATGGGTGGCACTATTGCGTTTGCCGATACCCCCGATCAGGAAAAGGATGACAGCAGGGCTTTGAGATTTGGGGGCGGCAGAGGTCCCGGTATGATGCATGAAGCGTTTCAGGAAGATTTTTGGGGCATATTAGGCATGACAGCTGATGAGCTGAGAGAACAGATCAAAGAAGGGAAAACATTAGCTGAAATTGCAGAGGAAGAAGGTGTATTGGACGAGTTAAAAGATGCGTTATATGACGCCCAAAAAGAAAGAACGGATACCTTGGTAGATGAAGGAAAACTGACAGAAGAGCAGGCGGAAGAAATGCTTGAAAAATGCCAAACCATGTTGGATGAAGGAAAATTCGGCATGGCGGGTGCAGGAAGGCCTTACGGACAAAGCGGCCCGGGAATTAATGAAGAACGGCAGGAGGTCATCTTAGACATATTAGGCATGACAGCTGATGAGCTGAAAGAACAGATGAAAGAAGGGAAGACATTAGCTGAAATTGCAGAGGAAGAAGGTGTATCGGACGAGTTAAAAGATGCGTTATATGACGCCCAAAAAGAAAGAACGGATACCTTGGTAGATGAAGGAAAACTGACAGAAGAGCAGGCGGAAGAAATGCTTGAAAAATGCCAAACCATGTTAGATGAAGGCAGGTTTATGATAAGGCCAGGTATAAAGATAAATAATGGCAGAATGTTCAGACACAGCTTTAACCTTCAGACATCAGATGAATAACTTTCATTTGCCTGTCACTTATTTGTCACAATAAAAAGGTATTGTTTTTTATAGGATCAAACGAGTATTAAAAAGTAAGCGGCGCATAGCTTACCAGCCAAAACAGGTGTTGTTACCACCTTTCACTATAGATTCCATACAATATAAAGCAGGTTAACCCCTGCTTTATGTTGTTAAAAGAGTTTCTGCTTGAATCAGGTTCATAATAACTATACAATTAAATTACAGATAATTCTAAGGAGAAATTGATATGTATGCACCCAATATCCTTGTATGCGAAGATGAGGAAAGATTGAGAAAAATAATTGTAAAATATCTCATCAATGAGGGTTTTCATGTTATGGAAGCGGAAAACGGCAAGAAGGCTCTGGACTTCTTCTTTGAACAATCCATTGATCTGATCATATTGGATATCATGATGCCGGAATATGACGGTTGGTCCGTGTGCCGTTCAATAAGACAGGAAAGCGATGTCCCTATCATTATGCTGACGGCGAGAAGTGAAGAAAGTGACCGTGTCTTTGGGTTTGAGCTGGGTGCGGATGACTATGTAACGAAACCTTTCAGCATGAAAGAACTTCTTATGAGGGTTAAAGCACTTTTGAAACGGAGTTCGAATATTTCTCAGGATGAACGAGTTATAGGAAACATTAAAATCGATATAAAAGCACATAAAGTATTCATCGGCGGCAATGAAATCGATCTTTCTCCAAAAGAATATGACCTGTTGATCTATTTATCACAAAATAAGGATCTGGCACTGATGAGAGAAAACATCCTGGATAAAGTATGGGGATATGATTATTATGGCGACCTTAGAACCGTCGATACACATGTAAAAAGGCTTCGGCGCAAAATTCAGGATTCTACGGCTAAAATCGAGACGGTAAGAGGTGTGGGTTACCGGTTTGAGGTGAAGGCATGAGAAAGTCTATTTTTACCAGGACATATGTGGTTATTTTATGCACCATAACAGCGGTCCTTATTCTTTCATGGCTTTTTATCAGTTTTTTTGCGGAAGACTTTTACTATAACAATAAAATAAGGCAAATAGAAGAAGCCTCAAAGGATATCCAGGATGTTTTGACAAACAGGATAAATATTCAAGATACGGCCGATGCATTGAAAAAAATATCTATTCGAACAGGTGCCGATATTTCAATATACAATCATTACAATCAATTGGTTTTCGCTGATTATATCATGGATAAGGAAAGAGGTTTCAGAGGGCTTTTTCAATTGCGTCTTAACCCTTTGCCTTCTGCTGTTTTTGATCTTCGAAAAGGACAGCATATCATTCTCCGGTATACACCCAAGTCAGACAATACGGATAAATATATTTATGGAGAAAGGTATAACAACGGCATTCTCACAGTGATTCAGATACCTATTGAAGCAATTGATGAAACGGTGGATATTTTTAAAGAAATCATTCAATACATGATGGTGGCAGCTCTGTTTTTTGGTGCCGTAGGTGCATTTATCCTATCGAAGAATATAACGAATCCTCTGGTAGAATTGAATCATATCGCATCGGAAATGGGAAAACTGGATTTTTCCAGAAAATATACTGAAAAGAGAGAAGATGAAATCGGTCAGCTGGGCCAGTCACTCAATAAAATGGCAGATGCGCTGCAAAGTTCGATTCGGCAGCTTCAGGATGAATTAAAAAAGGAAAAAACTTTGGATATTCTCAGGAAGCAATTTGTTACTCAGGTTTCCCATGAAATGCAGACGCCATTGACCGTGGTTCAGGGGTATGTGGAAGCTTTGGAGGATGGACTTGCCGATACGGAAGAAGACAGAAAATATCATTATGAAGTGATCAACGATGAAATAAGTAAAATGACTAAAATGATTCGGGAATTACTGGATCTTTCTCAGCTTGAGGCGGGAACTTTCAAGATCAATAAAGAGCAATTCAATATCAATGGTCTTGTTAAAAAGGTAAGTGACAGATATAATGAAATCGCCAAACAAAAACAAATTATTTTTGAATATCATGATGTGAAAAAAGCAGTATTTGTTAATGGTGATCAATTAAGATTGGAGCAGGTAATTACCAATTTTATTAAAAATGCTTTAGAACATACCGGGGAAAATGGGAAAATAGAAGTGTATATTCTGTTGAATGAGCGGAAAGTAAAAGTGATTGTTAAAAACACCGGAGAGCCTATCCCGGCTGATGATTTGCCTTATGTATGGGAAAGCTTTTACAAAGCAAAAATTAATAAAGAAAGCAAAGGAACCGGTTTGGGATTAGCCATTTCAAAACAAATCCTAAATCTGCATAATGCCGGGTATGGTGTTGATAATACAGAGGACGGTACAGAATTTTGGTTTGAAATGAAAACAATATAAAAAAGTGATTAAGTATAAATAGGCTCCTGCGGAGCAGTTTGAGTGTAAGTAAAAGTGTAAGTTTAAACGAAAATTTTGTCCAACAAAATTCACTTTAAAACTGCTAAATCAAAAAGCACCAAACTTGCTTTGGCGAAATATGATGAAGTGGGGCCATAAATGTAAATGCTGCGAGTGAAAAACTCTAAAGGAGGAATCGTATGAGCTCGTGTAGACCTGATAGATGTGATTGCAGGGAAGAATTAGAAGACATTAAAAAAGTCTTGAATTCCATCTGTTGTCAATTGGGTAGAATCGCTGAAGAACTAAAGAGAGATAGACCCTGGTGTTAACTGCGGTTGCAGCTTTCCCTGTTTGAAATAAGATTAATAGATAAACTATAATAAAGGAGCTCCTTTCCGATATATTTCCGTATGGAAATGCCGGGGAGGAGCTTTATTTAATCAATTTTCCACAAACAGTGCAACATTAAGCTTAGGTTCAAACTTCATTTTTTTTATTAGAAAGCGATTTGTATCTATGATTGTCTTCTCCAAGTTTCGGAGCAGCTTTTTTAATTTCTGCAGTGTTTTCAGTCAATTTTATCGGGATGCCTGGAACTTTAAAGTGACAGATGTTACCTCCTTGAAATTCTATAAGCATATCTCTTTCAACAATTTGTGGGTTATTAAAAATCTGGCTGATCGAGTTTATCCGGCTGCATGGGATTCCTTCTTGCTGAAGCAAAGACTCCCAATAACTCGTGGGTTTTTGTTTTAATTTTTCATTTATAATGCTTGATAATGCCTCTCTATTTTCAACTCTTAATACATTTGAAGAAAACCGGTTATCTGTAACGGAAGAGTCTATTCCAATTAAAGAGCATAGTTTTATGAAGAGGTCATTGTTTCCTGCAGAGATCATAATCGTGCCGTCGCTTGTATTGAAATTTTCAAATGGTGCAATAGAAGGATGACAATTCCCAAGAGGCTTTGGATCTTCACCGTTTGCTTGGAATCGTGCCAGAGCATTTTCCAATAAAGATACTTGAGTGTCCAGCATAGCCACATCGATCCGTTCACCTTTATGATTGATGGTTCTTCTGTACAAAGCCATGACAATACCCAAAGCTGTAAAAACACCGGCGCATAAGTCTGCAATAGATGTTCCTACTTTAACCGGCGGGCCGTCTATAGGACCCGTAATGCTCATTAATCCACTCATTGCCTGGATAATAGAGTCATAAGCGGGGTATTTAGAAAAAGGGCCCGTTTGACCATATCCGGATATAGAAGCATAAATAAGCCGGGGGTACTTCCTCTTAAGGTTGTCATATGAGAGGCCAAGCCGATCCATTACTCCAGGTCTGAAATTTTCTATAATGACATCAGCGTTTTCCAACATTTTAAAGAATGTATGTAGATCTTCCTGTTTTTTAAAATCTATAGTCACGCTATACTTATTCCTGTTAACACTTTCGAAATAGGTACTATATCCGTCAATAAACGGACCAAAAGATCTGGAGTCATCACCTTTCTCAGGCTGTTCAATTTTAATAACTTCAGCTCCATGATCTGCTAAAAGCATGGTTGCATAAGGGCCGGCTAAAACTCTTGTGAGATCAATTACCCGAATACCATTTAATAATCCAGACATGATCAAGCTCCTTCCTTTTTTACATTGGACCTAAATGTATAATAGTTGCAATTGTCACGGATACCATACCAACAATAATCCAGACTACCAACAGAGGAAGCATCCATTTTGCCCATTTTTCATAGGGAATCTTGGCAATGGCCAATGATGCCATTAGAGTGCCGTTTGTGGGAGAAATAAGATTGGTAAATCCATCTCCGTAATGAAAAGCTAATACGGCGGTTTGCCTGGTTATGCCAAGCATGTCGGCTAAAGGAGCCATTAACGGCATTGTTGCTGCTGCTTGACCGCTTCCTGACGGAATTAAAATATTTAAGAGCAGCTGGAATATATACATCCCATTTGCAGCTACTACGGCCGGGAGAGTCTGCAAACTACTGGCTGCATAGAAAATAATAGAATCAATAATCATGCCATCTTCTAATACGACCAGAATGGCTCTTGCAACACCGACCACCAAAGCACCAAATACAAGATCTTTTGCACCATTAATGAAAGAGGATGCAATCGTATCGGAATTGAGCCTTCCTGCAATACCGGATAAAAGGCCGATACCGGTAAAAACAGCGGCAATTTCTCCTAAATACCACCCGTGCTTCATTACACCGAAAATCATTATGCCTAAGCCGATTACAATAATTGCACCGATTATCATATGCTTTGTCTGGAATTCCTCTTGAATCATATCCTGATCTTCTATTTCTCTTTGTGTATCAATATCATATACGAGACTTGACTCCGGTGCTTCTTTGACCTTTTTAGCATATCTCAGTACATAGATAAGTGTTGCGGCCAATATAATCAGATAGAATATAATTCTGTAGCCTAATCCTGAAAATAGTGGAATTTCTGCAATACCCTGGGCCACACCAACCGTAAAAGGATTTAATAATCCGGTTGTAAAGCCTACCCGGGAGCCAACACTAACGACAACAAGTCCTATCATGCTGTCCAATCCCAGCCTCATAAATAAAGAGATTGCAATTGGTATAAATAGAATAGCTTCTTCTGCAATACCAAAAGTTCCTCCTGCGATGGAAAATATAACGGTTATGAGTATTATAAGAAGAGTAGGACTTTTTTTATTCTGGCTGACCGCTTTATTTAAACCGGCTTCAATAAACCCTGTTTTATTAATGATGCCAAAAGAACCGGCTACAATGAAGATAAAAAATATAATGCCGGAAGCTTCCTTCATTCCTGAGTAAAAAGATTGTAAAAATTCCATAAGAGTTGTAGGTGATTTTTCTACAAGTGAAAAGCTTCCTTCAAGTATGACGGTTCTGCCTGTAGCTTCATTTACAACACGCTCATATTCTCCGGCAGGTACTATATAGGTCAGTAAGGCGCACAGAACTACCATAAAAAAGATAATGACATAGGTATGTGGGACTTTCATCCTTTTGATTTCCTTAACTTTTTCCATGTAATAATCCTCCTTAAAATTCAAATATTTTGATCATGCTTGCCGACATGATCATACCTTCCTTAAAGCACGAGATCTTTAAGTTTTCGTTAGGTCCATGGTTTCCCTGGTCGGCGTTGGCATAAGGAACTGATATGGTAGGGAGATTCAGATCATTTGTCCATATGGAATTGGGCAAACTGCTTCCTATAGAGGGCAGGATAATAGGCTTGCCTACACCTGCCATTTTTATAGCTTTGATTATTTTTTGACATAGAGGATGTTGAGGGTCTGACTTAGATGGCGGTATGTGCTGATCCAGCTCCATTAATATAATATGGGGGTTTATTTTTAAAATATGGTTTTTGATAGCTTGAAAAACTTGTTCAGGTTTCTGGCTGTTTACCATTCGAACATCCAGTCTTGCAGAGGATGTTGAAGGTATAATTGTTTTAATATCACTACCCATATATCCCGCTTGAATTCCGGTAATGGTCATACATGGCTTGAAGAAGAGATTTTCATAATATTTTACTTTATCTTCGAGAATCCAATGGGTTTTAAAAGTGTCTTTTAATACGTGCGCTTTAAAATCAAGTTTTTCAATTAATTGGAGCTCATATTCTGTCATCTCAACAACATTGTCAAAAAATCCTTCGATATTTTCTCCTCCCTTACTCACTAAGTCATTTAATACTTTGATCAGTTCCTGTGCGGCATTCTTAATGACACCTCCTTTATTGCCGGAATGGTGGTCGATTTCTGATGTTTTAATTTGTAAACCCAAAGACATGCATCCTCGATTGCCAAAGCATACAATAGGTCTGCCGGATTCATGCTTTGATGAATCTGAAACAATAACCAAATCCAAATCAAAAAGCTCCTGGTTTTCCCGTATCATTTTTAGCATTCCAGGACTGCCGATTTCTTCTTCTCCGTCTAAAAGCAATTTTATGTTTACAGGCAAGTTTTCATATGCTTTAAGATAAGCATCAATACCGGCTATATGGGCTAAAAATTGTCCCTTATTATCGCCGGTACCTCTTCCATAGAAGCGGCCGTCAGATTCGGTTAGTTCAAAGGGCGGATAAGACCATGCTTCTATCGGAAGTTCCGACTGGACATCATAATGACCGTAGAAAAGAATGGTAGGGGTGTCCGGTTGATCTGATTTCCTTTCCCCATATACATAAGGAGCCCCGCCTTCTGACTGTTCAATTATTCTGACAGACCAGCCTTTTGATTCCAAGAAGGAATGCAAGATGTTGGAACACTTTCTTATGGGTTCAGGGTTTCCGGATATCGTTGGGATATTGACCAGTTTTTTTAATTCAGATACGTATTCTGAGAAATCGTTTTGAATGTGATAAATAATTTTGTCCATAAAATCCTCCATTTTTCTTAAATTAAAAGAGCACAACAAATAAAATATTCGTTATGCTCTCTTTCTCAATTACTCATTATTTAATTGGGTATTACCTATAAATAAATCATTCCAATTCCAATAAAGGGCTTTATTATAAGATTATGCATTGCGATTGACCCAAATACAGTAATCACTATTTTTTCTTCATCTCTTATAATAGCAATTTTCAGCCATTTATCATTTTCATCATCTGATATTCTTCCGGCAGCATCTTTTAAAGCATGAATCAAACAGCTAATTTCCTTTTTAGACCTGCTGATTACTTGATTATTTGTTGCGGAAGCAATAGTACTTTTATATAATTTCTCTTCAATAGCTGAGCTTTTTCCGGTTATTTCTGTTACCGCGCATAAATAGCCATTCGACTGAAGTGCCTCTTTTTGAATTTTTTCTTCAGCCCTTGTCTGTGATGTGGCCAGCTTAATGCTGCTATACACAGTTGAATCAAAAATATCCATAAACAACCCCAACCCGTTAGATATTCAATAGAGAAATTTTTTCAGCTATATTTTTTCCGGCTTTAATAATGCCCGGTAGCATTTCACTTGGAATGGAGGCTTCAATGCCTACAATGGAAATAGCACCGATAATATATCCCTTATGATCAAATACAGGAATACCGATTCCTAAAGTACCGGGAACATTTTCACCTCGACTAATAGAATATCCGTTTTTTCTTACATCATCATAAGCGGCATTCAATTCTTCGATATTTTTGGGAACATTCGGGTTCTTAGCTTTAATATAAAGCCGATCCCAATATTCTTCTATAGGTTTGTCTTTAAAGAAAAAAGCACCGATAGCTTTGCCATATGCCCCCATATTAAAAGGATACTCAGTTCCCTCATCGTAGAATCTCACATTAGAATATTGATCTATCTCATGAATGCTGATGATATTTATACCTTCTAAAATGGCAAAACCAATATTAAGATTCGAATCTTTTGCAAAGTTAATTAAAATATTTCTGATATATTGATCTTCATCAATATGTCTTTTGTATGCCATGCCGATTCGATAAGCGGCAGGGCCGATCATGTAAGTATGATCTTTTATACCATCCTGAATAAATCCGGATGTTTTTAAAGTGTTAATAATTCTATAGACTGTTCCCCGGTTGATCCCAGTTTCTTTACTAATTTCTATCGCGGATAGATCCTGATTTGATTCCGATAAAAAAAGTAGAATTTTAACTGTTTTTTCCACCACTTGAATCATGATATCTCCTTCTCACAATGCGAACATATGTTACTATTATGAACAAGAACATGATATCATATATGAATAATACTGTCAATATTCAGAAAATAAAATTATATAAATCTCTATCTATATGATGCTTATATAAAGGAGCTCCTTTCCGATATATTTCCGTATGGAAATGCCGGGGAGGAGCTTTATTGAAGAAGCAGGGGGGAGACAGGCATCAGGTCTTCGAAAAGAAGACACAGAGAGGAAAGAGAATAGAGGCCGATACTTACATTCCTCTATTATCACGGTATCCGAGCTACGAACTAATCCATAATCCATACTCTATAACTACACATCTGATATTTCGGCAAAATCCTTCATTCCGTAATGACGATATTCAATAGCCTTTATTATATTGTCTTTAAAATGAAATTCCTATGAAAGATGAAGTATCGATAATAGAAAAAAACTGGCAGCAAAAGCTATGATGTTATGCAAAAGTACAAGAGCTGCTGCAGAATTGTTGGAAGTGAGTCAATCTACTATTATGCGAAGATTGAAAAGAGATTGAGAAAAATGAATTGTTTTACAAAATTATATCAAATTTATACAATCTTATGCAATTATATATTGATATTCTTAGAAATTATATATATTATATATTAAAAGTTTGTTGGTCAGTTTAACTTATAAGCAAATAATAAAAAAATTGATAGGAGGAATTATCTTGAATCAATATTTGATGGCCGTACCAGGCAAACGCCAAATAAGCGGCGATGATAAAATATTTGGCATCAACAAAGCTGCCCATGATATGGCAGCAGAGGTAGGTTCCGAAAATGTAGTCAATGCTACTATTGGGGCTTTGTTGGATGATGAAGGTACTTTGATGGTGATGCCAAGCATTATAGACATATATAGAAGTCTATCACCTCTTGAAATATCTGAGTACGCACCCATTGCCGGCGTACCGTCTTTTTTGAAAAATGTCAGGACTGCTGTTTTTGGCTCTCATATTCCCGAAGGGTATACGGAAGCAATTGCTACTCCCGGCGGTACCGGAGCAATCCGCAACACGATACAGAATTATTCTTCTATGGGTGAGGCCGTGTTGACTACCGACTGGTTCTGGAGCCCTTATAAAACCATTTCTGATGAATTGAATAGAAAAATTGAAACCTTTACCATGTTTGATGAATGCAAAAATCTAAATATAGAAGCTTTTGAATCAAAAGTAAATACGCTCTTAAAAAAACAATCTCACCTCGTTATCTTATTTAATGCACCTGCCCACAATCCTACAGGATTTACTCCGGAGCATCATGAGTGGGACGCATTGTTAGACGTTGTGAAAAAAGAAGCAAAAGACTTTGAAAAGAAAATAACCTTATTTATTGATGCCGCTTATATTGATTTTGCCGGTGATCCTGATTCCAGCAGAGCATTTTTTTCAAAATTTTCAAATCTTCCTGAAAATATTCTGGTTATTGTTGCATTCAGTATGTCCAAAGGATATACTTTGTACGGCATGAGAAGCGGTGCTATGGTATGTGTCACACCGAAGAAAGCCATTGCAGAAGAGTTTAGAACAGTTAATATGTATTCCAATAGGGGCACCTGGTCCAACGGAACTCGTCCGGCCATGATGATATTAAGTAAAATATTTGAAGATCCTCAGCTCTTTAGAAAAGTGGCTGACGAAAGAGCTTCTTTCAGGAGTGTTCTGGAAAGAAGAGCTGCTGTTTTTCTGGATTATGCACAAAAATCCAGTTTAGAAATGTGTCCTTATAAATCCGGTTTTTTTATGACCATCCCATGTGATCATGCGGAAGCAGTGGGAAAAGAACTTCAAAAAGATGCTATTTTTATTGTTCCAATAGGAAAAGGACTCCGATTTGCTGTTTCGGCGGTGTCTGAAGAAAAATGCAGGATTGTCCCTGAGAAAATCGCTGCAGCCATAGGTAAATGTAAATAATTTGTCCGGACAATCTAAAATAGTTTTTTGCGGCATCAATCGTTAAATAACGGTTGATGCTTTTTTATTGCCGGTTTTTAAATTTTGAATAATTAAGGTTGTCTTTTTTCCAATTTCAAATCATAGAATTTAATGAATAAAAAAATTAGAAAAAATTTGCAATTATATTAAAGTTCGTGTATAATGATAATTAATTAACAAACAATGATTGAGACATTTCTAATTTATCAATATTTTTTAATCTTAATTTTCTAAATATTCTACATATTTTTAGTAATTAAATTAATTATTGATACGTTCTTTTCTTAATAATTATCTATCTAAATGCTTTAAAAACCCCAACTATTTATCTATGTCCGAATAGCTGTTAATTTTTATTAAAAACTTAATGATCATTTACAGCTATAGGAATACATGAATTCTTAGCTTGAGGTGAAACCCAAACCCCGGCTTGGAAATCGCCCGCCTGATAACCTTACAGTTTTTATTTCGTCATTTTACTTTAAAAATTGTCGTTATCAGGAAATGTTTCTACCTATCAATTTTCTTGATAATGGAAACGTTTACAATACTTTATTATCCCAAGTACATTGAAAAAGAGAGGTGATTTAATCATGAGAGAATCATCACAATGTTGCTGTGATGAAAGCCTTGAGGAAAAATTGAAGCATGTAGAAAGAATCATTGATGACTTTATAAAAGAAGATGCTAATCTCATTCAGATTCTACATACCGTTCAGAATGTCCATGGTGCTATTCCTCTGGAAATTCAGCAAATGATTTCCCAGAAAACCGGAATTCCTTTATCGGAAATATCCGGTGTCATCAGTTTCTACTCTTTCTTCTCTACAAAGTTAAAAGGCAAGCACATTATAAAAGTTTGCATGGGTACTGCCTGCTATGTCAGGGGCGGGAAAAAAATTGTCGATAGACTTCAGGAGATGCTCAATGTGGAAATTGGTGATACCACTGAAGATGGGTTGTTCACGTTGGAAGTTGTCCGATGTATGGGTGCATGCGGTCTTGCTCCGGCAATCTCCATTGACAATAAGGTATTTAAGCAGGTCAATCCTGATAAGCTCCATACCCTCTTAAGCAAATATTATCCAAAGGAGGGACAGCAATGAAAAAAATCAATTCTTTAGACGCGTTAAAGCTTATTGCAGAGGATGTAAAGAAAAAAGAAAATAAGTATGAATACATTCTCCATATCTGCTTTGGTGCAGGCTGTGTTTCTTCCGGCAGTGAGGAAATAGCAGATGCCCTCGGAGAAGCCCTTGTTAAGCATGGTATACGTGAAAAAGTACTCCTTCGAAGAACAGGCTGTATCGGTGCCTGCGATAAAGGGCCGTCTCTTTATATCACACCAGGCGACACCTACTATACAAATCTATTACCGGAAGATATGGAAAGAATCGTCTCCGAGCACTTAATCGGAAAAAAAGTGGTAGAGGAGAAATGTTATTTTGATTTGAACAGCAAACAACATATTACTAAAATAAATAAGATTCCTTTCTACAGTAGACAAACTAAAATTGTATTAAATAACTGCGGCATTATTGATTTCTCATCTATTGAAGAATATATTGCAAAGGGTGGATACAAAGGCCTTGCAAAGGCCCTGTTTGAAATGACTCCGGAAAAAGTTGTCCAAGAAGTAAAGGAATCCGGTCTCAGAGGCAGAGGAGGCGGCGGTTTTCCCGCCGGTATCAAATTAGAACTGGCATTTAAGGAAAAGAATTCCGAAAAGTATATGGTCTGTAATGCAGATGAAGGGGATCCGGGTGCTTTTATGGATCGTGCTCTTTTGGAAGGAGATCCACATGCCGTCTTAGAAGGTATGTTATTGGCCGGCTATGCTATCGGGGCTGCCAAAGGGTTTATTTATGTTCGTGCCGAATATCCCCTGGCGATAGAAAGAATTGAACTGGCCATTCAACAAGCTCGAGAATATGGCGTCTTAGGAAATAAGATAATGGATACCGGCTTTTCCTTTGATATAGAAATCAGAATCGGTGCCGGCGCCTTTGTATGCGGCGAGGAAACCGCTCTAATAAATTCAATTGAAGGAAAACGGGGCGAACCGCGTCAAAAACCGCCTTTTCCAAGTAGCAGCGGTATTTATGAAAAGCCTACGGTTATTGATAATGTAGAAACACTGGCGAATATCTCTAAAATATTAATCAACGACGCCAAGTGGTTTCAACAATTTGGTACTGAAGAAAACAGGGGGACAAAGATATTTGCCCTGGCAGGTGCCGTAAAAAACACAGGAATTGTAGAAGTTCCTATGGGCACTACTTTAGGAGAAGTGCTTTTTGATATCGGCGGGGGAACTAAAAACAATAAAAAATTTAAGGCATCTCAAACCGGCGGCCCATCAGGAGGGTGTTTAACATCGGAACATTTGAATACGGAAATTGATTATGATTCTTTGAAATCATTGGGCACCATAATGGGATCCGGCGGACTCATCAGCATGGATGAAGATAACTGTATGGTGGATGTAGCCAGATATTTTATGGAATTTGTAAAGGAAGAATCCTGCGGAAAATGCCTGCCTTGCCGTGTAGGAACTACAAGAATGCTTGAAATTCTCGAAAGAATCACCAGAGGTGAAGGTGAAGAAGGCGATATAGAAAAGCTTATGGAATTGGGAGAAAATATCAAAGAATCTGCTTTATGCGGACTGGGTCAAACAGCCCCCAATCCTGTTCTCAGCACCATCAGGTGGTTCCGTGACGAATATGAAGAACATATCAAGCTGAAATACTGTCGCGCAGGTATATGTCAGGATCTTATGATTTCACCTTGTGAAAATGCATGTCCCGCAGGTGTCAATGTTCCCGGTTATGTTGCACTTATCGCAGCGAATCGTGTAAGAGATGCCTACAATCTTATTAGGCAGGATAATCCTTTTCCGGCAGTCTGCGGAAGAGTCTGTACCCATCCCTGCGAATCAAAATGCCGCAGAGGACAGGTGGATGAGCCCATTGCCATTTCTGCATTGAAACGATATGCTGCAGATATCATATTAGGTCTGGACGAACCTTTCCAGGAAGAAAAAATTCCTCTCAAAGATAAAAGTGTCGGCATCATTGGCGGCGGTCCTTCAGGTCTTACAGCAGGCTATCATCTTGCCAGATTGGGCTATGACGTTACGGTATATGAAGCTGCGGATAAAGCAGGCGGATGTCTGACCTTAACCATTCCGGAATACAGACTCCCCAGAGATATTCTTCACAAAGAGATAAAAGCTATTGAACAGGTAGGTGTCAAGATCTTAAGAAATATGCGTGTGGGAAAAGATATTGCTTTTGATGAGGTCAAAAGACGCCATAACGCTGTTTATATTGCCACAGGAACTCATATTGCACGGAAAATGGGCATAGAAGGCGAAAACCTGTCAGGAGTTTATCCGGGATTTGAAATTTTGCAAATGCCAAAAGATCAAATCAAATCCATTGTTGAAGGTAAAAAAATTGCCGTTATCGGTGGCGGAAATACCGGCATTGATGTAGCACGTGTAGCAATCAGACTGGGAGCAAAAAAAGTGGAAATCGTCTATAGAAGAAACATAGAAAATATGCCTGCCGACTCTATGGAAATCGAAGAAGCACAGCGTGAAGGCATTGTCATTCATACCATGGTAACGCCTGTTTCGATTATCGGAAAACGAAGTGTTGAAAAACTCAGGCTTATACGGCTTGAACCCGGAAAATTCGATTACACTTCCAGAAAAGTAAGCGTTCCCATAAAGGGTTCCGAATTTGAAATAGATGAAGATATTATCATACCCACCATCCGTCAAAATGAAGATTTATCTTTTATGGGACTTGGAAACGGAGATACGCTTAATCTTCAAAATGTAAGAAAAAGCACCAACAGCTCCATGACGAATATTGAAGGGGTTTTTGCCGGGGGCGACGTGCTCCAAATGAATAATACGGTCATACATGCTATTGCAGACGGAAAAAATGCTGCAATAGATATTGACCTCTATTTAGGAGGAAAGGGTATTTTGAATAAAGGGAAGGAAATCGAAATACCAAAACCTGATGAGGATCAAGACCTTGCAGAGCATAAAAGATTTACCTTCAAAAGTCTTCCTTTGGAAGAACGTCAGAATAATTTCAACGAAGTTTTCAGTAGATACGATAAACTGAGCGCCATTGCCGAAGCAATGCGGTGCCTCAGATGTGATAGGCGATAGGAGGTGATACAGTGAAGAGTGTAAATATTAATATTAACGGACTGTCTTTTCAGGCTGAAGAAAATGATACGATCCTTGAAGCTGCCAGAAAAAACGGCATTATTATTCCCAGTTTATGCCACCTTGAAGGTGTTCACGAAGGAGGTTATTGCAGGATCTGTGTCGTTGAAGTTGAAGGAGAAAGAAATCTAAGAACTTCATGCAATACAAAAGTACGGGAAGGCATGATCATTCGAACCAATACACCTAAAGTCAAGAAAGTAAGAAAAATCGTTTATGAAATGATGCTGTCCAATCATCCTAAAGATTGCTTAAATTGTTCCAGAAATCAGCATTGTGAGTTTCAGAGCTTAGGTGAACTGATCCAGATAGACGAAGACCGTTTTACGGGGGCACTTTCCAATACATATATAGATACTTCAAATCCTGCTATAGAAAGAGATTTGTCCAAATGTATTTTATGCAGAAGATGCATTACCATTTGCAATGAAGTTCAGGGTGTAGGCGCCATCAATGTCCAAAACAGAGGTTTTTCTTCATTTGTAGGTCCTCCCGAAACCTTAAATCTCAATGATGTCAATTGTGTGTTATGCGGGCAATGCACCACTGTCTGTCCGGTCAATGCCTTGAAAGAAAAAGATTCCATTGAAGCTGTTAAAAATGCCCTTAACGATCCGACTAAAAGAGTTATCGTTCAAACAGCTCCGGCAATTCGTGCAGCTTTGGGAGAGGAGTTCGGGTATGAACCGGGAACTCTGGTAACGGGAAAAATGACAACTGCTTTACGCCTTATGGGTTTTGATGATGTCTTTGATACCAATTTTGCTGCAGACCTGACCATCATGGAAGAAGGAACTGAATTCCTCGGAAGGGTCAAAAAGACATTGACTAAAGAGCCGGTAAAACTTCCAATGATAACAAGCTGCAGTCCCGGTTGGATCAAGTATATCGAGCATACTTTCCCGGATCTGCTTACACACATTTCTACCTGTAAATCTCCCCATATGATGCTTGGGGCCGTAGCAAAAAGTTATTATGCCAATATCATCAACGAAAAGCCAGAAAATATGTATGTGGTTTCTGTTATGCCATGTACGGCTAAAAAATATGAATGTACCCGGGAAGAAATGATCAATGATGTGGATGCAGTTCTTACCACCCGTGAATTAGCAAGGATGATAAAAGATTATGGTATTGACTTTGTTAATTTGAAGGAAGAAAAATTTGATGACCTAATGGGCTTTTCCTCCGGTGCAGCCGACATCTTTGCAAATACAGGCGGGGTTATGGAAGCAGCCGTTAGAACGGTATATGAAATAATAACTGGAAGAGAAATTCCTTTTGATAACCTTCATATCAAACCCATTATGGGTCTTGAGTCCATTAAAGAAGGGGCTCTTACCATTGAAAACCCGACAGAAGACTGGAAAGCTCTTGAAGGTATGGAGGTTAAGATTGCTGTTGCCAGCGGACTTAGATCTGCCAAAAAATTACTTCAAGAAGTTCAGGAAGGAAAGTCTCCATATCATTTTATCGAAATCATGGCCTGCCCGGGCGGATGTATCAGCGGCGGAGGTCAGCCAAGAATGACAACAGATGAAATACGCCAGAAGCGGCTGGAAGCTATCTATCGTGAAGATGAGGGAAAATCCATCAGAAAGTCACATCTGAATCCGGAAGTCAATAAACTGTACGAAGCTTTCTTAGGCAAGCCAAATGGAGAGCTTTCTCACAAATTACTCCATACCCATTATGTCAAAAGAGGCACATTCAACGAACTGCTCAAATAGGCAAAGAAAAACAGCTTTTGGAAAATGTCCGAAAGCTGTTTTTCGTTTTAAAAGTGTAAATGTGAGTATAATTCATAGTTCTTTCACTTGACTCGGACAGCCACAAGGGCTGTCCCTACTATTTTATCTCTCAGATTTTCTTTTTTTCTGCCTCTTTTTAAATCAGTATTGCTTTACAATAATTAATCTTCATGCCCCAGTTCATAAATTTTTCTTCATACTCAGTCGTAATATTTTCTGCATTTTCCTGGTGTAGATCATTGGTAATGTCTTCTAATTGAAATCCACAGACCTTGAATTCTTCCAGGGAAAAATTAAATAAGTCTATATTATCCGTTTTGAGTTGTATAATGCCTTTTGGCTTTAATATATGTTTATAAGCTTGGAGAAAATTTCTATGAGTCAGCCGCCTTTTTGCATGCCTGGCTTTGGGCCAAGGATCACTGAAATTAAGGTAAATCCTGCTTATTTCATTTTCTCCTATATATTCACAAATATCGTCTGCAAATTTCCAGGCACATGCGATATTCGGAAGATTTTTTGCTTCCGCTTTCTCAAGCACTCTCAGCAAAATACTTCCAATGGGTTCAATGGCAATATAATTGATCCCCGGATTATTTTCCGCCAAAGATGTAATAAACTTTCCTTTTCCACTTCCTATCTCTATATGTATTTCCGAATCATTATTAAAAAAATGCTGCCATCTTCCTTTATATGTTTCGGGTTCTGTAACTAGAATCCCCGAATAACTTAATACTTTCTCTTTTTCATTTTTAACCCGCCGCTGTCTCACATCATTCCTCCAAAAAAATATTAATAGTCATTGATGAAGAGCAGTTTTCACTGCTCTTCATTTTATAATAACTTCCTGTACATAGTTTTCCAATGTTTGCTTTATTTTATTTAACTCCTTGTGGGTAAATGGCGTATAATTTTTTTTATCATCCAGAAGAGGACCGCTTCTTCTAAAATTTTGAATGCAGTAACGCTTAGCATTGTAAATTGTTTGCGCAATCTCAATCAAATCATGTTCCTGCAGTATTTCTTGATGAACAGTCGTACGAAATTCATAAAAAATATCCGAATGTTTTATGATATCAATGCTTTTTTCTATTCTCCGCATATCCACAATTACACCTGCCACTTCATGATACCGTGGTAAGGGCGCTTTCACATCCATGGCAATATAATCTATCAGCTGTTGGCCTATAAGTTCCATAATAATTTCCGGATTTGTACCGTTAGTATCCAGCTTCACCAGAAAACCCATTTTTTTTATCTTTTTTATAAAATCCATAAGATCAGAGCTTAAAGTTGGTTCTCCTCCTGAAATACAGACACCGTCCAGATATTTTTTTCTTTTATCCAGAAATTTAAAAATTTCTCTTTGATCCAAAGCTTGAGCTTTTCCTCTTACCAAATCAGGATTATGACAATACCCGCATTTGAAATTGCATCCTCCGGTAAAAAGTACCGTGCAGATTTTCCCCGGATAATCGATGAAAGAAGATTTTATCTGTCCAAGTATTTCCATTGTATTGTTACCCTGCCTGATGATTTATTTTTTTATTCTTCAAACTGTTTTCTACCGAAAACTCAACTCTTTCTTTGAACTCCTCCTGCTTTCCTCTGTTCCATGATTGAACAGGACGATGGAATCCTACGACCCTGGACCATACTTCCGCTTCTTTACCGCAAATAGGACATTCGAAATGCTCTCCCGCAATATAACCATGCTCCAGACAAATGGAAAAAGTCGGGGTAACGGTAATATAAGGAATAGTGGTATTTTCCATAACCTTCTTGATAAATGCCTTGCAGGTTTCAATATCTTCTATTTGTTCTCCTAAGAAACCATGCAGAACGGTTCCTCCGGTATAAAGTGTCTGGAGGGTTTCCTGCTTCTCAATGGCTTCAAAAATATCTTCTGTGCTGTTGACCGGGAGTTGAGTTGAATTTGTATAATACGGTTCTTCCTGACCCTGTGTGATAATATTAGGAAAAATCTTCTTATCCAGTCTGGCAAACCTGTATGTTGCACCTTCTGCAGGAGCAGCCTCCAGATTCCACAAGCTTCCCGTTTCTTCCTGATATATCTGAATCACTTTATTCATAAATTCCATAATTTCAACTGCAAAAGTATTGCCTTCTTCAGTATTTAGGTCCACACCCAAAAGATTCAGGCAAGCTTCATTCATGCCGTTTAAACCTATGGTTGAAAAATGATTTTTAAAGTATTCGCCGGTTGCTGCCTTAACGTCCTGAAGATAGTGGCGTGAATAAGGGTATAAGCCTGATTCCATATACTTTTCCAATATCATCCTCTTACTCTCGCATATTTCTTTAGAATATCCCATAAGCTGATGAACCCTTTGTTTGAACTCTTCCTTGGTCTTTGACACATACCCAATCCGAGCCATATTGAGGGTTACTACATTAATGGAACCTGTTAACGGATTGGCGCCAAAAAGACCGCCGCCTCGTTTACGAAGTTCTCTGTTATCGAGTCTTAACCGACAGCACATGGATCGTATATCTTCAGGAGATAAATCTGAATTTAGGAAATTTGCAAAGTACGGTGTCCCGAATTTTTTGGTCATTTCCATAATTTTATTCACTGAATCCGAATCCCAAGGAAAATCTTCAGTAATATTAACTGTAGGAATCGGAAAACTGAAAGCTCTTCCTGCCCCGTCTCCTTCCATCATCACTTCACTGTATGCTATATTAAACATGTCCATTTCCTTCTGAAACTCACCATATGTCTTATCCATTAATTCCCCCCCGATAATAGCGGCTTGATTTTTCAAAATAGCATGGGGTGTAATATCAAGAGTTATATTAGTAAAAGGTGTTTGAAAACCTACACGAGTAGGAACATTCAGGTTATATATAAATCGCTGAATTGCCTTTTTTACCTGTTTATAGTCCAATTGATCATAATAAATAAACGGCGCAAGATAAGTATCGACACTGGAAATTGCCTGTGCCCCTGCAGATTCACCCTGAAGTGTGTATAAGAGGTTTGCTATTTGCATTAAAGCCGATTCAAAATGTTTTGGCGGTTTAGATTCGATCTTACCCTTAGCCCCTCTAAAACCGCTTCTCAAGAATGCTTCCAAATCCCAGCCGCAGCAATACGGAGCCAGCAGCCCCAGATCATGAATATGTAAATCGCCCTTTATATGTGCATCCCGTAATTCTTTTCTATATATCTTATGGAGCCAATATTTTTTAGTAATACTCTCTACAATGTGATTGTTGAGTCCCTGAAGGGAGAACCCCATATTGGCATTTTCATTTACCCGCCAATCTTCAAGGGAAACGTATTCTTCAATCATCTTCTCGGCATCCATAAACAAATTTTTTACTTCGCGAATTTCTTCATGCTTTTTCCGATAAATAATATAAGCCTTTGCCGTTTTCGCATGTCCTTCTTCAATAAGAACTTTTTCAACAATATCCTGTACATCTTCTACCGAGGGTATACTGGCATTATAGGTCTCGTTTATAATCTCCTCCACGATGTTTGCCAGCCTTTGTGCCTGCATTTCATCGTTGCCACCCACTGCATTTGCTGCCGCAAAAATAGCATTTTTCACCTTGTTTAAATCAAAATCAACGATTTCCCCTGTTCTTTTCTGAATTTTTGTTACTGCCATATCCACACTCCCTTGTGACAAACTTTTTTAAATAGTACAATATATAGTATAACATTGACCATAATATTTTAACAAGAATAAAATAATAGATTAACTGTATGTTTCAACTATCTTTTTCTTCAATATTCTTCTTTTTTCTCTTTAATTCTTTGAATTTCGTCATTCAAAATAAAATAACTGCTGAAAAAGCTACAGCAGTTCAAAATTCAACAAAAATCCATATCAGAATTTTTTGAAAACTTTTTTCTTTCTTCTTATTCACTGATAACCACAGGGGTTCCCAATTCTACGCAAGTCCATAGAGTCTTTATATCCTTGTCATCCAAAGAAATACAGCCTGCTGTCCAGTCAAATAAGCTGCCTTTGCCATGAATACCTATTTTACCACCTAATTGGGTTGACCAATCAGGCCGCTTTTTCTGCTCTATGGCTTTCTTTATTTTGTTGTATTCTTCTTCGTTAATAAGACCATGTTTTAGTCCTCTGTCTGCATCCTTTATATTGGGATAACTCAATCCTAAAAACAAAGTAAACCGGCTCTGTTGGTTTTTTGTACAAATGTAGTATTGTCCTTCCGGTGTTCTGCCGTCTCCTTCTCTTATTTTATTCCCTTCGGGTGAAAAGCCTAACCCTACTCGAAATTTATGGATGCAATGATTCCTTTCCCATAACTCAAGTTTCCGGTCAGATTTATATATTTTTATTACCGCACGAGAATCTTCCTGTGTATTGACGTCTTCCACTCTTCATCCTCCTTTAACTAATTAATATAAGTGCAAGTATAAGTGCAAGTTTTTGTACTCAACTTATACTGCTCTGAAAGAGTTACTTATACTTGCACTTGAATACTATTTTACTGCATCCGTATGATATTTGTTTCTTGGGTTCCATATCATATATTGATGAATTCCCAAATCTTCCAGAGCTCTGATTTGTGCCTTCAACTGCTCTGTTCCATATGAAATATGCCCTTTTACCCAGGATGCCGTAAAGTCTTGTATCCATGGTCTGATTTCAGCAGGTGTACTGATGTTCTGATTACGTTCCAGAGAATCCTTTGTACACTGGTATACTGTTTCATAAGGATAGGCATCCGGTACACTTAAACCATAAACCCGATTTCCATAATGACTGGGATACATCATAGGAGAAATATAGTCGATTTCATTGCTTACAGCTTCCCAGAATTGACCAATACCCATATCGTCCGATACAGATCCTACTTGTCCGTATATATCTGCAGCAACATATACTTCTTTCTTTGACAGTTCTTCATAGGCATAATTTAAGAAATTCTGAATGGTTTCGGCTTCAGATTCTCCTGTTGTGTTTCTGAAATCCAGTTGGGCTTCCTTTGAAGAAGATAAAGCAGGAAAACGAACGTAATCAAACTGAATCTCATTAAAGCCATAATCCGCAGCTTCTTTAGCAACAGCTACATCATATTCCCACAGATTCCGGTCGTGAGGACTGGCCCAGTATAAATTATCTGTGCTTTTATACGGCCTTCCATCATTCTTATATGCAATAACTCTTTCAGGATATTGATTCACATACACAGTATCTTTAAAAGTTACAATCCTTGCAATAGCATAAATATTATTGTCCTTTAATTTTTTCATAAATGCTTCAATATCCTTTATTGCCGATTTGGTATTAGCACCTGGACAATACTTTTCTGCAGCTTTAGAGTTAAAAAGGGTATACCCATAGTCATTCTTTACATCTATAACAAAGGAATTGATCTGAGTTTTGTTTGCCAAATCAATAAAATGATCAATATTCGTAATGGCACTGCTTAAAGAAACATAGATGGCTTTTGCTTGAATCTTTGGGTTGTTCGTGTAATTTTCCGCTTTATGTTTTGGTTTATAATTTAAATTCCTGAAACCTTCTCTGAAATTTTCACCAATATTTTTTAACAGCGTTTCGGAGGGTACCCACCCTTCAATGAAATGATCAACAATAACATATTTTATTTTACTCCAGGATTCCTCATTATCCAAGGAAACTTCTTCGGAAAGCTCAATTTCGGAAAACTTCGCTACATTTCCCTGAGCAGCAGATTGTGAAGAAGGCTCATCGTATAGTATGACATCTGAATTGGTATACCGTATTGCTTCAGGGTCATATTCGCCTAAAGCAGCACGTGCCGCTTCCTGCTCTGTTATACTGTCAACTACCTCACCTTCAGTAGGTACTGCTGTTGTTGAGCATGCTGTAAATATAATGGCAGCAGTCATTATACCTACCGCTACCATATGCCATACTTTTTTTTGCAAGACAATCACTCTCCATAGTCAATTTTTATGATATGAAATAATTATATCATCTTTATGTATAATTACTAAGAGTAATTTTTTGTTTTCATTACATTTTTTCCTATTCTATGACAATAATTATGGTTTTACCGATTTCAACCCAATCATATAAGAACTTAGCGTGTGATGTATAATTTCTTACACATCTGTGCGACAACGGTGTTGTACCAATGGTGCTAGAGTATTCTATATGGCCTGGGTCTATTTTACTATCTCCTCGTACCTTGTAGTTTACAGGGATGCCATGGATGTATGTTCCGCCGGTAAATCTTACGGTATAGGGTGCATACCCGGCCACAACTTTTGTTTCATCGTCTAAATAAATAAATTTTTCTCTACGTTCTATGCAATAATAATACCCCAGAGGTGTTTCAATTTTATATTTGGAATTGGCTCCGGTAGTCGCCAAGGTATATGAGACCAGTACCCATTTCTGATTAATCTTTTCAAAGACGCCTTCGTTCTGATTCTTCCTGTCAATTATAACAGCCTTTTTCAACTCATTAAGATTTTGAGATGCTATATACCTCTTTGGCACCCAGCATTGCAATCCATTATTGAATATAAGCACCTTGTAATAATCTTCAGTGTCGTCCAATATCCTTATCAGGGATCCATCTTCAATATAAATAAAATTTTCCTTATTTGTTAGGGAAAAATACCCTGGAGCACTTTGAGTCCTTCGATTTCCATAGTCATCATATTCTCTTCCTTTGTTTCTTGGAGGATAACCTGATCTATTTTTATAATTATTGATAAAAGTGATTTTTCCTTTTTGAACTTCATCTTCCATTTTGATTATTTCCGAATACATTTTATCGAATTGAAATTTTCTTATTTCAATAACAGAGGATAAAATAAAGCCAAATTGCTGTACATCATTATTCCACCAATATACATGACACCATACATCACTTCCGTATTTCTCAATGTATTCGCCTTTGACCGTTTCGTACAGATTTAACTTCTCATACATTCTGGCAGTCCTGATAACACGCCCTGTCATTGCCGGTGCCTCTCTGATGTTTACCTCTCCCTTATGAGCAACAATATAGTCATAGTTGATAAAATACTTCTCATATTTCAGGCTTACTTCTACTTCTTCCGGGACCAAAGTTGAATTGTCCTCTATCATAACACTTTCTTCCTGCAAATCAAGGGCCTGGTCATTGGAAATCAATTCATCATCTTCTGTTTTTTCCTCTTTATGATCTTCATCTGTTATAACACTTGCCACCACTTCCAAATCCGGAAGAACCTGCTGGCT
Organism: Anaerovorax odorimutans; assembly: GCA_016841185.1. Taxonomy (GTDB): domain Bacteria; phylum Bacillota; class Clostridia; order Peptostreptococcales; family JAAYPU01; genus JAENZQ01. Next base: position 28,401 of record JAENZQ010000017.1, read on the forward strand.
TTCAGCGGCAAAACAACTTGAAAAAGAAAAAAGACACACAATAATTAAAAAAGATCTCCCCATCGGCTCACCTGCATATAATTATTACTTATCGTTAATAATAATATGAAAAAAAAAACGGCTTGATAACCGATTCTTTTATGAATTATGATTTAAGAATGATTTTGTTTCCAAAACCTCCTTTAATATTTATTTGCTTTTCTATTTACCATGATTAGACGAAATGTATAATTTATACTCTTCACAAATAATTATGATATAAGGATAGATTGATTAATCTAAAGAGGAGCTTTTAAGTATAACAATAATCCCTGAAAATCAGGGATTATGAATACAATGAGAATTTTTCAACAAAACCTATCAAAATTGTGAGTTATTTACTATTCATTATTAATTGAGCTATTCTGCCAACTTATAAATTTTAATGATATCTTCTTTATAAAGTTTTTTGAAGCCTCCGCCAACGTACCCGAGACCATTGTCTACGGCTCTTTCCGCCATTTTTTCAAAGCCGTCTGTCGGCATATCTGCTCCATTAAAGGTAGTAGGGATGCCAAGATCAAGAATAAACCTTTCCATTCGTTTTATGCCTTCCATTGCTGTTCTTTCAGGATGGTCAAAGTCATACTCCACTCCCCATACATGAACAGCGAAACGGCAAAATCTGTTGATATCCTCTTTGTATACATATTTTGCCCAGGCACACATAGTAATTCCCAGAGAGCCGCCATGAGACAGATCATATTCCGCACTGATTTCATGTCCGGTTCTGTGTGATCCAAAATCTCCAAGAGCACCTAAAGTATCATTATGGGCAATTGAACTGGCCCACATGATCTCGCTGACAGAGTCATAATCTCTTTTGAACACAGCATCCGGACCTTTACTGATCAGGGTTTTAAAAACACCTTCACACATCCTGTCCATTAATTCGGAATGTTCAAATTTTGTGAAATACCGCTCCCATACATGGGCAAAAATATCCACCACACTGGCAGCCATATAGTATTCAGGAAGTGAAAAGGCAAGTTCAGGGTTAAGGATTGCAAAAACAGGTTTCATGTAATCGCTTTTTAATCCTCTCTTATACATACCCTCTTCGTTTGTCAATACCGAATAACCATTGGTTTCGCTTGCCGTGGCAGGAACTGTAAGAACCACTCCAACAGGCAGGGCTGCTTCAATCTTTGCCTTGCCGGAATAAAAATCCCAAACATCTCCGTGATAAGGAACACCGATGGATATGGCCTTTGCCGTATCCATCACACTGCCTCCCCCAACCGCCAGAATAAATTTGATATTTTCCTTTCGGCAGACTTCAATTCCTTGGTTGACAAGGCCCAGCCTTGGATTGGATTTGACACCGCCCAATTCTGTAAAATTAATACCTTTTTCTTTCAGAGAATTTACTATTTTGTCATATACACCTGTCTTTTTAATGCTTCCGCTTCCGTATACAAACAGAACTTTATCAGCCTTTATTAATTGTCCTGTCATTTTTTCCTTATCCTTGCCAAAATACACTTCAGTAGGCATGCTGAAAGCAAAATCGTTCATCAATAAAACCGCCTCCTTTGTAGACTATATTTTAAGTATTCTACACTTATGATATCATATTACATGTATATTAGCACTTGTGACAAAGAGGTAAAGTTCAATGATTAATGGGATTAATAGTGTGTTAACCATCTTCAGCATGATTGGTGCCGGGTTCCTCTTTTCAAAAAAAGGGTGGTTTACAGAAGATACTCAGAAACTGTTTTCAAAGATAGTCGTTAATATTTCTCTTCCGGCTATGACGATATATAACTTAAAAATACGCTTTACAAAGGATCATTTGCTGCTGTCTATGCAGGGGATTGGTGTGTCTTTTGCCAGTATTCTGCTTCTTTTCGCGATATCATTGTTGATTGCTAAGATGCTGCATTTATCCAAAAAAGAATCCTCTGTTTTTTCAGTTTTATTTACATTTTCAAATACGGTTTTTATCGGCTTTCCGATTATTATATCCTTATTTGGAGAAGACAGTATTGCGTATGCGCTTTTATATTACCTGGCAAACACTACTTTATTCTGGACTCTTGGCGTGTATAATTTAAGCTCATATCATGATCTTGAGTCAGCGCAAAAGTCCCGGTTTAAACACTTGAAAAATATTATTTCCCCTGCTTTTGTCAGCTTGTTTGCAGGCTATTTTATTGTTTTATTGAATATTCCTATTCCTGAATTTCTAATGGATAGTATGCAATACATAGGAAATCTGACTGTACCTCTTTCCATGCTGTTCATCGGAATCAGCTTTTCAATTATTTCTATCAAATCTTTTAAAATAACTAAACCTCTTTGCTGGATCATTATTGGAAAATTTATAATAAGCCCTATTATAATGTGTCTTATTATACTTCCTTTACCTTTTCCGTCATTAATGCAAAAGGTTTTAATTATAGAATCGGGAATGCCTATTCAAGCACAAGCAGCAATTGTTTCCAAATATTATGATGCAGATGCCGACTTTGCTTCCGTAGCGGTAGGGTTTTCGACTCTTTTGAGTATTATCACAATCCCCATTTATGCTATTTTCATCTCAGTTTTTTAAAGCAGCAAAATAATTACCATTTATATCATTTCAGAAAAGCCAAAAAAGACTTATCGACAGAAATATATATAATCTGTTGAAAAGTCTTTATTTTGACAATTTCTATTTTGTAAAAAAATCTTTTTACTTTAAATTTTAATTTTGTAACTATTATTTGAATATTCTATTCTTATTCTTTTCCAAAAATCTCAGTAAAGGATACCCCAGCCCGTAACAGGCGATCAATTCACCTAGTCCGACCCAGCCGATACAGTAAAGCAAAGGAAGATCCAGGAAATAATGAAGCATGGTGCCGATAATCAATGCGTTGGCAATAACCGGGGGAAGGGGAACCCATATTTTTCTTTTAAGCTTATAAGAGGTATACGCTGCAATCAGCGTTGCGGTACTTCCCAGTACAATATCCCAGATTCCATATCCTCCAACAATATTAGCTATGATACAACCGATAAAAAGTCCTGGAACCGCGGCCGACGTAAAGAAAGGCAATACGGTAAGTGCTTCTGAAACCCTTACCTGCATGACGCCGTAGCTGTAAGGCATCAGTGCAATGGTTAAAGCGGCATAAACAGCAGCGATGATGGCTGCCTGTGTGACAAGTTTTGTTTTGTTCATTTTAAATTCCTCCGTAGTTTTGTTTTAAGTCAGGATGGTTTCGAACTGACTTTTTTCAGCTTTCGCATGCCCTATGATTATAGCACTACCGTACTCTTCGGTCAAATCAAAGCAGGAGTTGTGTTTACTCCAAAGTATCGGCGAAAAGTTGTACAATCACTACAAAGAAAATATAAGAGACATTATAAACAATTATGCTCAAGGGTCAGCCGGTATTAATAATACCCTTTTGCGAGTATGCAAAAGCGGCAAAGATAATTTTTATCCAAGAACAAGCAGGTTATAGATGGACAAGATAAATTTGTGATAAAATAAATTCTAAACATATATATCCCTCCGAAAAGGTGTATTAAATCCTATTATATGGAAATAATATATTTGGAGGTGTAGAAAATGAGATTCGATAAGAAAGAAGCAGGAGATAAGAAGAATAATGCTATTATAAGAAAATTAATAAAAACAATAAATAATGAAGGCTTCTATTTAGTTCTTTTTTTGTGTTTCTGCATTGTTGCAGCAGCAGCAGTCTGGACAGTAAAAGCCAATGTAAAAAGAATAGAGAACTTGAATCAACGCCATGATATAGAATTCGTCAATGAAAATAAAAATGGTGAGATGCAAGTCGCCGAAGAGGAAGATTCTCAACCGGTTCTTAAAGAGGATAAGAAGCAAGAAACGGAATATGGTCCTGAAACATCTGAAATTGAAAGCCAAAATACCGTCAAGATAAATGAAGTAAATGAAAAGAAATCGGAAAATGAGGTGATCAGCAGTATTCCGTCGTTTTCAGCCCCTGTTAAGGGAAACATTTGCTTGGATTATTCCGGAGATACATTGGTCTATTCAAAAACACTGGAACAATATATTTTACATAAGGGCATAGATATTGAAGCACCATTGAATACTCCTGTATGTGCAGCTGCAGATGGGATTGTCACTAAGGTCGAAGAGGACCGGACCATGGGTATCACCATATGTATTGATCATGATAATGGTTTTAAAACTGTCTATGCTAATCTCAGTACTATGGATATGGTACATCAGGATAAAGAGGTAAAAAAAGGAGATGTTATCAGTGGGATTGGGGACACTGCTCTTTTCGAGATATTAGAGGTTCCGCATCTTCATTTCGAAGTCATAAGAAACCAACGCCACGAGGATCCTCGCAGCTTTATAGATTTTAAATAACTGAAAGATTAAATGCAGACTGTATAGCCTGCATTAATTCATTTCATCTGATATGTTCCTGTTTTCCATTTCGTATTTTAATTTCGTAGCCTGACCGCCTCGAATATGCCTTTCCGCTTTGTTTTTATCCAAAATCATCTTTACTTCTTTTGCCGCTGAAGGGTTGATTTTGGGCAGCCTTTCGGTAACATCTTTATGTATCGTGCTTTTGCTGACTCCAAAAACTTTTGCAGTCTGTCGAACGGTGGCCTCTTTAGTTATTATATAATTTGCAGCATCCATAGTTCTTTCTTCTATGTAATCCTTCACCATCTGCCTCCTCCAATACTTCTCTTTTGTAAAATAATATGCAGTGTAAAATACAAGTAGAACTATAACAGGCTGATCACCTTAGCAGAAATATGAAGTAAGTCCCCATCAGTAGAGTTTCAGACTTTCTATTGATGGCAAGCGATAGGAATCTACAAATTAAAGAAATCTTTTCTTTGATAAAAAAATACAAAATAATTGAAGGAAGCATTTTTTTTATATAGAATATAATCAGGATTTAATTTTGTAAAAATAGAACTTAGAATAGGGGATGTGATGAGCTATGGGAATATCAACTGAAGTAGGCATTGATTTAGGAACAGCAAACGTACTTGTATATGTAAAAGGAAAAGGTATCGTGTTGAATGAACCCTCTGTAGTTGCCATTAATAAGGATACCAACGGTATTCTGGCAGTAGGGGATGAAGCCAGGAGAATGCTGGGAAGAACACCAAGCAATATTATTGCCATTAGGCCTTTAAAGGATGGTGTTATATCGGATTATGACATTACAGAAAGAATGCTGAAATATTTTATCAAGAAAACCTGTGGGACCAATCGGTTTTTTAGACCCAAAATTGTTGTATGTGTTCCCAGCGGTGTTACAGAAGTTGAAAAAAGAGCTGTCAGAGAAGCTGCTACCATGGCAGGGGGTAAAGTGGCCTATCTCATTGAGGAACCCATTGCAGCAGCAATCGGAGCCGGATTGGATATTTCTCAACCTGACGGCATCATGGTAATTGATATAGGCGGAGGAACTACGGATATTGCTGTTATTTCATTAGGAGGTGTTGTGGTAAGTGCTTCAGTCAAAATTGCAGGGGATAAATTTGATGATGCGATTATTAAGTACATGCGTAAAGAACACAAATTATATATTGGAGAGAGAACTGCCGAAGAACTAAAGATTACCATAGGAACCGCATACCCAAGAGAAGAAGTTATTACCAGAGAATGCAGGGGAAGGGATTTGGTGACTGGGCTTCCCAAAACCATTGAAATCTCATCAAAGGAGATGCTTGAATCATTGGATGAACCATTGGAAGCGATTTGCGAAGCGGTACATTCTGTCCTGGAAAATACACCGCCTGAGCTTGCTGCAGACATCAGCAATAAAGGTATTGTGATGACAGGTGGAGGGTCCTTATTGACAGGTATTGATAAGCGTATAGAAGAAAAGACGGGAATAAAGGCAATAGTAGCGGAAGATGCTTGCTCCTGTGTTGCAATAGGAACAGGTAAATCTTTGAATTCCATTGAACTTATAGAAAAGAACACGATTAATAAAAAAAGGTATTAATACTCATGAAGGGTGGAAAAATATTGTTAGATAGTAAAGAAATATTGAAGATTCTTCCACACAGATATCCATTTTTACTGGTGGATAGAATTACAGAGATTGAGCCTCAGAAAAGAGCTATAGGTATTAAAAATGTCACTGTGAATGAACCTTTTTTTCAGGGACATTTTCCAGGGACACCGATCATGCCGGGAGTTCTGATTCTTGAAGCCATGGCCCAGGTCTGTGCCATTACAATAAAATACCAGAGTGATCTGGATGATAAATTAGGTGTTTTTACCGGCATAGACAATTGCAAAATCAGAAAAATGGTAGTACCCGGGGATACCCTGAGAATAGAAGCTGAAATTACCCGTCTAAGAAAGAGCATTGGTAAAGCAAGGGTATGTACATATGTTGGTAAAGAGTTAGTCTGTGAAGCAGATTTGTCATTTGCCATGGTAGATTCAGAATAAGCATTTATAGATAACAGATAATAGTTAAGGAAAATGTTTCAATAGATTCAGAGGGGTGATATTGCATGGATTATAGAGAAGTATATGAAAAATGGATGGGGGATTCATTTATTGATAAGAAGGACAGAGAAATACTGCAGTCCATTAAAGAAGACGGAGATTTGATCAAAGAACTATTTTATAAAGAGCTGTCTTTTGGAACTGCCGGTATGAGAGGTAAAATCGGGATTGGAACCAACCGAATCAATAAATATCAAATTGCAAAGGCCACCCAGGCTTATGCCAATCATTTGAATGAAAGAGGGTTGGGTGATTCAGGTATTGCTATTGCCTATGATACAAGGCATAAGTCAAAGGAGTTTGCCGAAATAGCAGCAAGAGTGCTGTTGGAGAATAAAATAAGGGTATACCTCTTTAAAGATATCCGTCCGGTTCCCCAACTTTCTTTTACTGTAAGATATTTGAATACGGCAGGAGGAATTGTTATTACCGCAAGTCACAACCCAAAAGAATATAACGGGTATAAGCTGTACAGTGATTACGGCGGACAGTTGGTGCCTGATGATATGGCCCCTGTAATTAAGGCTTTTTTTGATATAAAAAGCTTTGATCAAATTAAAATATACAAAGGAAATCTTCAAAACCATCCCCTTTTTAGTTTTACAGGTAAAGAAATAGATGAACCATATATCCAAGAGCTTTTGAAACTCGGAACTTGTGCTGAATCAGAAAAAGATATTAAAATTATTTATTCACCTATCCATGGTACGGGAATGACCTGTGTTCCGGAAGTATTAAAAAGAAGCGGTTTTATAAATGTATATATCGTGAAAGAGCAGAATACTTTGGATCCTGACTTTTCTACTGTAAAAGTACCTAATCCGGAAAATAAAGAAGCTTTGGATATGTCTCTGAATTTGGCACGAAAGATTGATGCGGATTTAGTTATGGCAACAGATCCTGACTGCGATCGTGTTGGAATTGCTGTAAAAGATGAAAACGGGAAATTTCTTCTTTTGAATGGCAATCAGATGGGAGCACTTATGACGGATTACATTATCCGGCACAGACCCCATATGCCCGAAGATGCTGTTATAATTCAGACCATTGTTACCAGTAATCTTGGGAAAAAAATTGCCCTGCAGGCAGGCATTGAGGTCATGGAAGTGCTTACAGGCTTTAAGTATATCGGTGAGAAGATTTCTCAATTTGAAAGAGAACAATCAAAAACTTTTATATTTGGATATGAAGAAAGCTATGGATTCCTGTCGGGTACACATGCCCGGGATAAAGATGCAGTCAATGCATGTTTACTTCTGGCAGAAATGGCAGCGTGTTATAAAATGAAGGGGAAAAGTATATATGAACGGTTGAATGAAATATATAAACAATATGGTTTCTATTACGAACTGCTGCATAACATCCGCTTTGATACAGTAGACGGAATGGACAGGATGAAGAATATATTAACCAAATTGAGAGAAAATCCTTTATCGGAAATTGACGGCGAAAGGATCATTATTACGGATTATTTATATGATGATACCGGCCTTCCGAGGGAAAATGTTTTGAAGTATCAGTTAGAAAGTGATTCCTGGGTTGCCATCCGGCCATCCGGAACCGAACCCAAATTAAAAATATATTTTTCTGCGGTAGGGCAGTCCAGGGCAAGTGCTGAAAAGAAATGTGAAAGAATGAAAAATGAAATATTAAGCTATATGTAAATAGCTAAATAAAGATAGTGACCGTTCTTTTTTGAAACGAAGGAAACAGAAGGGACGGTTCTTTTTGTTTACTTTTCCATCAGCGTAACAAAAAGAACCGTCCCTTCTGTTTTGCCTGCCATTTCATTCCTTATTTTTAAGCCTAAAAACCATCCTTTAAGCATATAGTATTATGAGAAAATGTCGGGGGGAAGTGTCTTGAGAAAATTATGGGTTTTTCTGGCTGCAGTCATGATATGGATTTTAATCTCATTAAATACAATGGACATTCCGGATACCATTGAACCGGCAAATTCCCTGACGGAGAATCGTGTCATCTATGTGGACCTCGTGGGTCAGACGCTGGAGTTAATAGATCTGAACGGCGATAAAGTATTAAAAAGATATAAGATTGGCGGTGGCAAGTACAATTCACCATCTCCAATAGGCTCTTTTAAAATAACCTTTAAAGCAAGGTGGGGAGAAGGTTTCGGCACTCATTTCATGGGAATTAACGTTCCCTGGGGTAAGTACGGCATACATGGTACGGATAAACCCAGTTCTATTGGCTGGGCTTCTTCTCACGGGTGTATTCGGATGAATAATAAAGATATATCAGAACTGTATTCTTTGGTCAGTATCGGTACGAAGGTTATTATTGACGGAGGGCCCTTTGGGCCTTTTGGAAGCGGGCTCCGGACTTTGCGGCCCGGAGACAGGGGGTCTGATGTTTATGAAGTTCAGAGAATCATGAAAGAGCAGGGGTTTTATCCCCTGCGAGTGGATGGTATTTATGGAGAAGGCATGAAAAAATGGGTATTGGAATTCAGGAAAAGCCATAATATGTATGCCAGCCATAATATAGATATGAATTTTTATAAAATACTTGGAGTTGAGTTGTTCGAGTGAAACGGTAGGGACCGAAACGGTAGGGACGGTTCTTTTTGTTTACCTTTTCACCAACGTAACAAAAAGAACCGTCCCTACCGTTTCACTACCGTTTCAAAAAGAACCGTCCCTACCGTTTCATCCCTTCCGTTTCATTTTGTTTCTTATGTTAATACATATTTCTCCAAAACCTTTGCAACACCGTCTTCATCATTGGATGAGGTCACAAAATCCGCTGCCTTTTTAACAGGTTCTTCAGCATTTTCCATGGCGACACCAAGGCCGGCATATTCAATCATACTGATATCGTTGATATTATCTCCGATACAGATGATTTCATCTTTTGGTATATTCATTTCCTGAGCAAATCTTCTGACAGCATTTCCTTTGGTCACATTTTTCCCGCAGACTTCAAAATTATCAAACCAAGAGCTGGTAAGGGTGATATCGGAAATCTTATTTAATTCATGGGCATAAAAATCACGTTTGATATCCTTTCTGCAGTGGATCAATATTTTATAGATATTTTCTTTTCTCAGAACCTCAGAGGCATTTTTTACTTCTCTTATAGTGATCTTGTCTTCATCAGGAAGAGAATTATTCCATACAGTGTATTCAAAGGATTCATTTTCTATTTTTTCCGTATAGAAAATATCAGGGCCATAAAAGTGAAAATAGGTGCCGGTATCCTTTAAAAATTCAAAAACCTTTTGACAAGAATCTTTTTCGATGGGAACATCAAAAAGTATTTTACCATCCATTGAATTTCTGATGATTCCCCCATTACAAGCCATAATAGGCGTATTTAACCCTAACTCTTTGGCATATACTCTTGCTGAGCCGTATATTCTTCCGGTTGCCAATACAAAGATGATGCCTTGCCTGATTGCTTGTTTTATAATGCTTTTACTGTATGGAGATATTTTATTTTCACTGTTCAACAGCGATCCGTCCATATCCGATACTACCAATTTATACATTATGTTCTCTCCTTACGTTTCGGTTTTTCACCATAGTACTGATAATAAGTGACTTCTATCCTGCCGTTATAAAGCTTTCGACGCTTGTCGGCAGGTTTTTCTGAGAAAATGGATTCGAACCTTTCATCAGAGGTTAACAGGTATAATGACCAGGTTTTATCCTTTTCGAGTATTTTTTTCAAGTCATGATAGACCGAAATTAGTTTTTCTTTTTCTCCAATCCTTTCTCCATATGGCGGATTACATATAATAATGCCGTGATTGTCTGCGGGGGTGAGTTTTGAAGCAGGCATGACTTTAAAATGAATACAGTCATCTACCCCGGCTTCAACAGCGTTTTCCTTTGCAGCCTCGATGGCTTTAGCATCTATATCAGAAGCCTGTATGTGCAGAACCAAATCATAGGCTATTGCATTATAGGCTTCTTTTCGGCAGGCTTTCCATAACTGGCCTGAGATGGCAGGCCATTCTTCTGAGACGAATTTACGATTTAGCCCGGGGGCTATATTTTTAGCCAGCATAGCTGCTTCAATGGGAATGGTTCCTGAGCCGCAGAATGGGTCTGCAAGGATACGTCCGGGTTTCCAGAAGCTCAATTGCACCATAGCTGAGGCAAGGGTTTCCTTTATGGGTGCGGCTACATCCTGAACCCGATATCCCCTTTTATGTAAACCTGATCCGCTTGTATCAATGGTCAGAGTTGCTATGTCTTTTAGTATGGATACTTTAGTTGTAAAATCTGCTCCTGTTTCAGTAAACCATTGGCACTGATAAAATTCTTTCAAGCGGTCTACGATGGCTTTTTTTACGATGGATTGACAATCCGGAACACTATAAAGCTTTGATTTGACAGAAGACCCGTTTACGGTAAACTTTCCGTCTATAGGAATCCATTCTTCCCAAGGCAGGGCTTTTGTCTGCTGATAAAGCTCCTCAAAGGACAAAACGGAGAATTCTCCCATTTTTAATAAAACTCTATCTGCACATCTTAGCCATAAATTGGATTTTACAATAGCGGATTCATCTCCCATATAGGTTACTTTGCCGTTTTCAACTTTTGAGATTTTATAATTTAAATGTTCGACTTCTCTTTTTACTATTGCTTCCAGTCCAAAGGTGGTGGTAGCAATCAATTCCAGTTTCGGCACACAATCCTCTCCTTTTGTAATCAAAACTCATACTTATATTTCTGCTTACACTTTCACTTCCGCTACTCACGCTATATTTTTGACTTACTTTACTTAGTTTATATTTTTTTAAAAAAATAATCAATGAAACTTAATAAAATGTAAAAGATATATATAAAGCTTACAAATAGATGCGTCTATAAGGCTATATTGACACGTAGAAAACAAAACCATATAATATAGCTATAAATAAATGATTCGTAAATTTTTAATTAGGAAAGGAAAGGTTGATTATGAGATATGAGGGTTATGCAAAAAAGATAGTAGAAGAGATTTCCAAAAATGGACAGATCAGATTATTGGATATGCCGGATCTGGATTTGTACATGGACCAGATTACTACGTTTATGGACGAAAAATTATCGATTTATAAAAGAAATGAGAAGGATAAAATATTAACCAAAACCATGATTAATAATTATACAAAACATAATATTATTCCAAAACCGATCAATAAGAAATATTCAAGAGACCACTTGATTATCCTTATTCTGGTTTATCACATGAAAGGTATCATTTCCATAAAGGATATGCAGCATTTGATGGCCCCCCTTCTTGAGAATTATAATTCCGAATTGGAAGAAAAAATAAAGATGGAAGATATCTATTCCGTTCTTCAGGAAATACAAAAAGATGAGCGGGAAAAGCTGGATATTAAAATGAAGGAAGATGTTGACAGCGTCAAAGAATACCTCAAAGAAATAAACCTTCAGGACGATGATATATTAGAAATATTTACTTTGGTGGTGATGCTTACTGTTCGTGCAAATATCCATAAGCATCTTGCCGAAAAGCTGGTTGACGAGTATTTCATCAGGAAAGATGATGTCATAAAAAAAGAAAAAAAGAAAACCAGAAAAAAGAAATCAGAAAATGAAGAGACTGTAGAATGAAGTGAAAGTCTTAGAGCTGTTCAATGAGATAAATTTTTCCTGAAAGCAGAAATGTTTTCAGGAATTTTTAATATACTGAATATTATAGATCTAAAGAGGTGAATGCGGATGATATTTTTAGAAGCAACGGACTATTTGAAAAGCAATTCAATCATAACAAAAGAAGTCATTGAACAGTGCTTATCCGAATGTTTATCCGATATTTGCGAAGAAATGTAGAAATTCTGTTCTTTCAGTTCATTCATGGATGCGGCAACATCCATAGCCACATCCATTGCTGCTACCGAGGCCCCCAGAATAATGGCGGAATAAAAAACTTCCTGAATATTTGGTGTGATTTTATTGATTTCAGCGTAGCAAGAGTTTGTTAAAATCAGGGTAACAGCATGTTAAACAGGTAAGATTCCAGATGTTTTACTGTTCTTTTTCAATCTTTTTTTGCATATTTATTTTAGTGTTATATATTTTCAAAATAAATAATTTTAGAATTGCAGCAATGGGTACAGCAAGGAGCATGCCGATGATCCCAAAATATCTGCCGCCGATAATGACGGCAAGAAGAACAAAAACCGGATGAAGGCCGACACTATTACCGACTACCTTCGGGGCGATGACAGCTCCGTCAATTTGTTGAATGATGAGGAGTACAATGATTGCCAAGATGGCTTTGGCAATACTGCCATCCAGTAAAGCCATGGCTACAGCAGGGATGATGCCGATGATCGGGCCAAAATAGGGAATTACATTTGCAACACCTGCGAACATACCGATAAATATCGCAAAATCAATGCCTATGATAAATAAAGCGACGGATGAAACAATGCCTACAATTAGCCCGTCTAAAAGCTGCCCCCTAAAAAAATTTGAAATAACTTTATGAATATCATGAAAGATATCTGACAGGGTTTCTTTTCCTTTTTGAGGCAAAATAGTAGAAAGAATTTTTTCCCAGAGCCTCATGAAGAACTCCTGATCTTTTAAAACATAAAAAGCAATGACCAATCCCAGCATGATGTTTAATAAATTGCTGCCAAGGTTTGAAAGTTGGTTGGTAATATTTCCTTTATTCATTAGAATGCCGGCAGAAACCCATTCAAAAAACATTTCAATAGGATTTCTGATTCTTTCAGTCAGTCCGCTGGAAGCCAATTTGTTATTAACGGTATTAAAAAGTTCTTCATATTTGGAAAAATAGCTGATGATATTTTCTGTCATGGTATCAATTTTTTCAACAGTAATTTTTCCCATAATCATACTGTAAAGTGTATAGGATAAAATAGAAAATATGATAATAACAATTATAAAAGCAATTGCAATGCTTAAGGTTCTTCTTTTTTTTTCTATTTGCTTTGCAAGTGCATAGTTTTTAAAGGGCATTTTCTTTCCGGAATGGTTTAATATCCTTTCATCGATGAGGTTGACCAAAGGACTGAAGAAGTACGCGATAATAAGACCGTAAATCAAAGGTGCAAGTGCACCGAATATTTCGGAAATAGAAACCCCTATGAAAGAGATAATCATATTGATATTAGAGAGCGCAGAGTAAAGAATATAAAAGGCCAGAGCTGTTACGACAAGATAGACACTGAATTTAATATATTGTTTATCAAACAAAAGATTTTTAAAATCCCTCATATATGCCTCCTGTTCTTTTTATAAAAGCAAAGCTTCTCAGCTATTTTACCCTTGGTAAATAAATCTATAACTATGGATATGGAATTTATTAGTTATTTCTAACGTTCAGTTTATCAGAAAAATTGGAAAAATTAAATCAATATGTTATATTAAATGAAGAAAAAATATTTGGAGGTAAATCAGAATGAAATACGATGTTGCAGATATTTCTTCAGCTGATGCAGGAAAGCAAAAAATAGATTGGGTAAAGAGTTATATGCCGCTGTTGAGAAATTTAGAAAAAGAGTTTTCAGAATTAAAACCTTTCAAAGATATAAAAGTATCACTATCCGTTCATTTGGAAGCTAAAACAGCTTATTTATGTAAAGTACTGGCGGCCGGCGGAGCAGATATGGCTGTAACAGGGAGTAATGTACTTTCCACTCAGGATGATGTAGCGGCTGCATTGGCATCCGAAGGTATGAAAGTATTTGCGAAACACAATGCTTCTAAGGATGAATATTTCAAACATATTGAAATGACATTAGAACACAAGCCGCATATTATTATAGACGATGGCGGTGATCTCATTAATCTTCTTTATAATAAAAGAAGAGATTTAATGAAGAATCTGATAGGAGGCTGTGAAGAAACAACTACCGGTATCATACGGCTTCGTGCCATGGAAGCCGATGGTGTTTTGGAAAATCCTATGATAGCTGTAAATGATGCTTATTGTAAGCATATGTTTGATAACCGTTATGGGACAGGACAGTCCGTTTGGGATGGAATAAACAGGACCACCAATCTGATTACTGCCGGTAAAAAAGTAGTTGTTTCCGGCTATGGATGGTGCGGAAGAGGCATTGCCATGAGAGCCAAAGGGTTAGGTGCTAAAGTCATTGTTACTGAAATCGACCCTATAAAAGCTGTAGAGGCCGTAATGGATGGGTATGAAGTTATGAAAATGGAAAAAGCAGCAGAAGCAGGGGATATATTCATTACTGCAACCGGGTGTGACAGGATCATAACAAAAGAGCATATGGAAAAAATGAAGGATGGAGCAATTCTTTGTAATGCGGGACATTTCAATGTGGAAATTGACATCGATGCAATTGAAGATCTTGCAGTAGAAACCAGAGAACGAAGAAAGAATATTATGGGATATAAAATGAAAGATGGCCGATGGTTGAATATATTAGGTGAAGGACGCTTGGTTAATTTAGCATCCGGAGACGGACATCCTGCTGAGATTATGGATATGAGCTTCGCATTGCAGGCAATGGGTGCACAATATCTTATTGAAAACAAGGGCAAGCTTGGCAACAGTGTTATCAGCGTCCCGAAAGAAATTGACCTGAGAGTGGCTGAGATGAAACTGAACAGCTGGGGAATGGAAATCGATTCCCTGACACCTCATCAGAAAGAGTATCTCTCAAGCTGGAACGTGTAAGAAGCTTTGCTTCTTATTAGATAACCGATAAAAAAAAATAGATAAAAATTAAGGATAATTTTGTTTCACTAAAATTTTCATTCCGAAACTATTGTTTTTATCTTCTGTTGTGACTCAGACTTAACCTTTAATAATAGGAGACAAACATGAAGGATTTATTGATAAAAAATGTTGACATAATTACACCGGATGATGTTATAGAAAAAGGCTGTATAGTAATTGATAACGGGGTATTTGATTTTATAGGTCTACAGAAGAAAGAGATTATAGAGGCTGCATACAAGAATATCATGGATAAAAAGGGCATGGTGGCTGCCCCGGGGCTTGTCAATGCACATACTCACAGTGCCATGGTGATTCTAAGAAATTTTGCCAATGATTATCCAATAGATAAATGGCTTTTTGATTGTATCATTCCTGCTGAAAACAGGCTTTCTCCGGAAAATATTTATTGGGGTACGATTTTAGCCATAGCTGAGATGCTTCAGTCAGGAACTACTGCTTTTCTGGATATGTACTTACATATGGACAGGGTTGCTCAGGCTGTGTCGGAGACCGGGATTAAAGCCTGTTTGTCCAAGGATGTGATTCAATCTAAGGTAAGAAATCATGACGTGGCTATTGACAAAGAAGGATTCAAACAGTTCTATCTGCAGTGGCATAATTATGACAACAGAATAAAAGTGAGCACAGAGATTCATTCGGTTTTTTTATATGAAAAAGATGCTTTGTACGAGGCGGCACAGGTGGCTAAAGACTATAATACGCCAATTCATATTCATATTCTTGAAGGCAGGAGAGAAAGAAAATCAAGCATGGATATACATAAAATGAGCCCTTTAAAAGCCTGTCTGGAATACGGAATTTTGGATATGCCGGTGGTGGCTGCTCACTGTATTCACCTAAAAGACTGGGAACTGGAACTTATTAAGGAAAAGGATGTTGTTCCGGTTCATTGCCCTTCCAGTAATCTGATACTGGGAAGCGGGATTTCGCCTGTACCCCAAATGCTAGAAAAGGGAATTTCCGTAGCGTTAGGCACGGATGGAGCAGCAAGTAATAACAATTTAAATATGTTTGAAGAGATGCATATCGCTTCCCTGATACATAAAGGGATTCATATGAACCCCGAACTAATGAAAGCTCATGACGTACTGAATATGGCTACGGTCAGTGGCGCAAGGGCATTGGGTTTTGAGAATACCGGAGAGATTATTGAAGGAAAAGAAGCGGATATTATTCTTATAGACAAGAATAAGCCTCATTTGCAGCCTTTCAGAAATCATGAAACGGCTATGGTTTATTCGGTTCAGGCTTCCGATGTCAATACAACCATTGTTAATGGTAAAATACTTATGGAGAATCGTGAGTTAAAGACCATTGACATCGAAAAAGCTATGGCATATATTAAAGATTTGAAATTGTAATTTAGTATGAATATAGCAAGAATAATGTATCTCAGGAAATTATTCATAATTTTCTTTTCACTTTTGTCTTTTAAAAGATTGACATATCAATTTGAAGAGATTTAAGGTATAATGAATAAAATGAAATCGACACTTAGAATCAGGGGTGGGTGAGGATATGCCGGACATCCTGACACATATTGCTTATGCGGACGAAGTTCTGGAGCATTTGGAGGATAGGCAACTGAGAGGGCAAATCAAGAAAAGGATGGAGCTTTTCAGGTTTGGAGCCCAGGGCCCAGACTTCTTTTTTTATCATGATTTTTTAAGCCGTAAAAAGGACGACGTTAATGCCGTCGGAAACCTTATGCATGAAACCTATACCGGTGAATTTCTTAAACAGTTTTTCGATTCATTTTTATTGAAAGAAACAAAAGAGGCATTTTTTTATGATCTGCTAAGCTATTATCTTGGGTTCGTATGTCATTACACTTTGGATAAGACCGTACATCCTTTTATTTATTGTTATTCAGGGTATAATTTTTCAGAAGGAAAAGAAAAAGGACGGCACAGTGCTCTGCACAAGAAAATGGAAAATCATATTGATGTATATGTCTGGCAGATAAAAAAACACAAAAGAGCTTGCACAGAGCGGGTCCATAGATTGATAAAAATTGAAAAGAGAACTCAATATCCTATCATGGATTATTTACATAAGATGATCACACATATTTACAAAACGAACCTTTCGGTAACAGAGATAGAGGATTCCTATCGGCATATGATAAAAGCACTAAAACTTTTGTATGATCCCATAGGAATAAAAAAAGCATTGCTTTATATCTTGGAATCAGTAAAAGGAAAGAGCATTGATATAGGCAAGCCTCTATATTCAGCTGAGATAGAGGAAAGTAAAAAATATTTAAATTTGGATAAGAGAGTATGGGCGCATCCTCTGGATGCATCCATTCAATATAATACATCTTTTATTGAGCTGTATACCTGTGCAGTACGCGAAGGTACGGACATGATTGCTCAGATTGCAGAATTGATCCATAAAAAAACGCCTATAGGTATGGAGATATTAGGAAATAAATCTTATTTGACCAATTTTATCTGGCATTCGAAAGAAAATTTAATTTTTGTCGAATCTGAAGGACTTTTATCTCAAAACTAACAAAAAGAGAGGTGATGATAAATGAGACTATCAAAACGAATGAAGAAAATGGAGGATAAAGAGCTTCTTAGACTTATGGAGCTTGCTGACGATCCCAATATGATCTCCTTTGCCGGAGGGTTTCCTTCTCCGGAAACATATCCGCTTAAAGAAATCAAAGAATCTTTTCTGGCTGTATTGGAAAGATACGGGCAGGAGGCTTTAAGCTACAGTTCAACCAGTGGATTTTCACCCCTGAGAGCAAAAATAGCCAACAGAATGAATGAAAAATACAGTACTTCGTTAACAGAAGATGAGGTCATCATTACCAGTGGCTCGCAGCAGGCATTGGATATGAGCGGCATGCTGTTTATCGATAAAGGAGATATGATTCTATGTGAAACGCCTTCTTATTTAGGGGCATTAAATATATTCAAGGCTTATGGAGCGGAGTTTCTGGAAGTACCTACGGACTCGAAGGGTATTATTCCTGAAGCATTGGAAGAGAAAGTCAGGAAATACGGAGATAGAATTAAGATGGCGTATGTAATACCGGATTTTCAGAATCCTACCTGTAGGTGTTGGACGGTAGAAAGACGCAAAGAATTTATTAATATTATGAAGCATTATGATATTGCCATATTGGAGGATTCGGCATATTCAGATATTACATATGAAGAGATGAACAGGCCGCCTCTTATTTCACTGGATGAAAGAGGGCAGGTTATTAATTGCGGTTCTTTTTCAAAAATATTCTGCCCCGGTTTTCGGGTCGCTTGGATATGTACAAAAAAACAAATGATTGAAAAATATATGATGTTGAAACCCAGTATTGACTTAAGTTCGTCTTCCATCAATCAGAGAATGATCGATATGTATCTGGAAAAATTCAGCCTGGATCATCATATAAGTCAAATCATTGAACTCTATCGAAGACGCCGTGATTTGGCTTTAGAGACAATGAAGATGTACTTTCCCGATTCTGTTGAATTTGATAAGCCAAAAGGAGGACTTTTTGCATGGATTCGGCTTCCGGATAATAAAAATGCAAGGGAACTGTTAGAACTGGCGCTGGAAAGGAAAGTTGCATTTGTTCCCGGTGGGTCTTTTTATTCAAAGAATGGAAAAGAAAATGAATTCAGATTGAATTATTCAAATATGCCGGAGGATAAAATTGTAAAAGGGATAAAGATTTTAGGAGAAATATTGACTGTATTCCTGAGATAAAGACTAAAGAAAACAGCTCCGTAACGGAGCTGTTAAGTTAAGTCAATTCTTCTTAGTAGCGATAACAGTAGTTACAGAATATTACGACAAGCAGTAGAAAGAAGAAGAGTAAACTGGTATCTGCACCACCGTATACGCCATCACAAGCTGTATCAGCCATAATATCACCTGCACTTTATTTTATTTACTTTTAAAGTATTCAACACCAACTGTAAATGTGAACACTGAATGAATATGTTCCTCAAGTGTTTTATACTTTTCTCAAATAGTGATCTTAATATAGAATATTCATTTGTTCGGTAAAATGATACTAACTGAGTAAAACACTTAATTGAAACTTTTAAAAGTTTTGATAAATAGCCTTACTGCACAATTCGTATAACCGTTATTCTAAAAACTGAAAAAATGAATTTAAAAACCATAAACAGAGGTGAAAAGATGATTCAATATATAAGTACCCGAGGTAATCAGGAAAGGAAAAATGCTGCACAAGCCATTATTCAGGGAATTGCCATGGATAAAGGGCTTTTTGTTCCGGATTGTCTGCCGGTTTTGGGCCAGGATATTTCTCAATTGATTGGAAAAAAATATGCTGATATTGCTTATGAAGTTCTGTCAAAATATCTGGGCGGTTTTACCAAAGAGGAAATTCATGATGCCATCAATAAAGCCTATGATGAAAAGTTCGAATCGGAAGAAATTGTTCCCCTGGTGGAAAAAGAAGGTGTTTTCTTTTTAGAATTGTATCATGGAAAGACTGCTGCTTTTAAAGATGTTGCACTTTCTATTTTGCCGCATTTATTGACAACTGCTCTGAAAAAAGAAAAGGAAAACAGAAAGGTCGTGATCCTTACCGCTACATCAGGAGATACCGGAAAGGCGGCTCTTGAAGGTTTTGCCGATGTTGAGAATACAGAGATTATTGTTTTCTATCCTTCATATGGTGTCAGCGAGATTCAAAAAAGGCAGATGGTGACACAGAAAGGACAAAACACCCATGTCATCGCCCTGAAAGGTAACTTTGACGATGCACAAAACGGTGTGAAAAAAATATTCAATGACAGGCCTTTTAATGAAAGCTTACACAATGAAGGGTTCATGCTTTCTTCTGCCAATTCCATTAATGTAGGGCGCCTGATCCCTCAAATTGTTTATTATGTGTATGCCTATGTGAAATTATTGGAAAAGGGAAGGATAAAAAAAGACGGCAAAATAAACATTGTAGTACCCACGGGTAATTTCGGAAATATATTGGCTGCCTATTATGCCTGTCAAATGGGCGTTCCTGTTAATCAATTTATTTGTGCTTCCAACAGGAACAAAGTACTGACGGATTTTATCAACACGGGTATCTATAACATCAACAGGGAATTTCATGTAACAAATTCTCCTTCAATGGATATCTTGATTTCAAGCAATCTTGAAAGACTCCTGTTTCATATAAGCGGCGGACAGACTTCTGTCATAAAATCATTGATGGAGAAACTGGAAAAAGAAAAGAAGTACGAATTGCCTGAATATATGAAAGAGAAAATGCGGATCTTTACTGGGGGATATGCGGACGATAAAAGTACTCTAAAAACCATTAAAGAACTGTATCAGAAAGGGGCTTATCTCATAGATACGCATACTGCCGTAGGTTATAATGTTTATTTGAAGTATAGACGGGAAACACAAGATGATACGCCTACGGTCATAGCGTCTACGGCCAGTCCTTATAAATTTACCAATAGTGTCATTGCTGCAATTGCACCTGAGAAACAAGGATCTGAATTCCAATTGATCGAGAAACTACAGCAGGCCACAGGCAGTCGGATTCCAAAAGCTTTAGCGGATCTGGATAAAAAGGAAATTTTACATCATGCTGTTATCGAAAAGGACCAGATGATGAGTCAGATAAAAGAAGTACTTTTAAAGAAATAGTACTGCTCAATTCTTTAAGATTTCAAAAGGAGGAAAAAATGATTATACAACAACTTGCCAAAGAATTTCAAATAAAAGTTTCGCAGGTTGAAAGCACCATTCAATTGATAGATGACGGCAATACAATTCCTTTTATTGCACGATATCGTAAAGAAATGACAGGAGGCTTGTCTGATGTGATATTGAGAGATCTTCATCAGCGACTTCAATACCTGAGAAATCTTGAGGAAAGGAAGCAGGAAGTTTTAAAGCTAATTGACGAACAGGGGAAATTGACGGAAGAGCTGGAAAAGGAAATTCTCTCTGCCCAAGTCCTTCAAAAAGTAGAGGATTTATACAGACCCTTCAAGCAGAAAAAAAGTACACGGGCATCTAAGGCAAAAGAAAAGGGGCTGGAACCTCTTGCAGTTTTTCTTTTAGAACAAGAGATGCAAGAAAGGGATATAGAAGGCTATGCCAAATCTTTTTTGAATGAGGAAAAAGGAGTCAGCACCGTAGAAGAAGCTCTTGCAGGTGCCATGGATATCATTGCTGAGCAGGTTTCAGATAATCCGCTGTTCAGAGAGGAAATTCGAAATTTGACATTAAAAGAGGGCTCGATTCTTTCGGAAGCAGTTAATACTGAAGAAAAAACAGTTTTTGAAATGTATTATGAATATTCCGAACCTATCTCTAAAATCCCCAATCATAGAATATTAGCACTCAACAGAGGTGAAAAAGAAAAGAAACTCAAAGTTAAATTACATGCACCATCAGAAGAGATCCTCTTCAAGTTGAAAAAAAATGTAATCAATAATCCAAATGCGCAGTCGGCTCCGTTTATTGAAAGAAGCATTGAAGATGCCTATAAAAGACTCATTGCCCCTTCCATAGAGAGGGAAATAAGAAACATACTCTCAGAAAGGGCTGAGAAAGAAGCCGTACAAGTTTTTGCAAAAAATACGGAGAAACTTCTTATGTCACCGCCTGTGATTAACGCAAGAGTTATGGGTATCGATCCAAGCTTTCGAACGGGATGCAAAATTACGGTTTTGGATGAAACCGGAAAGCTGTTGGAATATACAACCATTTATCCGAATCCTCCTCAAAATGAGTTTAAAAAATCGAAGGCGGTCATAAAGAGCCTGATAAATAAGTATAATATAGATGTTGTTGCAATCGGAAATGGAACTGCATCCCGGGAAACGGAACATTTCATATCGGAAACCATAACAGAAATTGACAGCAAGGTGCATTTTACAATTGTCAGTGAAGCAGGCGCCTCTGTTTATTCTGCATCAAAATTAGCCACGGAGGAGTATCCGGATCTGGATGTGACCACAAGAGGTTCTTTATCCATCGGCAGGCGGCTACAGGACCCGTTGGCCGAACTGGTAAAAATAGATCCTAAGCATATTGGAGTGGGACAGTATCAGCATGATGTCAATCAATCCATGTTAGATGAAGCTCTTACCAATGTAGTGGAAGATTGTGTGAACCGGGTAGGTGTTGACTTGAATACGGCTTCGCCGTCTTTGCTCAAGTATATTTCAGGAATTAATGCATCTATAGCAAAAAACATCGTTCAATATAGGGAGGAAAAAGGTAAGTTTAAAAAAAGGACAGAATTGAAAAAGGTGCCCAAATTAGGAGAAAAAGCATTTGAACAATGCGCCGGTTTTTTAAGAGTTACAGACGGAGAGAACGCTTTAGATGCAACTGCGGTGCATCCTGAATCATATGAGGCCGCAGAACAATTGATGTCTTTATTAGGAGTCGAAAAAGAAAGCCTCCGTAAAGGCGGAAATAAAATGATAGAAGAAAAAATAATGGCTTTTTCAGAAGAAGTACCTGAGTCTCCTGTTTTAGAACCAAAAACAATCAAGAACCTTCAGGAATTGTCCCAAATAAAACAAGCTGTCATCCAAAAGCAAAAACCTTTGACAAAAAAAGAAAAAATTCATTATAATCTTAAAAAGATTGCTTCCGAATTAGACATAGGACTTCCTACTCTGGAGGATATGGTAAAAGAATTTATAAAGCCTGGAAGAGATTCCAGGGAAGAAATGCCTCAGGTGGTCTTTCGAAGCGATGTCTTGAAATTTGAAGATTTAAAAATAGATATGGAGCTCAATGGAACTGTTAGGAATGTAGTGGATTTTGGCGCTTTTGTAGATATAGGTGTTAAAAATGACGGCTTGATACATATTTCGGAAATAAGTGAGCGTTATATTAAACATCCTACAGATATTCTAAGCGTGGGGGATATCGTTCGGGTTAAAATTATCGATATAGATATTGAAAGAGGGAGAGTGTCTCTCAGTATGAAAAATTTGAGTAATGAGGTGCAAAAATGAAGATAGATACAGTGCTTTTTGATTTGGACGGAACTGTTCTGGACACCAATAACCTTATCGTACAATCCTTTCAACATACTTACAGGACCATATCCGGTATAGAGAAAGACCGGGACTATATTGTGAAATCCTTTGGTGAACCTCTTGTGGCCACCATGGAGAGAGAATTTGACATACCGTCCGAAGAGGCTATAAAAATTTACAGGGAATTTCATTATGATTCTTTTGAAAATCTCATTGATATTTTTCCGGGAATGGACCAAGTGGTCGGCAACTTGTTTCATGAAGGCTATAAATTAGGAGTTGTCACATCAAGGCTCAGGAATACAACGGTGTTGGGATTGAAAAAATACAATCTGTTAGATTATTTTCAATGTATTATTACGGCAGATGATACCAACAAGCACAAACCGGATCCGGAGCCGATACATATGGCCCTTGAAAAACTTTTGAGCAAACCGGAACAAACGCTTATGGTGGGAGACAGTCTGTTTGATATTAAATGTGCACATAATGCCGGCGTCAAGTCTGCAATCGTTACATGGAGTGAACTTTCCCAAGAGGAATACATGATGGAAAGCCCTGATTACATAATAGAAAAAGCAGAAGATATTATTAAAATTCTGAAAGAAGAATAAAAATTTAGTTTATATTATATCAATTTGATTAGAGTTTGGGGTTAGAGGTTAGTGATTGGTGATTGTCAGAAACTATAAAAAAATCTATAGTTTCCTCCCGTTATTATTTACCTCCTAAACCATAGACCTTAAATCATAGATTCTTACATATAATCATAGATTATAGATTATAGATCATACAGCATAGATCATAGATCTTACATCACTGGAGGTGGTAAAAATGATTCTGATAAAAAATGCAACAATATTTACAATGGAAGGCAAGAGCTTCATAAAGGGCTGCATCCGGATAAAAAACGGAAAAATTAAAGAAATATCTGAAAATATGACCAGCCATCCTGATGAAAAAGTCATCGATGCAGAGGGTTATTTAGTACTGCCGGGATTTGTAGATGCACACAGCCATCTGGGCATGTGGGAAGATGGAATTGATATTGAGGGGGCAGACGGCAACGAATCTACTGATCCTGTAACACCTCATCTCAGAGCGATAGATGCTATTAATCCAATGGACAGATCTTTTGAGGAGGCATATCAGGCGGGAGTAACTGCTACTGCCACAGGTCCCGGCAGTGCGAATGTTATCGGAGGCCAATTTGCCGTTATTAAAACTTTTGGACGCAGAATAGATGATATGATTATCAAGGAACCTGCAGCGATAAAATGTGCATTTGGCGAAAATCCTAAAAGAGTTTACGGTGATCAGCATAAAACACCTATGACAAGAATGGCAACTGCTGCCATATTGAGGGAAACGCTTATGGAAGCAAAAGAATACCTTAAAAATAAGGAGTCGGATAATGAAGATAAGCACCCTGATTTTGACATGCAGTTTGAAGTAATGATTCCTCTTTTGAAGAAAGAAATACCCTTAAAAGCACATGTTCACAGGGCGGATGACATTTTTACGGCCATTCGTATTGCAAAGGAATTCGATTTAAAAATGACCCTGGATCATTGTACCGAAGGGCATCTGATCGTGGATTATCTGAAAGAAGAAGGATATCCTGCTATCATTGGACCTACTTTTTCCGAGAGAAGCAAAGTAGAACTCAGAAATCTTACCTTTGATACACCGGGAATATTGAATAAGGCAGGAATCAAAATTGCTATCATGACGGACCACGGTGTGATCCCGATTCAGTACCTGTCTTTATGTGCCGCACTTGCCGTAAAGGCGGGTATGGATAAAGAAGAGGCTTTGAAAGCCATTACTATTTATCCTGCCGAGATACTTGGAGTAGAAGACAGAATCGGAAGCATTCGTGAAGGTAAAGATGCGGATATTGTCATATGGGACCGTCATCCCTTTGATATAGAAAGCAGAGTTAAAATGACCATAATAGACGGCAAGATCGCCTACCAGCAAAATGGATCAGATAAAAAATAATTAATAGCAAAATAAAAAGTTTTGTATATTTTTTTAAATATACAAAACTTTACCTAAACTCTTATCTATTATCTTTTATTTATTATCTATTCTTTCATTTCTCTGTTCGTCTTCTCCATAATCCTTTCTGCCACTTTGTAAACGTCTCCTGCTCCCATGGTGATGGCCAGGTCTTTTGATTTCGTTTTTCTTATGATAAAATCCGCAATATCTTCAAAATCGGAAATATAATAAACGTCTTTTTTTTCAGGATGGTTTTCTTTGATTTCTCGGACTAAATCGGATGCACCAATCTGATAGATGTTTTTTTCCCGTGCAGCATAAATATCGGTGATAATAATGCCGTCAGCTAAATTAAAAGCTTCGGAAAATTCTTTGAAAAGAGCTTTTGTTCTTGTATAAGTATGCGGCTGAAATACACACCATAATTTGTTATGAGGTACTTTTTTGCATGCATTCAAAGTTGCCTTTATTTCTTCCGGATGATGTGCATAATCGTCTACAATTTTAATATTTTCCGGTGTGATACCTACAATATCAAACCGTCTTTTGGTACCTTCAAAACTGTTAAGCGTTTTAGCAATGATTTCTGTGGATACTCCTAAAGTATGGCAGCATGCAATGGCGGCAAGAGAATTGTTGATATTATGTTCGCCAGGGATGGAAAGTTGGATATGGCAGAGTACTTCGTCTGAAAAGAACACATCAAACCCAGGCATACCTTCAGAGTTGAAATTAATATGATTTGCATAATAATCACTGCTGTCATCAAAACCAAAAGTAACGGTTTTACAGGAAACGTTGTTGATGATACTTTTAACAAAAGCATTGGCGCTGTAAGCAACAATGAAACCACTGTCGGGAACAAGGTCGGCAAATTTTTGAAAAGACCTTACAATATGATCAATATCCTTAAAATAGTCCAGATGATCGGAGTCTATATTCAGAATGACTTCAATTTTTGGATTAAGCTTCAAAAAACTATCCATATATTCACAGGCTTCTGTCACTAAGAAAGGACTGTTTCCTATTTTGACATTTCCTCCGATATGATTCAGTTTGCCTCCTACTAAAATCGTCGGATCCAATTGGCTTTCTTCCAGTATTAAAGAGATCATAGAAGTTGTTGTTGTTTTTCCATGTGTTCCTGAAACTGCAATATTATATTGATAATCTCCCATAATAAGACCTAACATTTCCGCACGGGACAGGGTGGGAATTTTTGCTTGCCCGGCAGCTATCAGCTCGGGATTATCCTCAGAAACGGCAGCTGTATATACGATGGTGTCACATCCGGAAATATTGGACGGGTTATGTCCTATGTAAACGGTGGCACCATCTCTTCTTAAGTTTTGGATTATTTCAGAATCTTTTATATCGGACCCGGATACCTTGTATCCCTTAGCCAATAATATTTCAGCTATAGCACTGAGCCCGATACCGCCTATTCCAATACAGTGAAAATGCTTCCTTTTTTGATTATGATTCATGATCAAAATACCTCCTGAAAAGCGGATCATATATAGAGTTTAACTTGTTCATTTGTTTTATATAAGTTATCATTATTATATAGTATGATTGATATGTATTTATTGTCAATATCAAAATGATATTTCCCACATACTTTATAGATTATACACTGGTGTTTAGCAGGGTAATTGACAAAATATTCAAAAAGAATAAAATAAAAGGTGTAGTATTAATAGGTATAAAGGATTTCACGGAGGATACAAATGAAAAGAAACGAAAGAATCGGTGCAATCATCAAAATACTCAGCTCAAACCCAAATAAAATATTTACGCTTAATTTTTTTACCGATAAATTTGACTCTGCCAAATCCAGTATCAGTGAGGATATTGTTATTGCAAAGAGAATAATGGAAAATATGAAACTTGGAAAAATAGAAACTCTTTCAGGAGCAGCAGGCGGCGTAAAATATATTCCATGTGTTTCAAAAGAAGATACAAAGCTTTTGATGGACGAGTTATGTTCAAAACTAAAAGATGAAAATAGAATTTTGGCCGGAGGATTTTTATATACTTCAGATATTATGTTTAATTCTTCCATAATCAAAAGGGCAGGAGAGGTTTTTGCCACTCAGTTTTCCCACAAGAATGCCGATTATGTGGTTACAGTGGAAACTAAAGGGATTCCTTTGGCTGTTATGACAGCGGATGCTCTGAATCTGCCTCTTGTAGTTGCACGCAGAGACAGTAAAGTTTCCGAGGGTTCAACTGTGAGTATCAATTACATATCAGGTTCCACCGACAGAATACAGAAAATGTCCATGTCAAAAAGGGCTGTTAAGCAAGGAAGCAGGGCCATTGTCATAGATGATTTTATGAAAGGCGGGGGGACTGCCAGAGGGATCGTCGATATCCTGACAGAATTTGAAATAGAGGTTGTTGGAATTGGCGTATTGATTTCAACAAAAAAACCGGAAAAGAAGCTTGTAGAAGACTATATTTCTTTGATTTTTATAGATGAAGTGGATTCAGAAAATAAAAAAATCCAAGTTTATCCAAACAACAATTTATAAACTTTACAAAAAAAAGAAGGATATTTTCGAAAAATGGAGAATATAACAAAAAATTTGTGTTTTTGTTTCCATATAATTTTATAACATTAAAGGATGGCTGAAAGAAAGGTGGTGAGCCAGTATGAAAGTAACTGATGTAAGAGTAAGAAAGGTAAGCGATGATGGTAAGATGAAAGCAATTGTGTCTGTCACCTTCGATGATGAATTTGTCGTTCATGACATTAAGATAATCGAAGGGCAGAATGGCTTGTTTATTGCAATGCCAAGTAGAAAGATGGGAGAGGGAGATTATAGAGATATTGCCCATCCTTTAAATTCCGACACAAGAAATAAGATTAAAGAAGCAATTTTCAGTGAATACGATAAAGCAAAATCCGAAATGCTCGATTCAGAAATCAGTATCTTAGCCGGTGCTGAAGAATAGGATATACTAAATAATATTATCTTTGAGAGAGGCCTCAGATTTGGGGTTTCTTTTTTTATACTCTTTTAGAAGAAGATTAAAAATGATATACTAATTATGGTTCATTAGGCATTACCCAATAATTAAAAATTGTTACTGTTATATGAATTTCAAACATTTTAGTGTAAGGGTTAGACAATGTCGAAAATCATAATAGAGAGCCACAAAACGAAAAATATTTTTTCAAATAATTGTTTAGTAATATAGGATAGGAGTGCATAAAATGATATACTCAGCAGTTATTTTAGCTGCCGGAGCAGGGACACGTATGAAATCAAGAATTCCAAAGGTTTTGCATGAAATATGCGGAGAAAATATGATAAGACGGGTTATAGGAGAAGTCAAGGCTTCGGGTATAGGGGATATCACAGTAGTCATTGGAAATGGCTGGGAAGAAGTGAAAAAGAATCTGAAAGATTTTGATGTGGGCTTTGCGCTTCAGAAAGAACAATTGGGGACCGGTCATGCGGTACAAATGGCAGAAAAGAGTCTTACGGATGAGGGGAATGTTATTATTCTGTGTGGCGATATGCCGTTGATAAGACGGTATACCATTCATTCTTTAATGAAATCCCATGAAAACAGCAATTCTGATATTACTGTTCTTACTGCAAAAGTTGAAAGGCCGTTTGGTTATGGTAGAATTGTGAAGGGATCAAGAGGAGAACTAATAAAAATTGTGGAAGAGAGGGATGCGGATGACAAAGAGCGTAAAATTAATGAGATTAATTCTGGCGTTTATTGTTTCCGCTCAAATGTGTTGAAAAAACATCTTTGCGACCTTAGCAGCCAAAATGAACAGGGAGAATACTATTTAACAGATTTAGTAGAAATAGGTGTGAAGAACGGATACATAGTAAAGACTCATGAACTTATAGATTCAGAAGAAATATTAGGTGTAAATTCAAGAAAACAACTGGCCGAGGCGGAAGCCATTATGCGGAAAAGAATAGTTGAAAAGCATATGGATCAGGGTGTTACTTTTATAAACCCGGAACATTCTTATATAGATTCGGATGTGTTCATAGGAATGGATACCATCATATATCCCGGAGTGACTTTAAAAGGGAATACAGTGATCGGAGAAAACTGTATTATTGGAGATAATAGTAAAATAGTTGATTCTACCATTGAAGATGGTGTAGAAATCCAATATGCTATTATTAAAGACAGCCTGGTGAAAAAAGATACAACGGTTGGGCCTTTTGCTTATTTAAGACCGGGAAGCCGTATTGGAGAAAAGGTCAAGATCGGAGATTTCGTTGAGATAAAAAATTCTGTTATAGGAGATGGAACAAAGGCTTCACATTTAGCTTATGTGGGAGATGCTCAAGTAGGTAAAAATGTTAATATCGGATGTGGTGTAGTTTTTGTTAACTATAATGGAAAAGACAAGCAAAAAGTAATTATAGAGGATGAAGCTTTTATCGGAAGCAACGTTAATCTTGTTGCGCCTGTAAAAGTAAATAAAAGAGGGTTTGTTGCTGCGGGAACCACCGTCACCCTGGAGGTTCCGGAAGGCACATTATGTATAGGGAGAGAGAAGCAAAAACATGTCAAAGGATGGGTTGACAGAAAAAAACTAAAGGAGAACAAAGAAAAATGAGAAATCTTGGTAGTGAAATCAAAGTGTTTGCGGGAAATTCAAACAAAGAACTTGCCAAAGAGATTGCCCTATGCATGGGTAAGGAGTTGGGTGATTCTGCAGTAGGTGTTTTTAGCGACGGCGAAATATCTGTAGATATAAATGAGACAGTAAGAGGAGCAGATGTCTATATTATACAATCTACATGTGAGCCTGTTAATAATAATCTTATGGAACTTTTGATCATGACAGATGCCATGAAGAGGGCTTCCGCCGGGAGGATAACGGCTGTTATGCCCTATTATGGATATGCAAGACAAGACAGAAAGACAAAGGCAAGAGATCCCATCACATCAAAACTTGTAGCAAATCTGATTACCAGTTCGGGAGCCAACAGGGTTTTGAGCATGGATCTGCATGCATCCCAGATACAGGGTTATTTTGACATACCCGTGGATCATTTGCTTGGTGTACCTATTTTAGTAAAGTATTTTATAGATTTGAACCTGAAAGATGTTGTAGTGGTATCTCCGGATATCGGCAGTGTTACACGGGCAAGGAATTTTGCAAATTATCTTGAGGCACCCATTGCAATTGTAGATAAAAGAAGACCAAAAGCAAATGTTGCAGAAGTAATGAATGTTATTGGGGATATTAAGGATAAAAATGTGATTTTAGTAGATGATATGATTGATACGGCCGGAACCATTACAAGCAGTGCCAATTCATTAAAGGAAATAGGCGCAAAAAAGGTATACGCCTGTGCAACGCATCCGGTGCTGTCGGGTCCTGCTATCAGCAGGATTCAGGATTCGGTCATAGATGAAATGGTGGTTTTAAATACCATACCCCTTACTAAAAATAAAATGATTGAAAAAATACGTGTTTTGTCTGTTGCGCCTATTTTTGCAGAAGCCATCAGCCGGATTTATACCAATGATTCAGTCAGTAAACTATTTGACAGTAACAGATAAGATAGTTGATGAACAATGAAGAATGAACGATGAAGGTGAGAAATTTTGCCTTATAAGGCAAAATTTCTCCCTTAACTGTTCACTTTTTATATATCATCTATTAAAATTTCGGGAGAACAAAGATGTATATTATTGTAGGATTGGGAAACCCTGGAAAAAAATATGAGAACACTCGTCATAACATTGGTTTTATTACCGTTGATTATCTTGCGGCAAGACATAACATCAAAGTCAACAAGATTAAACATAAAGCGCTTATCGGAGAGGGCCATATTGATGGTAATAAAGTAATGATTGTAAAGCCTCAGACCTTTATGAATTTAAGCGGGAGAAGCATACGGGAAATTATGGCATATTATAAAGAAGATATCCAAAACCTTATTGTGATATATGATGATATAGACATTGAGGCCGGCACAATACGAATCAGAAAAAAAGGCAGTGCCGGCACGCATAATGGTATGCGGTCTATTATTTATGAACTTATGACCGATGATTTTCCAAGAATCCGTATTGGTATTGGCCGGGATGAAAATATACAATTGAGGGATTATGTATTGGAAAACTTCAGAAAAGAAGAGATTAAAATAATGGGAGATGTCGTAAAAAATGCTTGTGCAGCAGTGGAGGCTTTGATTGTAAAAAGTATAGATGCTGCAATGAATGAATATAATTAAATAATTCAAGATCTGTTTATTTTGTTTGTACGGATTTAATGGTGATAATATGATTGGAAGATTTTTTGTTGAAGAAACCTGCAATGCTCATGTTGTAAAATCATTTGAACCTTATTTAATGAGCGGAAAAGACATCATAAATGCTGCCGGCTTTTCTGAAAGCCGATTGGCACATATTGCGGCCTATTTGTCGGAAAACAGCAATCGGCAATGTCTGATCATTACTTCAAATGAAAGTCATGCAAAAAGGCTTAGTGAAGATATTTCTTTCTTTACAGAAAAAAAAGTATATTATTTACCGGGACAAGAACCGGTTTTTTTTCGATACGATGCAAAAAGCCATAATCTGCTGGAGCAGCGGCTTAATGCTGTTATCAATATCCTGAAAGGAGAGGCTGCAATAATAGTCTCTTCAATTGATGGTGCCCTGAAGAAGATGGTACCGAAGGAGGCTTTTAAAAGTAATGTTTTGAACTTGCAGACAGGGGACGATATAAGCCAGGATAAGCTTCAGGAGAAATTAATGCTGTTAGGATATGAAAGGTCCCATCAGGTAGAAGCAAAAGGACAGTACAGCATACGGGGCGGCATTGTAGATATTTTCCCCGTTGATGCTTCAGAGCCTTACAGGATTGAATTTTTCGATACAGAAATTGATTCTATAAGAACTTTTGACACATCTACACAAAGATCCATAAAGAACGTTCGTGACTTGTCCGCATATCCTGCTCAGGAATTAGTTGCCGATGAAGATGCATTCAGGGAAGCAGCCTGCAAAATAGAAGCTTATTATGACAATCAGATTAAAAAACTAAAAAGCAGCGAAAAACTTCAGCAGAAAAAAGATCAGCTTCTTGAATTTGTGCATACCCGGACCAATCTTCAGATCCTGGAGAATCATATACACTATTTTTATGACAGAGTTGAATATTTACTGGATTATATGGATAGGGACACTTTGATTATGATCGACGACCCTGACAGAATCGGTGACAAAATTCAAAATACCTATAAAGAAACTCATGAAGACTTTAAATACCTTCTTGAAAAGGGAGAAGTTATTCCTTATGATTTTAATATTATCCCTTCTTTCAATGATTATCAGCAAATGATCAGAGAGCGGCTGGTATTTCTCTTTACACCTTTTATTAAAGGAAATAATTCTGATTTTAAATTTTCCGAAATTCTGAATATATCCACTAAATCCGTACCTGCATTTCAAGGCAGAATGGATATGTTTAAAGATGAGTTGGATAGATATGCAAGAAAAGGGTACAAGATATTCATCACCTGCTCCACAAAGGAAAGAATGAATAATATAAAAGAGTTTATAGAAAGAAATCATCAGAATTGTACATTGTATACCTCTTCTCTCAACTGGATGGATCAGGGACAAATTGTTGTTGGAGAAGGAAGTTTGAGTACCGGTTTTGAATACTTGGAAGACAAAATTATAATGATAACAGATTCAGATATTTTTGCCAATGCAAAAATCAGAAGAAATAAACCTGTAAATAAAGATGTAAAGCCCATTAAAGTTTTTACCGATTTAAAACCGGGAGATTATGTAGTTCATGAAAATCATGGCATCGGAAGGTATTTGGGAATAGAGCAGTTGGATATACAGAATACTAAAAAGGATTATTTTAAAATAAAATATGCCGGAGAAGATATGCTGTATGTACCGGTTGAACAAATGAACTTAGTACAAAAATATATCGGTGCAGACAGCGGTGTACCGAGAATCAACAAATTAAGCAGTGTTGAATGGAAGAAAACGAAGGCACGGGTAAAAGGTGCTATTATTGATATGGCAAAAGACCTTCTTCAATTGAGTGCTATCCGGCATTCTTCTAAAGGATATGCATTTTCGCAGGATACGCCCTGGCAAAAAGATTTTGAGGATGCTTTCCCATATGAAGAAACCGCTGATCAATTAAAATGTGCAGAAGAAATCAAAAAGGATATGCAAAAAGATATTCCAATGGACAGACTTCTTTGCGGAGATGTGGGATATGGGAAAACAGAAGTTGCCGCAAGAGCAGTGTTTAAATGTATTGTAGATGGTAAACAAGCTGCTGTTTTAGTACCGACTACCATTCTGGCAAACCAGCATTATACAACTTTTTTGGATCGGTTTGCTAAATTTCCATTTAATATTGAAATGTTAAGCAGATTTAGAACAGATAAAGAGCAAAGGCAGATCATAAAAAAGGTTGAAGACGGCAGTATAGATATTTTAATCGGAACACATCGGCTTCTCTCAGAAGATATCAAATTCAAGGATTTAGGCCTGTTAATTATAGATGAAGAACAGAAATTTGGTGTCCAGCATAAAGAAGTGATTAAAAAAATGAAGCAGAATGTAGATGTACTGACCTTGTCAGCTACACCTATCCCCAGAACGCTGCACATGTCGCTGATTGGCTTGCGGGATATGAGCACCATTGAAGATCCTCCGGAAGAGAGATTTCCGGTTCAGACTTTTGTAGTAGAATATGAAGAAGAAATAATCAAAGAGGCGATTTTAAGAGAGGTTGAACGAGGCGGACAGGTTTTTTTTGTTTATAACAGAGTAAGAGGAATCCGACGGATTTCTGCCCATTTGCAGGAATTGATTCCCGAAGTTTCCATTGCTGTTGCACACGGACAGATGAATGAAAAAGAACTTGAAAATATTATGATATCATTTATGAACAGAAAATACGATGTCCTTGTGTGCACAACAATTATTGAATCCGGTATTGATATTCAGAATACAAATACCATTATTATTTATGATGCTGATAAATTTGGCCTTTCTCAACTTTATCAGCTAAGGGGAAGAGTTGGCAGATCTAATAGAATGGCGTACGCCTATTTTGCTTATCAGAAGGATAAAGTACTGACAGAGCAATCTGAAAAGAGGTTGAAGGCCATTAAAGAGTTTACTGAATTCGGGTCCGGATTTAAAATTGCCATGAGAGATTTGGAAATACGGGGAGCGGGAAATTTATTAGGTGTTGAGCAGCATGGACATCTGGTAATGATCGGATATGAACTGTACTGTAAATTACTGGACGAGACAGTCAGGGAATTGAAAGGAGAAGCCTTTACCCGGCATGATGAGGTTTCCATAGAAATTGAGACAAATGCCTATATTCCTAAGAAGTATATACATGATGAAATAATAAAGGTAGAAGTGTATAAAAGAATCGCTTCTATTCGCAGTAAAGAGGAAATGTCTGAAATTGAAGATGAGCTGGTTGATAGATTTGGTGATCTTCCGGTAGAAATGTATAATTTAATGAAAATCGCATATATCAAATTTCTTGCAGAAAAGGCAGGAGTTTCAAGAATAAAAGAAGACAGAGGCCGAATTATTTTTGAGTTTTATGAAAATAATGTATTAAAACCCTATTTGATCAATGGATTAGCTATGGAGTACGGAACAAGAATACACATCAATGCGGGGAAAAAACCATTTATTAAATTTTCCTACAGACAATTTAACAGCAGATTAAACGAACTTATACTTTTTACGGAAAAGGTAATAGAACTGTTTGAAAAAGGATTACAATTGAATTAAAGGATTTGTAACCTCCTTAATAGGCAGATTATTATGGAAAATAATAATCAATAAACAGTTTATCAATTAGAAAAAGTATTATATAATAGTGAAGTTGATAAAGCGAACTGAAAGGAGCATGCAAATGATAAAAAGACAATTATTCATATTCACATTGATTTGCTTTTTAATATTATCTGTTACGGCTTGTGCCGCACCATCTGAAGAAAATGTAGTGGCTAAAATAAATGAAAGGACAGTTACTTATGGTCAATTCAGTAAATATTATATACTTCTAACAGGCTCCAAACCGGATGCCGGGGAGGATAGTGAAGAAACACAGCAGTTAAAGAGTAATGTGCTGGATAAAATAGTTGAGTTGGAAATCATAAAAGATTACCTGACACAGAATAATATCTCAATCGATACGGTTGAAATGGAAAAACAGTATACTGCATATAAGGATTCTATTAAGGATGATGCAGACGCACAAAAGTTTTTAGAAGAAAATAGTATCAGTGATGAATTTTTGAAGCAAGTTATTTCTGACCAGTTTTATGTAGAGAAATTTAGCAATACCATTGTTGAAGAGATAGAAGATCCTGAAACAGAAGCAGAGAAATATTATGACAGCCATAAAGACCAGTTTTTTTTAGATCAGGTAAAAGCAAGCCATATTCTGGTTAAAACGAAAGAAGAAGCAGAAGAAATAAAGCAAAAGCTGGATACAGGAGATAATTTTGAGGAACTGGCAAAAGAACATTCTATTGACGGATCCGCCCAAGCCGGAGGGGATTTAGGTTACTTTTCAAAGGGCAGAATGGTTAAACCTTTTGAGGATGCCGCATTTGCTCTGGAAATAGGCGAAATTAGTGACATTGTTCAAAGTCAGTTTGGATTTCACATTATAAAAGTAACGGATAAGATCAATGAAATGCCGTCTTTAGATGAAATCTACAACCAGGTGCTTACTGCAATGTATAATGATTATGCCCTACAGCGGCTGGACGAAATAAAATCCACTATGACAATAGAAAAATATCCGAAAAAATTAAGTTAGTTATAAATTTAAGAATATTATGACTTGCTGCGAGGAGACAGTATGCGGGTATCTGCCGCATGACGGTCTTCTTGTTTTATTTTTGTTTGAATTTTCGGAATTGTTTGTTTTATTTTTTTTGTTTGACAATGAAAAATAATGTGTTAAAATCTTTTAGGTTGGAAATAATAGGCATATATGCATATATGCCTATTATTATTGTTGTAAGGAAGGATGGATACCATGGATTTGGTAAAAGGAAATAGCCACTACAGAATATTCTATATTTTGGTGTTTATTTTATTATTTATATTATTAATGGAGACCGGCATGTCTGTTTGCCAGCCTGTTGCAGCTAAACCTATGACTCAAGCTGAAAAACAGGAACAGCTGATGAATCACAAGATCACAGATGTAAATCCGGAGCTTGTACGTCAAAAATATGTGGCATTAGATCAGGAAGAAGATGTTAAGCTTGTTTCGGATATAGAATCTAATACATCTCTTGACTTTGATTCGGCTTATGTCCTTGTTGCGTATGCAAGGAAATTTGATATCAGGCCTTCTCTGCTCCTATCAATGATAGAACTTGAAAGCAATTTTGATCAGTATTGCGTAGGGACACATCAGGACAGAGGTTTTCTTCAGATCATTCCTCCGACGGAGAAGTGGCTGGCAGAAGTGTTTGGAGAGGAATTAAATATCGAGTATGATCCGGATAAGATATTTGAGCCGGATTACAATATCGGACTGGGTGCAGCCTATATTCACCTTCTGAAAGAGGCTTACGGAGATGATATCAACAGGATACTTTCGGAATACAACCGAGGCCCTTATAATCTAAAAAAATATTTTGATGCAAATCATACATATGAAACGACTTATTCCCGAAGCATTTTATCGAGAGAGAAAAAATATGAACAATTTAACAGGTAAAAATTTTGGTGTCAGTGTTATACTGGCTCCTTTTTTTGACCGTTTCTTTGAGATATATTAAAACGGCCTGTATAAAAAAAAGAGTTTGGTAAAATAATATATTTAAGGAAAATTAGAATGAAAAAGAAAATTTCCTGGAGGAGGTTTAAAATGAAAGCTACAGGTATTGTAAGACGTATTGATGACTTGGGTCGAGTCGTTATTCCAAAAGAAATAAGAAGGACTCTCAGGATTCGTGAAGGAGATCCTCTTGAAATATTCACTGATAGAGATGGAGAGGTTATTTTGAAGAAATATTCACCCATCAGCGAGCTGAATGAATTTGCCAATGAATATGCTGAATCTGTTTATGATATTTTAGGCAATATTACCATTGTTACAGATACGGATCAGGTAATAGCAGTTGCAGGCGGTGCTAAAAAAAGTTTTGTTGATAAAAGAATCAGTAAAGAAGTGGAAAAAAGTATCTTGTCAAAATCGGCCCAAGTTATAAATGATAAAGAAAAGGTACTTCCTGTTATATCTGAAAATGTAGATGAGTTTAATTTTGATTCTCAGATTATAGTGCCAATTATTTCTCAGGGTGACACCATCGGATCTATTATATTTCTTTCCAAAGAAGGGGGAAAAACTTTGGGAGATACCGAACTGAAGGTGGCAGAAACCGGTGCAAGCTTTTTAGCCAAACAGATGGAACAGTAAAGTAAGCTAAAATAAATATAAGTCTCAAAAAATCTTTAGGTAAACCTAAAGATTTTTTAATGATTCATAGTACTGCTGATTTTTTTTGATATAATATGAATATTGATGCTAATATAATAAATTAGGTCCTAATTTATTCTCTCAATTTTAATGGAGGACAATATGAGTAGAAAGACATTCCTGCAAGGTGCAATAATATTAGGTGCAGCCGGTATTATCGTTAAAGTTTTAGGTGCATTTTTCAGAATTCCTCTGGCCAATATGATAGGCGATGACGGAATGGGATATTACCAGACGGCGTATCCAATATATGTTTTCCTTTTGGTATTATCAACAGCAGGATTTCCGACAGCAATATCAAAAATAGTATCGGAAAAAAATGCAATCGGAAACAGGTACGGTGCTCACCGTGTATTCAAGATATCCTTTATACTGATGTTTACCATTGGTATCGTTACATCATCAATATTATTCTTCGGTGCAAAATACATTGTTCAGATATTGAAAAATCCTGGTGCCTATTATTCCATGCTGGCAATTGCTCCTGCTCTTCTCTTTACACCTATAATGGCTGCTTACAGAGGATATTTTCAAGGGCTTCAGGATATGAAGCCAACAGCAGTATCACAAGTCATTGAACAATTTGTCAGAGTTGCAACAGGGTTTTCGCTTGCCTTTTTACTGGTATCTAAAGGTTTGGAGTACGCAGCCGCAGGCGCATCTTTTGGTGCGGCAGCGGGGGCCGTCGGCGGGGCTATTTTGTTGATTTGGATATACCTTGGAAGAAGAAAAAACATAAGTCGGGAAATCGAACAATCTTCACGTTTTGTGACTGAAAGTGCCGGTAAAATACTTAAACGGGTTTTTATTATCGCAATTCCCATTACAATAGGTGCTGCAATCATGCCGATCATGAATATGATAGACGTTGCAATAGTCATGAGAAGGCTCCAGAGTGTCGGATTTTCTGCTGAAACGGCAAACAGCCTCTATGGCCAGCTCACAGGTATGGCAGGTCCTATTATCAATTTTCCTCAGGTGCTTTCTATGGGAATCGCCATGAGTCTGGTCCCGGTCATATCAGATGCTTTTGAAAGGCGAGACCATAGCTTTTTAAGGTACAATGTGGAATCCGGGATTAGAATTTCCATGCTGATAGGGCTTCCCAGTGCTTTCGGCATTATGGCATTATCTGAGCAAATCATGCTTCTTTTATATCCCATGCAAAAGGCCAGTGCTGTTAGTGCTGCTTCAAGCCTTTCAATTCTGGCTTTTGGTGTCATTTTTTTAACTCTGGTCCAGACGCTGACCGGTATTCTACAGGGACTGGGAAAGCCTTCCATACCGGTTATCAATTTACTTATCGGAGGTACTTTAAAAATCACCACTACATACATTCTGACAGGGATACCCTCCATCAATATCAAAGGTGCGGCTACAGGTACATTGGTTGCATATATAACTGCTACCATTCTTAATTTATTTGCAGTGAAAAAGTATACCGGTGCCAGGCTCAATATGAACTTAACCGTTATACGGCCGTTGATTTCTGTAATCGTCATGACTATAGCGGTTGTAGGTAGTTTCAGTATATTTTCAAATATAACAAGTTCAAATATGGCAACGGCCATATCCATTCTTATAGGCGTACTGATTTACGGATTTGTATTGATTGCTGTCAAAGCTCTGACTTATGAAGATTTAGAAATGCTGCCCAAAGGCAGGAAGCTGGCCCAACTTCTCTTGAAATTAAAACTTTTGTCTAAATAGAAAAAAGAGAATGTCTAATGTATAAAATAGATTATAAAAATCGGACAAGGATGTGTTTCAGATGAAAGAGGAAGTAAATAACAAAAAATGTATATACCATACGAACAATGATAATAATAAAAATACGGGAAAATGCATGGAAGACTTTGTTGAGATCTTAAAACAGTTGAGAGGAGAGAATGGGTGTCCATGGGACAGAGAACAGACACATGAAAGCTTAAAGCCTTGTCTTATAGAAGAAACCTATGAGGTTATCGATGCCATTGATAAAAAGGACAAAGAATCCCTTAGAGAAGAGTTAGGTGACTTATTGCTTCAGGTTGTATTTCATGCCAATCTGGCTGAAGAGCAGGGGTGGTTTGATCTTAAGGATGTCATTGAAAATGTATCAAGAAAGATGATTTACAGGCACCCTCATGTTTTCAGTGATTCTAATGCGGAGGATTTAACACAGGCATTAAGTACATGGGAAAAAATGAAAAAGAAAGAGAAAGAGACTACTTCCTATACACAGGCCATGCAGGACATACCCGATGCGCTTCCCGCGTTAATGAAAAGTTATAAAGTCCAGAAAAAAGCTGCAGATGCCGGGTTTGATTGGGATACCATAAAAGGTGCATTTGATAAAATAAAGGAAGAGACAGATGAATTAATGGAAATTTCAAATCATCAGGACCATGAAAAGCAGAAAGAAGAAATTGGAGATCTGTTATTTTCAGTGGTCAATGCTTCCCGGTTTTTGGATATCGACCCGGAAGATGCTTTGAGCAACACTATTCGTAAATTCATTAGTCGATTTTCGTATATTGAAAGTGCAGCAGAACATAATGGGAAAAAATTAAAAGAAATGAATTTAGATGAAATGGATGCTCTTTGGGAGCAATCAAAAAAATTTTTTTAGAAAAAATGACAAAAAAGAAGGATTTTTTTAACAAAGAGAGAATAGTTAATAATGATATTTGCCTATTTTTAAAAGGATTCTTAAATATAAGGAGGTTAATTTTGTGAACAAAGCTGAATTAGTTGCTAATGTAGCAGAAAAAACTGGTTTTACCAAGAAAGATGCTGAAGCTGCAGTGAATGCATTTATTGCAAGCGTGGAAGGCGCACTGGTTTCAGGCGACAAAGTACAGTTGATTGGTTTTGGTACTTTTGAAGTAAGAGAAAGAAAAGCAAGACAAGGGAGAAACCCGAGAAAACCTGGCGAAGTTATTAAAATTCCTGCATCAAAGGCACCTGTATTTAAAGCAGGAAAAGCTTTAAAAGATTCTGTAAACAAATAATAGTAAGGATAAGCAGCCGCCAGGCTGCTTTTTCTTTTCTTTATATTTTTATATATAGTGAGGTGTTATTTTTGAGAATAGATAAATTTTTGAAGAATTCAAGACTTATTAAAAGAAGAACCATTGCAAAAGAAGCGTGTGATCAGGGACGTGTACTTGTTAACGGCAAACCTGCAAAGCCGGGAAACGATATTGTAACAGGAGATATGATTACCATTTTATTCGGCGGTTCACAGATGAAAGTTCGTGTAAAAGAATTATCAGAACATGTCACAAAGGAATCAGCAGGTGAAATGTATGAAATTGTCGAGTGAAACGGAAGGGACGGTTCTTTTTGTTTACCTTTCCCAGACTTGAGTAAACAAAAAGAACCGTCCCTTCCGTTTCGAGGCCGTTATTCTTTTATTACATTAAAGTTATCGCTTAATATCAGCCAGTTTTGAGGGAAATCATATCCCAGTTCCCAATAAAAAGCACCTCTCAGATTATACGCTTTTATAAGAGCATATTTTGCCTGAACGCTTCTTGCATCTTCAAACCATACAACATGCTGTTTTCCAGACCGATCATAGTAATAGAAATAAGGCGCCTGGCTTTCCATATCATATCGAATAACAGCTCCGTTTTGGGCTGCTGTAATAATAGCTTCCTGAGGGCTCAGAAGCTTTGCCCATTGCCCGCCCCGGACATAAGGCAGCGTCCAGTCATATCCATATAAAGGAAT
This sequence comes from Anaerovorax odorimutans, assembly GCA_016841185.1. Classification (GTDB taxonomy): domain Bacteria; phylum Bacillota; class Clostridia; order Peptostreptococcales; family JAAYPU01; genus JAENZQ01. The sequence continues at coordinate 69,898 of JAENZQ010000017.1, forward strand.
ACCCATCATGATTTTATTTCTTGGAATAACAGAGACTGCAAAATTCAATACACGCCTTACCTCATCAATAGGTGCAACTGCCATTGGAGGCCCGCCGGACCAGCCCCATTCATAAGTCATAATCATAACAAAGTCTACAACTTCACCAATGGCTTCATAGTCATGGCCTTCATAAAGAGTTCCGGTTTGAGCTTCCGATAATTTAGGCGCTAAGGCAGCTGAAACTTCATAGCCAAGGGGGTTAAATTTATCTACGGCCTTTCTTAAGAACTCAACATACCTTTCCCTGTTTTTTCTTCCCAAATATTCCAAATCAAAATCAACGCCTGTAAATCCTTTTCTCTGCATAATATTCAATATATTGTTTAACAATTTATTCTGAATATTATCATCTGACAAAACTGCCGTAGCA
>JAENZQ010000055.1 GCA_016841185.1 Anaerovorax odorimutans
GGCCAAGTTTTACTAAGCCTATAGACCCTAATGTTGCGAAATATAAGGAGGATAGGAGTTTTGGAATGGTTCGTACTGAAGTTCGCAGCAGAGCAGGAGATTCACATTTAGGGCACGTTTTTGATGACGGGCCGAAGGAACAAGGAGGAAAGCGGTACTGTATCAATAGTGCATCACTTCGGTTTATTCCTTTGGACCAAATGGAAGAAGAAAATTATGGTCAATTCATTCCCTTGTTAACAGGGGAGTAGACAGGAATACATATTGAAGGATGGCTCATTTAATTTTTTAAGATAAGGGAACTGAGAGTTCCCTTTTTTAATGACACTGAAATGAAAAAATCTGTCTTAATCCGATAAATGAAAAAGTCCAGCGGTTTGTTCTCCAATTCCATCGCCAACCAAAGATCCATTGAGGACCTACAAAAACTGGATAGAACCAAAAACTTTCTCTATTATACAACCATATATAAGTGAAGCGATACAGACAACGTCTGATACCAAAATAACCGGAACCAAACTCTGGAGCTAATGGAGAAAAAAGTGGGGGTGGGGAAGTTGGTTCGCGCCCTGGTCCTGGGAATGGTCCTGGTCCTGGAAATGGTCCTGGTCCTGGTCCCGGTCCTGGTCCTGGTCCTGGGAATGGCCCTGGCCCCGGAAATGGTCCTGGAAATGGTCCTCCTGGCCCTGGTCTTGGTCCTGGTCCTGGCAAAAATTCCGGGCCATCTGGTCTCTCTGGTCTGCGTGGTCTTTGATTTTTCTTTACATTAAAATCATTCGATTTGTTTTCATTATTCATGTAATTATCCAAGATATTAACTCCTTTTGCAATTATGCTTTTATATCATTTTATTCAGTTGAAAGAAGGAGGGTGAGGGAGTTCTTTGTGAGGTTGCTTGACTCAGGCAGGAGATTCATATCTGTCATTGTAATAAAATCGTGTTGTGGCTTTTTTAAAATGGACACATCCCAATTAGCCTCTATAATAGCATAGTCTATTTTCCTGACATCGAAAATATCCTTTTCTCTTAAATAAGAAAGCTTTCAATATGTATTATTCATTTTTTAAATAAGAACTTGATGCTTCTTTTTTATCCATTACCTCAACGAGCTATAATGAAACGTAAGTGTAATTCATAGCGGTCTTATCTATTATCTCTATAGCCATTATCTTTAAAGGCACTATTTATATTACAACAACTCAAAATTCGACAAAATATTGAATGTTTATACAATTCATAATATAATAAATTTGGGAAAAGGGTTAGAATTAAGAAATCATGTATATAGGTGTTTTGATGAAGCTAATTTAGCGATATTTGAATTCATTGAATCCTGTTACAATATATAGAAGAATTCATAGCAGCATTGGATATCTTACTCCAAATGAATTTGAAAAAAGTGTTACTTAAATTAAAGGGTGTTACAATGGATTTTTTATATTGCAGACTGTTACACTTTTTGACTGCATTTTTTTACACTTTTATATTACATTAAACAATTTAAATATCAAACTTTTTGTGTTCAAGATATTGACCTAAGTCCAATGTATAATGTTGAGAGGAGTAATATGTTAAAAGAAAACATAAGGTTTAGCCCGAAGACTCATATAAAAATACAACTTGTGGACATAACAGAATACCCTATTCATTATCATGATTGTTTAGAAATTATATTTGTAATGGAAGGTTCAGTGATTATAAAAGATGGGTATTATGTTTCTACTATTAAAAAGGGGGATCTATGGTATGTAGGCTGTGGAGACTTACATAGCATTACCAAAACAAATGACTCCAATATACTCTTAATTATGCATGTGGATTTAAATCATTTCGAAAGTATTTTTCCTGGAATTAAGAGTGCTTTTTTTGCAAGTATAACAAAAAACAACAATGAATCTATAGAGAGTGCTTTTAAAAAAGCTAAAGAACAAATTGTAGATATAGGGATTAATCTTCTTAAAAATAAATTAGATAGAGTAGAAAATACAACTATACATTTGATACAGAATTTAGTTAGCAAATTCCAGTATTTTGAGCTTAATAGAAATAAATTTGCGAATGAAATTAACCATAAGAATAATTATGTTATGACTGAAAGAATTTCAAGAATAGTAGGATATATATATGATAATTATGATAGAAAACTTACATTGGGAGAAATTACTCAAAAGGAGCATCTAAATGTATATTATTTATCTCATATTATAAAGGAAGCAACAAAAATCAGCTTTCAGGAACTATTAAATTTAATACGTGTAAAAAATTCAGAAAGGATGCTCCTTGGAACAAATAAAAAGATATCTGAGATTGCGTTAGATTGCGGATTTTCTGCAAAAAGGTATTATATAAATTCTTTTAAAAAATGGTACTATACAGACCCCGATATTTATAGGCGGATACACCTTCCAAGAGCTGGCCTTGAATCAAATAAGAAAAAAATGTTATCTTTCAATAATGAAGAAAGCTATAAGATTTTTTTGAAGTACCTCCAAGAGCAAGGGATTAAGGTTGAATATAATAAAAATATAAAAGATAAATCAATATGTATTGATCTAAAGAATAAAGGTGAAAAATATGTAAATCCATTAAACTTTCGGGTTATTTATAGATTGGTTTAGTGAATATGATCCACCTTATAGAGAAAGTCAAGCACTATATCCTGGAGATACAATCAGGGAAAAAGAGCTGAATAGAATAACTGCAAATCTGAGAGCGGCAAAAGAAGCAAAAATACGTATTGCAGTAGGAGCTGATTCATTTTGTGATTCTCTTACACCATATGGAGAGTATACATTAAATGAAATAAGGGCACTTGTATCCGGAGGGTTGACACCGATGGAAGCATTAGTAGCTGCAACTAAATCTGGTGCTGAAGTTTTGCGAGTTGATCATATAACAGGCACTTTGACTGTTGGAAAGTATGCTGATATTATAATTATGAAGAAGAATCCTTTAGATGATATTGATAATATGAATTATGATAATATTTATATGGTCATGAAAAAGGGAGAAATTGTAAGAAAATAAATATATAGAATATAAGGATGCCATAATTTCTAATGCAATAGAAGCCGTATTTCCTAAGACTGAAATTCAGCATTATACCATTCTCCAAATTAAGTGACAGATGGGGATGTGGAGACGTATGACAGATGGGGACGTACATTGAATGGCAACTTCTATTTTGCAAAGACTATTTTAATTAAATTTTTTTATAAAGCTACAGAATGAAAAATGAAGAATTAAGGCAGGTTTTGCTTTCAGGCAAAACCTGCTTCTTATTCATCAATCTTTAGGATAAGCTTTTTTCTGGTTTGTCCTATTTAATAAATAATCAATGCTTGTATTATGTAAGTCCGCTAGTTTAATTAAAATTCTAGTAGGGATATCCACTTTCCACGTTCATAATTGCTGTATATTCTTTGACTACAATTGAGATATGCCGCAATCTGTGCCTGAGCCATGTTTTTATCTTTACGTAAATTTCTTATTCTTTCATACATAATCAATCACCCCAAAAATCATTATAGTTTAGCGATGTATTCGCTAACTTTTAGCGAAAATATCGCTAAAATTAACATTAAAGAACTTAATATTATTATTTCCAGAATAGGAAAGGTTAATATATAGAGATCATTCTGATATTAGAGGGTAGGGGGAATCTATGGAAAAACAAGTTAACAAAATAGAAATATCCGATGAAGTCTACGAAGTCATTGCTGATCTTAAAAAGGCATCAGAGATGGTGAGGCAGTTTTTGGAAAGGCATTTTAATATAGTCAATATTAGCAAGAACGCAATAAAGAGTATCAAAGATGAGCATAGGGTTTGTCTTGCATATGACTATAAGACAAATAAAATCATTTTTGATATTGCTTGCGATTGGGACGTTTGGGGACAGGGCAATATTGACACATCCCAATTGTTGGGTTAATAACAAGTAATTATAAAGGGAATATAATGTTTAGATTTATTTTTGAAATAATTATAGATTCTTTTTAATTACCCATTTCTTTATTATGGGGATACCTAATTTTACTTTTCTTTAATGAGATTGTGTTTCAGGTTGTTTGGAATGTATCATGGCGGAAAGGAAATAGGGGCGTGTTTAGTAGATTGGATTATAGAATATGCTTAAAAAGCTCCCATCTGCTGGAGATGCCTATTTTTTTATATATATGAGTTAAATGTTTTCTAAGTGTATTGGGGCTGATATACAAAAACGCAGAAATTTCATCGTTTGTATGACCCTTAAGTAGTAATTCAAGTACCTCTATTTCTTTTTTTGTCATTTCATATTTTTTTTCGTACTCTGTAATTTTTGGTGATTTTGGTGAAAAAGAGGTTTTGCTATGTATATTAGGATATAACCTTAAGGCCAAATGATCTTTAATCAAATTCAATATGAATACTTCATTTTCTAAAAAATCTCCTTCATCTTTTGTACGATAAAGGGAAACCACTCCTAAAAAACAAGAGTGATACACTAAGCTTAGCTGAAGACAGTAATATATTTTCTTAGGAATATGAAGTTTTTGATGAATAATGGTTTGGTTTCTTTTTTCTTCAGGGTACATTTCACTTTCCTTAAATACAGTGCTTTCCGTTGCAAGGAATACCCATTTCCTGTAATCTTGGCCTTCATAATCAAAGTAAGATTGTAATTCTTCCTCTGATAAATTTACGCCAATGGGATTACAGAGTTTGCCGTTACCGGTAGAGTCAGCCAAATAAAAAGTAGCTAAATTATAAGGAACAAAAGGATAAAGGCACTGTAAAAATACTTTTCGCATTTCTTGATCACTTTCAATACTATTTATTTTATAAATAAGACCACTTAAAAGTATCAGATTATTCTTTTCATATATACTCATGCTGATATCTTCCTTTCTGACCTAATTCCTCATATTATTTTTAAAAAGGATATAAGCTATCTATTATTATAATATATGTTCAATATATATTTAATAATCCATTTGTAGTACAAGTACTCTTTTTTAAGGGTATAGATGGTATCTTTAAGTAATTTCAATTTTTAAAATATTTAGATAATATGAGTATACCAGAAAAATATATAAAGGAGGATTAATTTTAAATATATAGTAGGTTACTGAAACTACTGATACTACCATTTTGGGTATTAGAGAAAAAAGGAGGAAACAGTGAAGCAATATGATTTAGTGCTAAAGAATGGCAATGTAATTACAATGGATAAGGAATTGAATAAAGCCAAATGGATTGCAGTAAAAAATCATAAAATAGCTGCAATTGGAAATGATGATTCTTCTCCTCAAAATGCAGCTAAAATAATTGATTTGAAGGGTAAAACTGTTTTGCCGGGTTTGTCGGATTGTCATAGTCATGTTCTTTCAGCAGGGCTATACTTGTCGGCTGTGAACATGTCTGAAGTCAGGAGTATAGAACAGGTACTGGACATTATAGAGAGGGAATGCCGTCAGAGGAAAGATGATTCATGGGTTTTTTGTGTTAACTATGTTGACCAACTTATTGAAGAAAAAAGATTTCCGGATAGGTGGGAATTAGATAAAGTCTCACATGGACATAAAATAATGATTTTTTCAGCTTCTATGCATTCTTGTGCAGTGAGTACAGACGCACTTCCTATATGCGAAGTACCGGAAGATTACCCGGGTGTATTAAAGAAAAATGGTAAAGTAACAGGTGTATTTAACTCAGATGAATCAGCAATTCTTGCAAACGCTAACGTATTAGGCTCTTTACCGGAAAATATTCTGTGGCAGTATATCTTAGATGCGAGTAAAGAAGCAAGCAAAAATGGTCTTACCGGTATACATGCATTGGTGGGTGGGTTGGTTGCAGGAAATGTAGATTTACATCTAATACTAAAAAGGAGAAAGGAGGTGCCTGTGGATATTATCCCATTTTTTCAGACATGGGATGTGAATGATGCTTTAGATTTAGGGCTCCCAAGAGTGGGAGGCTGCCTGACGCTGGATGGTGCGGCATTTGAACATACAATGGCAAATTTTGAGGAATATGTAGATGAACCCGCTTTAAGAGGAGTGCTCTATCATACAGATCAGGAAGTTTATGATTTTGTATCTGCAGCGCATAAAGCCGGCATTCAATGTACAATGCATGCAGTTGGAGAAAGAGCAATAGATCAGCTATTATGGACATATCATAGAGTATTTTACGAACAAGGAAAGAAAGATTTAAGACATAGAATGGAGCATTTTTGTTTGCCTAATAAATCACAAATCGAGAAGGCAGTTGATCTTGGAATAATTCTTTCTATGCAGCCATCATTTACTTATTTATGGGATGACAAGGATAATAGTATGTTTGCGAATGTACTTGGGAAAGAGAGAGCTGACAGAATAGATCCATATAACAAGGTAATTGATGCAGGAGGAATCGTCTGTGGAGGATCTGATAGTCCGGTAAGTAAAATGGAACCTTTAAAACATATAGCTCACTGCGTAAATGGAAGCAATCCTGTGAGAAATATCTCTTTGATAGATGCACTTAAAATGTACACAATAAATGCTGCATTTGCATCTAACACTGAGAAAACAAAAGGAAGTATTGAAGTAGGAAAAGATGCCGACTTTACAATTATAAATATCGACCCCTTTAAGCATGTTGATAAACAGAGCATCTATGATATGCAAGTAGAATATACGATATTAGAGGGAGAGATAAAATATCAAAGATCTGTAGCTAATATATAGAAATGAAGGCCTTAAAAATCTAAAGCAATATTAGGAGGTAAGCTGAATGAACAAAGGAAAAGTTGTAATAGGAATGACGCAGCATGCATGTGGTGTGGATCGAGAAGAAAATCTTAATAAAGTTGTAAAATTGATTAGAGAAGCAGCTGAAAAAGGTGCAAAAGTTATATGTACGCAAGAGCTTTTTAAAGGGCAATATTTTTGTCAAATTATAGATGTAGATAAGTATGATTGGGCAGAACCGGTAGATGGACCTACAAACCAGAGGATGTCAGACCTTGCCAAAGAATTAGATGTCGTTATTGTAAGCTGCTATTATGAGTATGCCATGGACGGTATTTACTATAATAGTGCTGCCGTATTTGATGCAGATGGCTCGTTGTTAGGAAACTATAGAAAGCACCATATACCTGAAGGACCACAGTATATAGAAAAATATTATTTTACACCTGGGGATTCGCCTTACTTGGTATTTAAATCCAAATACGGAACCTTTGGTGTTTTAATTTGCTGGGATGAATGGTTTC
>JAENZQ010000056.1:0-2252 GCA_016841185.1 Anaerovorax odorimutans
TTTAAATCCAAATACGGAACCTTTGGTGTTTTAATTTGCTGGGATGAATGGTTTCCAGAGCCATCAAGAATCCTTGCTATCAAAGGTGCCGACTTTGTTTTCTATCCATCTGCAATCGGTTCAGAACCTGATAATCCGGATTTGGATACATCTCAGTCCTGGGTTGATGGTGTTAAAGCCCATGGTATTCACAACAATATGTATATATGTGCGGTGAACAGAGTTGGAAGAGAAGATGCAGTGGATGGAAGCGGTTTTATGACTTTTTACGGAAGAAGCTTCGTAAGTGATCCTTGGGGTAATGTAATAACGGAAGGAAGCAGAGATAAAGAAGAAGTCATAATTGCTGAGCTGGATTTAGATGAAATTAAGAAAGCAAGAGATATACTGCAATTCCATAGAGATAGACGCGTAGATTCATATGATGAAATATTAAAAATTTCTATAACAGAGTAAATAAAACAAATGGATAGCCACGTTTTTCATAATAAAAGGTTCCGTTATTATAGGTATATTATATTAGGAGGGATTTATAATGAAAGAAGCTATAGAAAATAAGCTCCCTTTGGGTGTAAAAATTGGATATGGGGTAGGAGGTTTTGCAACAATTTTTACTTTGACAATTGTAGTTACATACGGCATGTTTTATTTTACAGATGTCGTAGGGTTACAAGCTGGTTTTGTTGGAATAATGCTGGGGTTGGGGACCTTATGGGATGCAATAACTGATCCATTAGTTGGATATTGGTCAGATAGCAGAGAAGGCGATAAAGGAAGAAGAAGGCCATTTTTATTCTGGGTTGCGGTACCTTTTGGTCTTTCCATATTTTTATTGTTTACCAAGTTAGATCTTGGGGAGACGGCAACATTGTTGTATTATGCAGTGATTTTTATTTTTTACTATACGATGCACACAATATTTGATGTTCCTTATACTGCTCTTGCAGGAGAAATGACAACAGATTATGATGAGAGAACGTCATTAACTACATTTAGAAGATGGGCTTCAGATTTTGCAGGAATTGCTGGTGGTATGTTTTTAACTATAGTATACTATGTGCTTAATAAAACAGGTAATATGACATTCGCTTGGTCTTCAGTTACTGGTTTTTGGGCAATAATATGTACAGTATTGATTCTCATATGCTGGAGAACAACAAAAGGATATGAGTTAAAGGGACATGCTAAATCAGAAAAGCTTACTCTTAAATATTTTATTGAGCCTTGGAAAAACAAGTCATTTGTATACGTTGTCGCACAATTTTCAGCGGGGTTGATAGGACAATCATTTGTAACTGTATTTGTAATATATTATTTTACTCACAAAATAGGATTGAACATGGGTCAAGTAGGATCCAATCTTATGGCTTCTTTTATAGTAAGTGCAATTCTTTGGACTCCTGTAATCAATAAATTAGCTAGAAAATATTCTAAAAAAGTAGCTTATATTACTTTATTTATCATAGGGATGATAGCACAAATCGTATTGCCACTATTAATTCTTAAACCGGGAATGCCAATGCAGCACTACTTATTTTCAGTGTTTTATGGAGCATTTAATGCACCGTTATGGATGATTACTTGGGCTATGATTCCGGATTGCATTGAGGTTGATGTGTTTAAAACAGGGAGAAGAAGAGACGGGATGTACTTTGGAGTGTTAAGCCTTATACAAAAATCATCAGCTGCTCTGGCGGTAATGGTTGGTGGGTTTGTTCTACAATGGATTGGATATGTAGCAGGCATTGAGTTATCCGCAGAGGTTCTTAATAGGATTACTTATTGTTTTGCTTTTATACCGGCCGCATTTATGATAATAAGTATAATTATTTGTTATTACAATCCAATGAATAGGAAAGTCCATAAGAGCCTCGTAGAAATCATAGAGCTAAAAGAGCAAGGTGAAGAATACGATATAACACCAATAAAATCACTGTTATAATTTTTGTAGTAATAATGACAGATCCTTTAATATTATCCATTTCTTTATTTTTCTTTAATGAGATTGCGTTTCAGGTTGCTTGGAATGTATCATGATGGAAAGGAAAGTGGAATGGACTTATGCAAGAAAATCACAAATCTTCGATTTGTAGATTTCTACTGCTTCCGTTTTGCCATACCAAGCAAGCTTGGGGCAAAAAGGCAACGTTTCACTCCTACGCAAGCAGAGCTTGCGATGCTGTCCGTTTTGCCATGCCAAGCAAGCTTGGGGCAAAAAGGCAACGTTTCACTCCTACGCAAGCGGAGCTTGC
>JAENZQ010000056.1:2352-6850 GCA_016841185.1 Anaerovorax odorimutans
AGGCAACGTTTCACTCCTACGCAAGCAGAGCTTGCGATGCTGTCCGTTTTGCCATACCAAGCAAGCTTGGGGCAAAAAGGCACGTTGATAGAGCTACTTGAAATGGCAGCAAAATTAGGAAACATATGTTTACATAAAGATAATTTGTGATATAATATAATTAATAAGAGGTAATCGGATTCTCTAATACGATTGCCCTAAAGTGTACTTAAACTTATAGCCACTCTGGGACTAACAGAGTGGCTGTCTCTTTTTAATAGACAGAGCTGCTATCAGCAACATACCAAACAATATCATTACGGATAGCGTTTCATATGTAGTCATCATAGCATCAGCCCCCTTCACAGGAGAGTGGCAACCAAAAAACCTTCTTACGACAAAATAATTGAATTATGGAACATTTTACCTTATAATCTAATTTGGATAGAGATAATAGGGGGAATTATTAAAAGAAATGAAGAACCAGTTTATAGGAAATATGCTATTGGACTGGTTTTTGTATTTGTATTCATCATTTTTAATTCCAAAAAGTTAATAAGGAGTTGTGTGGGATGAATCAAAAAATAGTAGCTATTTTAAAATACTTGGATAATTATTTAGAAAAAACAGGGCAAGAATGTCTAAATCCTGTTGAAGCAAATGAATTGTTAGAAGAAGCAGGATTGTTTAAAGACAGTGTGTATAGACCAGGGAAACCGCTACGTGATTTACTCCGGAAAGGTGCGTTGCCTTATGCTTATCAAACTGGAGGGAAAGGATCTTCATGGATTATTCCTCATTCGGGAAAGAAATCTAGTACAATAGTCAAAGAGAATGCAGAAAACGAAAATAAAAAAAATGCACATCAGATAGACGCAGAAGAACTTAAAAATAATATCGAAAAAGCTAGATTAAAATATAAGCCAGATGATGCAAAATATTTGCTTGTTGCTGAAGCTCCACCAAACAGCATAGACAGATTCTTTTATTATGAAGATGTTAATAAATATGATTATTTGTTTTTAGGAGTTGCTGAAGCAATATATCCCAAACTTAAAAATAAGTATTTATTAAGTAGACGAAATAGAGAAACGAAAAAAGAAATCTTAAATAAACTAAAAGAAGAAGGTTTCTATTTGCTTGACTTATCAGAGTTACCCCTCTCTTTGACTACAAATAAATTATCATCTCAGCTTCCCACACTTTGTAAAAAGATAGAAACTATTTTAAATATAAATACTAAAATCATATTAATAAAAGCGAATGTTTATGATATTGCTTATTCCTATTTACAAGAAAAGTTTAGGAATGTTGTTGATATTCGTATTCCATTTCCGGGACAAGGTAATCAGAGAAAATTTCAAATTTTATTTAATGAAGCATTAAAGCTTGTTCAATATAAATAATTATAGAAGCATTGGCATAAATATGTGTTTAGATAGGAGGAAACACAAGGGGCAAGGGGACAGGTTTGTTGTCTCTTATCTCTTCAACGGCAGCAAAAGCTTTATCGAAGGAGTAAAGTCTTAGTGCTACCTTAGGCTAAAGGGATCGGAAGGAGAGGCGAAGTTTACAATGAATGAAGTTGTTAACGAATTAATTGAGAGATTGGCAGTTGAAGATAATAAGATTAGGAAAGAAGCTTTAGATAAAATTATTGAATTAACTGAGGAAGAAGTAGACTGGATATATGATTACTGGGATCTGTTTGTTAAAAAGCTTTATTCCGAGAATTCATATCAAAGAACCATAGGAATGTTCATATTATCAAACTTAGCAAAGAGTGATAGTGAAAACCGATTTGAAGGAATTTTAGATGAGTACTTGATGATAACGGAAGATGAGAAGTTTATTACATCTAGGCAGACTCTTCAAACGGTTTGGAAAGTTGCAGTAGTCAAAGAAAATTGCAAGACTAAGATAATAAAACATTTAACGAGGATGTTTACAGAGAATAGGCATTTGGTTAAACATGCTAATTTGATAAGGAAAGATGTTGTAGAATCATTGTGTAGAATATATGAAACCGATATTGACTTATTAGATTCGAATTATTTAGAAATCCAAATTGAAAAAAATTGTGAGCAGAAAGAACAGCAGATTTTGAAAAGGATTATAAAGAACTTGGGAAAGAAAACTGGCTGAGCAAGCGAATGCTGTTTTATGTTGCGAAGCTGATGAACGTGGGCAACAACGAAGATGAAAATAGAAATATCTTTGTGGTAAGGAATAGATAAAAAACAACTCAAGCTTGGAAGGAGAATCAAGTGGTATTTATAGCTCTAATTGCTTTTATAATATTTATAATAAGCATTGTTTTATCATTGTGATTCGGGACGGTTCTTTCTGGCACGGGTATTTAAAAATTGAGAAAGAAAATCATAGAAAAAGCCTTGCAACTTAAGGGTTTTTGTTTAAACTTAATTTTACTTGTGCTCCACAATGGAAATGACATCGGGTGCTCATCGGGCCCAGAATTATTCATATCCTGTGAAAGTTTTTAATGACAAAATAAATCATAACTGACATTATCTTATCAAATATTCATTATCTTTGTTTAGCTTTTTTGTCCGCCTTCACACCAAGGTAACCTGACAAATATATTGTTTATATACAAATTTTACCTTATAATTAATCATAAGGATAAGGGTTAAAGATTTAGAATGTTGGGGGGAAGGATATGAAAGGGTTGGTAGAACCAGTTTAACAATATAGTGTTGTTGGGCTGGTTCTTGTTTTCAATTATAATCAAAAGGAAACCTTATAATACCGTATTAATTTAGAGAAATAAAAAAACAACATATATTAAAGAGAAAACAGATGATAAAAAGCTTATGAACACGATATAGGTAATTTAAAAGTGGGAGTGAAAATGAATGGAAAAGAAATCTATAAGAGAAGTGTTCTATCGAAAACTTAAGGATAGTTCCATTACGAATGAAGATCTGGAAAAGTTTCGAGAAATTAGCGAACTGCTCAGGGAGTCTTTTGAAGAAGCGGGAGAAGAATTCAGGTGGGGAGCTTGTCAAGGGACCAACGATAAGGATGATAATTGTTACGCCCCATCTGATACTTGTCAGAGTAATGATTGTGGTTATGAAGAACCAGGAGGTTGCGGGGTGGATGAGTGTTGTCGAATTTGTGATTCATGTATGCTTATTTATGATACATGTGGTGGAGATGAAAAATAAAAAGGAGCTTATGTCATGAACAACGCTAAGAACACTCATCAAGTAAAAGCAGTAACCGTCCATTTGACAGATAAATGCAATCTTATCTGTTCTTACTGTTTTAGTAAAGATTATAGAGTATTAAATTCAATGACAGAAGAAATTGCTGTTGCGTTTGCTAACTGGTTTGTTGGGCAATCTACTAATGGTAAATACAGTATAACCTTTTTTGGAGGAGAGCCTTTTCTTGAAGTAGAATTGATGGCTATAATTATTGACACGATTCATGCTAATAAAAAGAAGGATACTTCATTTGTATATAGCGCTACAACAAATGGAACATTGATAGATTCAAATATATCAAAGTTTATTAAAAAGAATAAAATTAACGTCATGTTAAGTACAGATGGAGATGTAGAATACCATAATTTATATCGAAAGTTTCCAAACGGTCAAGGGTCTTATGATTGTTTTGCAAAAGGTTTAAGCAATGTTAAAAAAGTGCAGCCTAAGATTACGGGGCGGATGACCTTTACACCTGAAACAGTGGGCGCATTGGTTAAAAATCATGAATTTTTACTATTTGAACATAAATTGGACAAGGTTGCTGCAACGCCGACTGTTGAAGCCGATTGGGATGAGCAAACACTCAGTATTCTTGAAGAACAAATATATCAGCTTTCTGCGATGCTTCTTGAATACTGGTCAAAGGGTCAATATTTACATATTCACCTTTTAGAAAAAGAAGTTTATGATATTTCATCAGACTATACAAAAAAGAAGGTTTATCCTTGTGGCGCGGGTAGGAAGATGGCTGGTGTTGGCATTGATGGAACCATTTATCCATGTCATCGGTTTGTTGGTATGAATGAATTTAAAATTGGTTCGATATTTACAGGTATAGCTCATTCCAAAACAGAGATGTTTTGGAATGAGCCTGTTAAGACTGATGATGCCTGTGCTACAAATTGCGATAAATGTAAGCTTAATAAGAATTGCCGAGGATTCTGCTATTGCGTAAATTATTTAACCACTGGAGATATTAAAATCCCTCCGTTTAATTATTTTAGAATTAAAGAGATTTATATAAAAGTAGTAAGTAAATTATATAAATACTTGATAGAATATGAACGTGGCTTGCTTGAAAAGATGCTTAAACAAAGTTACTTTATATAGACAAATAATAGTTTTTTTAGTATATCAGGAATATAAGAAGAACATAGTGAGGTGGAATATCCATGGTTAACAATAATCTGGTCAAAAATAATCCTTCTGAAAATCAAATTAGCAATGTTGATTGTGAAGAGCAGATGCTAAAGGAAATCTGGCTTGCAGGAGGATGCTTCTGG
>JAENZQ010000018.1:0-26464 GCA_016841185.1 Anaerovorax odorimutans
CTTAAGGTCCTGGGTCTTATTTTCAATACATATATAGCGGCAGGTGACAGAGAATGTTTCTATTTGATTGATCAGCATGCTGCTCATGAGCGGGTTCTTTATGAACAGTTTCTGAAAGAGTTCAGGAGTCGTTCTGTATTCAGTCAGAGATTACTGAGTCCAATGGTATTGGAATTGTCAGTTTCGGATGCATACCATACAACAGAAAACATCGATTTTATACGAAATTTGGGTTATGAAATAGAGGAGTTTGGTAATAATTCTTTTATAGTGAAGGCGGTACCGTCTTTTTTGAAACTGACAGAAGCAAAGCTATTTTTAGAAGAGATCATAGAAAATATTTCGGACCAGTCTCTTCTTAAAAACAGAACAGAAAAAATTATCAGCCAGGCATGCAAGAAGGCGGTAAAAGCCAATGATCATCTTGACCATCAGGAGATGTTATATTTATTAAGGGAATTATCCTTAACTGAAAATCCTTATTCTTGTCCTCATGGAAGACCGGTAATAATCAAGCTCCATGAGTCGGATATTGATAAAATGTTCAAAAGAACTTAACAGGAGAAGATGATATATGAAAAAAGTGATTATCATTGTAGGGCCTACTGCCGTAGGCAAGACAGAATTAGCAGTGGATATTGCAGAAAAAATAAACGGAGAAATTGTTTCAGCCGATTCCATGCAGATTTATAAACATATGGATATTGGCAGTGCAAAACCCTCAGAATCGGAAAAGAGAGGCATTACGCATTATTTGATAGACGAAATAGAGCCTGACAGCACGTTTTCAGTATCCGATTACCAGAGACTGGCAAAAGCCTATATTCATCAAATCGTTAAAAAAGGAAAAACCCCCATTGTTGCAGGAGGCACAGGACTTTATGTCAATTCTTTACTATATGATATGGATTTTTCTGCAATGCCTTCTGATGATAATCTTCGAAAAAAACTGGAAGAGCAAGCTGCTGAATATGGCAACACATTTGTTCATAATAAGCTAAAAGAGCTTGATCCTTCGGCAGCTGAAAGAATACACCCAAACAACCTAAAACGGGTTATCAGGGCTATTGAGGTATTCCATCAAAAAGGGCATGGCATAAAAAAATTTGAAGAATCTTTTAAAGAAAACAAAGACTATAAATATATATTGATAGGACTGTTTAGAAATCGTGTAGAATTATACGAGCGGATCAATAAACGCGTAGATATGTTGATGGATACGGGACTTTTAAGTGAAGTCGAAAACTTAGTTGCTTCAGGGCTCACTGAAAAAAATATTTCTATGAAAGGGATAGGTTATAAAGAACTAATCGGATATTTGAATGGGGAATACATATTGGACCGTGCTGTCTGGCTCATAAAAAGAAACACCAGAAGATATGCAAAAAGGCAAATGACCTGGTTCAGAGGAAACCCTGACATAAAATGGTATAATTTATCTAATTACTCTTTTAAAGAAGATATTATTAATGATATACTATTATATATTAATCAAAACCATAATGCAAAAGGGAAGGGAGAATAAATTGTTTTGAAAGGTTCAATTAATTTACAGGATGCTTTTCTGAATCAAGTAAGAAAAGAAAAAACGAATATTACGGTATTCTTAGTAAATGGTTTTCAGATCAAAGGGCTTGTCAAGGGGTTTGACAGTTACATCATTATTTTGGAGGGAGACAACAAACAGCATATGATTTATAAGCATGCTGTTTCTACAATCATTCCTTCAAAGAACGTTTTTTTTAACCCGGATACTTTCAAAGATATTGAAGATTAATTTCTCTAAGGGTGAGAATTGTCGTGAAAAAAGAAATCAAGGTACATAACAAAAGTGATAGACCGGATAATATTGTCAGAAGAGAGAATGAAATCATTGAAAAATGTTTAAGCATTGAAAGAGAACTTCCGAAATTTATGAAAGATTTTTTTATTTTTCTTAAGAACAATGTTTTACCGATGACCCGTTTATCCTATCTATCGGATATAAAATTTTTCTGTCAGTATTTAATAAAAGAAACGGACCTTACCAATACGAAAGAACTTACCGATATATCACGTGAAGATTTCAACCGGATCGATTCAAGAGATGTCAACCGGTTTATTGGTGATTTTTGCAGTCGGTACCAAATAGAAAAAGGGGATGCGGTTTATATTTTTGAAAATCAGAACAGGTCACTGGCAAGAAAACAGTCATCTCTTTCCGTGCTGTTTAAATATCTGTATCGGGACAAGATATTGGATAAGAACATTACAGATGGATTCAATCCCATTAAATTACCAAAGGCAGGTTCAAGAGAGATAAAGAGGCTTGATGATTATGAAGTCAAAAGAATGATTGATGCTGTTTCAAAGGGCATTGGATTAACGGATAAAGAAAAGGAATACTGGGAAAAAACAAAGTTAAGAGATACGGCAATTATTATTTTGTTTGTTACCTACGGTCTCAGGCTCTATGAGCTGCAGCAGTTGAATATTACATCTTTCAACTTTATAAGAGGAGAGTTCAAGATATACAGAAAACGAGGGAAAGAGGTTGTGATGCCTCTGAATAAGTCTGTAGAAAAAGTTATTAAGGATTATATAGAACAGGAAAGGCCTTTAACTGATGAATTGTCTCATGAGAATAAAGATGCACTTTTTTTATCTCTTCAGAAAAAAAGGATGACCGAAAGGGCTATCCGGATACTGGTAAAAAAGTATACTTCCGTAGCATTGGGAACGGTAAGAGATTTGGGCTACAGCCCTCATAAACTGCGGGCAACAGCTGCTACTTCTTTGATCGAACAAGGAAATTCCATTTATGATGTGCAAAATCTTTTGGATCATGAAAACATCATCACAACACAACTATATGCCGCTCATAAGAAAAATGCAAAGAGGGAGCTGGTTAAGAATTTTGAATGGCTGGATGAGTTTGAATGAAGTAAGCCCCATCAGAGGAGTTTCAGATTTTCTAATGAGATAAAATAGAGATTAGAGAAAGTAGATTTTGCTGAAGTTTAGCTTAAGCAAAATCTTATATTATTATAGGGAGAGTGATCAGATGAAGTACATATGTCCGTTGATTGTAGTCAAAGATATAACCGTTTCAAGAAATTTTTATGAAAATATATTAGGACAAAAAGTCAAATATGATTTCGGGGAAAATATTTTTTTTGAAGGTGATTTTGCGATTCATCTGAAAGAGCATTACTTAAGATTGATAGGGGAGGGCAGATATCATTTAATAGAAAGATCCAATAATTTTGAATTGTACTTTGAAGAGGATGAATTGGAAAAACTTTATAATGAATTGATGCACCACGATGTGGAATTCATACATGAAATTATAGAACAGCCATGGGGGCAGAAAGTTATGCGCTTTTACGACCCGGATCATCATATAATAGAAGTTGGTGCGCCAATACCATTAGAGTAATAGCAGCTCCCACAGAAAATATTTATTTAGATATTAGAAAAAAAGAAATATGCTTCATTTTAAAATTGCATCTTTTAATCTTTTTTCGTTATGAACATTTGCATTTCAATATTTTAATACAGAACGTTTTTGGAGGTAGAAATGGCAGAAAAGACCGGTGAATTGCTTAAGGAAAGAATGGGGATCAGCTCCGGGATCATTGATCTTATACATGAAGCAGAAAAACAGTTGGAAGAGACTTATAAAAAATTGGATGATATCATGGCTTATAATCAATATAAGGTGCTGGATGTTTTCCAAAAGTGCCGTTTAAGCGACATGCATTTTGGATGGAATACAGGCTACGGCTACAATGACATTGGCAGAGAAACTCTGGAAAAAACCTATGCCATGCTGTTTGGCACAGAAGATGCCATTGTAAGGCCTACCATTGTAAACGGTACCCATGCTTTAACATTAACTTTGGCAGGTGTTTTGCGTCCTGATGATGAGATGATCTATGCTTCGGGAAAACCTTATGATACATTGGAAGAAGTCATCGGAATCCGGGGAAAAAACAATGGATCTTTAAAGGATTTCGGCATAAGGTATAAACAGGTAGAATTGACCGGCGAAGGCAGGATCGATTTTGAAGGCATAAAAAATGCTGTGAATGAAAAAACTAAAATGATATGCTTACAGAGAGCAACGGGCTATGGCTGGAGAAAAGCCATTACGATTGATGAAATAAAAGAGTGGGCCGGATTTGTTAAACAAATTAGACCGGATATTATATGCATGGTGGATAACTGTTATGGCGAATTTTTGGATTATCATGAACCTACTGAAGTAGGTGTTGATGTAATGGCAGGGTCTCTTATAAAAAACCCCGGCGGCGGCCTGGCGTTAACAGGAGGTTATGTTGTGGGAAGGAAAGACCTTGTTGAACAGATCTCTTATCGCATGACTTCCCAGGGCATCGGAAAAGAGTGCGGCTTGACTTTCGGGCAAACCAGAAACATGTTTCAGGGTCTGTTTATCGCACCCAAAACAGTCAACGGAGCAATAAAAGGAGCTATTTTATGTTCCAAAGTATTTGAAATTCTCGGTTACGACGTATGTCCAAGATACAATGATCCCAGAAGTGACATTATTCAGTCTGTGAAACTGGGCTCTCCTGAAGCCGTTATTGCTTTTTGTCAGGGTATCCAGGCAGCTGCGCCGGTAGATGCCCATGTGAAACCGGAACCCTGGGATATGCCGGGATATAAGGAGCAGGTGATTATGGCGGCAGGCGCTTTCGTTCAGGGTTCCTCTATAGAGTTGAGCGCCGATGCACCCATTCGTGACCCTTATATTGTCTATTTTCAGGGCGGATTGACCTATGAAAGCTCGAAGTACGGTGTTATAAAAGCCCTGCAGACCATGATGGAAGAAGGACAGATTCAATTGACAATTGATAATTGACAATTTACTTCCTTCTGTGCGGGCAGGCACAAGGCCAGCCTCTACTTAATATTTGGAATAATTTATATACTATAGTCTATAAACCTTCAAATCTTTGAAAATTTCAAAAATGAAGGTTTTTTGTTTATAAAAAAAAAGATATTGTAATCAAACGGATAGTTTTATTTCAAAATCAAATTAATTTCGTAATCTAATTAATCAGTATCATGAAATTGCTTTATTTTGAGAATGTCTGTATAATCATGTTATAAATATGGAGTGGGGGACGAAAAATGATAGAAAGAAATAACTGGACTATGGATTATGTGGATTCAGTTCTTATAGTCGACAAATATTATACCATTATTCATAATCGGGATATTATAGCTTCAAATGGAGCTACGGTGCCTGACAGGGTGAAAACTCCGCCTGAGACTAAAACTCTGTTTATGTTTTAATCGGCTTACATACTGTTCTTATTGTTGAATATAACAATAAGAACAGTTTTTTTATGCAAAACAGTAAAATTCAAATTATACCCGGATACCTATATCATCGGATAATTGTATAAAAGCTGGGAATATTATTATTTGAAGTTTACGATTTGAAAGGACGGTTTATATGACAAAACCTGCTGAGATCAGCGTAACAGCACCAGTGTCGGAACATCTGCCGAAGGAAAAGTTTGATGAATTGGATGCATTCATCAATCAACTGGAAACACGGGAAGGTGCTTTAATAGAGATACTTCATAAAGCACAAAACATTTTCGGGTATCTTCCAAGAGATGTTCAGCTTTACATTGCCAGAAAGCTAGATATTCCGGGAGCTGAAGTATTTGGAGTTGTCAGCTTTTATTCATATTTTACGACAAAACCCAGAGGAAAACATACCATCAGTGTTTGTATGGGGACGGCATGTTTTGTACGGGGTGCTGACAGGATCATAGAAAGATTCAAAGAAAAACTGGGAATTGAATCCAATGAAATAACGGAGGACGGCTTGTTTACCCTCAAAGATGTCCGCTGTATCGGTGCCTGCGGTCTGGCTCCGGTGGTAATGGTGGATGACAAAGTATACGGCCGTGTAAAAGAGGAAGAAATAGATGAAATCATTAATTCCTTCCGTGGAAAAAAAGGAGGCGAAAATGAAAATAAAGTCCATTGAAGAGCTGAAGAAAATCAGAGAAAACCATCTTGACAGGATAAATCTTCGGGAGCATGGAGACACTCCCGATAACAGGGTTGAGGTAATGATCGGAATGGCTACTTGTGGTATTTCTTCCGGAGCAAGGGATACCCTCGGCGCTTTTACGGAAGAACTGCAGAAAGAAAAATTGAATCATGTCAAAGTCATTCCTGTGGGGTGTATAGGCTACTGTCATTCCGAACCAACCGTTCAGGTCAATCGATCCGGAGAGCCTCCGGTACTTTACGGGAATGTAAAACCTGAAAAAGTACATCGTATTATTGAAGAGCATATTAAAGGCGGGACCCCGGTGAAAGATCTTATTTTGGAAATGGATTTTGAAAGAGCATAGGCAAATTTAAAATTTACACCTACTTACATTTAGATTTGAAGGAGGTTCATTGATGACACGAGTGCGAACAAATATACTGGTCTGTGGGGGGACCGGATGTTTAGCCGGAGAAAGCGAAAAAGTACTGAGGAATTTTGAGCTTATTCTTAATGCACGGGGATATGGTGAAGAAGTCAAATTGATAAAAACCGGGTGTTTTGGCTTTTGTGAGCAGGGTCCTATAGTAAATATTGAACCGGATGATATTTTCTATGTACGTGTAAAACCTAAAGACGTCAGAGAGATAGTGGACGAACATATCATAAAAGGCAGGATCGTAGAAAGGCTTCTATATCAGGAGCCGAAGGGCAATGAAAAAATCAGCAAACAGGAAAACATGCCTTTTTATAAAAAACAGCTCAGGATTGCATTGAGGAACTGCGGATTAATCAATCCGGAGGACATTTACGAATATATAGCCCTTGGAGGCTATGAAGCTCTTGGAAAAGCCTTGACTCAAATGACTCCGGAACAAGTTATAGAAGAAGTAAAAAAGTCAGGGCTTAGAGGCAGGGGAGGAGGAGGGTTTCCGACTGGAGTAAAATGGGAAATAACAAAAAAACAGAAAAATGAGAAAAAATTCATCATCTGTAATGCGGACGAAGGTGATCCGGGTGCTTTTATGGACAGAAGTATTTTAGAAGGAGATCCTCACAGTGTTTTGGAAGCCATGGCCATTGGGGCTTATGCAATCGGTGCCCATAAAGGCATTATTTACATACGTGCAGAGTATCCTCTTGCTATTTCACGGCTCAATAAAGCAATTGACCAGGCTCGTGAATTAGGCCTTCTGGGAGATAATATTTTTGGTACGGATTTTAATTTTGATATACAGATCAAATATGGGGCCGGGGCCTTTGTTTGCGGAGAAGAAACCGCTTTGATAAATTCTTGTGAAGGAAGAAGGGGAGAACCTGATTACAGGCCGCCTTATCCGTCAGAGGATGGGTTTTGGGGATATCCTACCAACGTCAATAATGTGGAGACTTTTTCCAATATTCCGCCTATTATAATAAAAGGCTCAGTATGGTTTTCATCAATAGGGACCGAAAAGAGTAAAGGCACAAAAGTTTTTGCTCTGGCTGGAAAAATCAACAATGTGGGTCTTGTTGAAGTGCCTATGGGAACAACACTCAGAGAAATCATTTATGATATTGGCGGGGGAATTCAGGGAGGCAAAAAATTTAAAGCCGTACAAACCGGTGGACCGTCAGGCGGTGTTTTGACGGAAGAACAGCTGAATACTCCTATTGATTATGAAAGTCTCACTGAAAAAGGATCTATGATGGGCTCAGGCGGAATGATTGTTATGGATGAAAATGACAACATGGTGAAGATTGCCAAATTCTATCTGGAATTCACTATGGATGAATCCTGCGGCAGATGTACGCCTTGCAGGATAGGAACTAAAAGAATGTATGAGCTTTTAAATAAAATTACTGCTAAAAAAGCTACAATGGCAGATCTTGATGCTTTAAAACAATTGGCATATATGGTAAAAGGAAGCTCTCTCTGCGGGCTTGGTCAAACAGCTCCCAATCCGGTCATCAGTACCATGAAATATTTTTGGGATGAATATCTTGCATTTATCAAGGATATAGATCATCCGAGAGGTGAAGGCAAGTATGAAGCGAAAAATAAGGCCGGTATAAAATAATAATAGCGAGGTATCTTAAAATGGAAGAAAATAAAGAAAGTAAAATACATATTATAATCAATGACCAGGATTTGAATGTGCCTGAGGGGATCACCATACTGGAAGCAGCTCATAGAATAGGAGTAAAGATTCCTACTTTATGTCATTTGGATCTGCATGACTTGCAGCTTTATAACAAAACAGCGTCTTGCAGAGTCTGTATGGTGGAAGTATTAGGACCCGTAAGAGATAAGCTGGTGCCTTCATGTGTCACTAAAGTTCAGGAAGGGATGGTTATCCGTACAGATACGTTACGTGCCATTACAGCAAGAAGAATGGCTGTAGAACTTCTTTTATCCAATCACCCCAACGAATGCTTTACCTGTCCTAAAAATTTGGAATGTGAACTTCAGGCCTTAGCAGAGGAACTTAATATTCGTGAAATCCGTTGGGAAGGAGAGCGGATGGACTACCCTAAAGATACATCCAGTGATGCCATCGTGAAAGATCCCAACAAATGTATTTACTGCAGAAGGTGTGAAACTGCCTGTAATGTAGTTCAGACCTGCGGTATATTATCAGGCATCAGCCGTGGATTCAATGCTTTTGTCGGGCCGGCTTTCAATATTCCTATGGTGGAATCTTCATGCACTTATTGCGGACAATGTGTGCAGGTATGTCCGACTGCGGCTCTGACAGAAATGTTTCATACGGATAAAGTCTGGGAAGCATTAAATGATCCGGATAAGTTTGTGGTAGCGCAAACTGCCCCTGCCATACGTGTTGCTTTAGGTGACCTTTTTGGAATGGAAGCAGGGAGTGTCGTTACGGGTAAAATGGTCACGGCTTTAAAACGGATGGGGTTTGATGAAGTTTTTGATACTGATTTCGGAGCAGATCTGACCATCATGGAGGAGGCTTCGGAACTTATTTACAGGCTCAATCACAATAAAACACTGCCTATTCTGACAAATTGTTGTCCTGCCTGGGTCAAATTTATTGAGCACCAGTTTCCTGACCTGATCCATGTGCCTTCAACATGCAAATCACCTCATATTATGTTTGGCTCCATTGTAAAAACATACTATGCAAAGAAAAAAGGAATCGATCCCGATAATATTGTCGTTGTTTCCGTCATGCCATGTATTGCTAAAAAAGCAGAGGCAAAGAGGCCTGAATTAACAAAAGATGAGCATAATAATGTAGACATAGTCATTACTACAAGAGAGTTGGGCGCAATGATTAAAGAAACCGGAATGGAATTTAAATCTTTGCCTGAAAGCGATTTTGATAAACCTCTTGGCGAAACAACCGGAGCTTCCGTTATTTTCGGTACGGCAGGAGGCGTTATAGAAGCGGCTCTCAGGACGGCTCACGAGTGGATAACCGGAGAAGAACTGAAAAATGTTGAATTCAATCAATTACGGGGTATAGATGGCATTAAAAAAGCCGAAGTGAAAATCGGGAACAAAGAACTAAAGATTGCCGTGGCCAGTGGCTTGGGAAATGCTCGTTTGATTCTTGAAGAAATAAAAGAAGGCAGGTCAGATTACCATGCAATTGAAATCATGGCATGTCCCGGAGGTTGCATTGCAGGCGGAGGGCAGCCTTATCATCACGGAAATAATGAAATTATCCAGAGACGCCAGGAAGCTATTTATCAGGAAGACCGGAACAAGAAAATCAGAAAATCTCATGAGAATCCCGAGGTTCTAAAGTTGTATCAAGATTTTCTTGGCGAACCTTTTGGTGAGCTGGCCCATGAGCTTCTGCATACACATTTTGAAAAAAGAGAAAGGATATAAGTGTAAGTGTAAGTAATTAGAGTATGGAGTATGGATTATGGAGTATAGAGTATAGAGTATAGATTAAATTAGAAAATCGGATTAGTTCAATAGGGATAATGCCATGATAATAAAGACATTGTATTTGTTTCCCAGTTTGAATTTTTTTCTTCCTAATTCCTTATACCCAAGATTTTTGCCAAATCTGCATGCGGTTATATTATTTTCAGAAACACAAATCCTTATTTGTACAGCATCTGATTGTAACAGTTGATTTTTGACATACTCATGAACATTTTTGCCGATACCAAGTCCTCTTACACAGGGATCAAGCATGAATCGGCCGATAATCCATTCATTTTTAACCGGGTAATCTTTGATTAAATCCATTACTCCAATTAAGTTTTCTTTTTTGTCAAAAACACCTAAAACAAATTTATCCGCATATCGCTTTCCTCTTGGCAGCTCTTCCAATATTCTTGCAGAGTCGTTGCTATCCGGCGTTCTTCCTTCAACTAACTGAAAATGATCAGAACAGCGCTTACACAGGTCAAACAGCATTTCTTCATCTCTCAAATCAATTTTTCTTATCTTATAATGCTGCATAATGGTTTGTTCAAATTGCATAAAAATATCACATCCGTATGTAAAATTAAGGAGTTTATTATTCAAACTCTGATATAAACCATTCTAACATCTATAAAACGGATGCGAAAGGTTTAAGAAATGGTAAAGGAGGAAAAAATAAAAAAAAGAACAAACGTTCAAAAAATACTTTACAAAGAACCTGTGTTCTGATATTATAAAAATAGAACAAATGTTCTATAAGGAGTGTAGGGTATAATGAAGAGAAAAAGACTTCGGATTGTAAATAAGTTTCGCTTTTCAATTTTTTTAATCATTGTATGTTTGATGCTTATCAGCGGAATTGGAACTGTTTTGGGCTTGAATACTGCTGAAAGCGCAGATATTCCGGAATATCTGTTGATTTCCGTCAACTCTGGAGATACGCTTTGGGGTATCGCTGAGGAATATGGCCCTGATCATGAAGATCCCAGGAAAATTATCTTTGAAATAAGTCAGATCAATCAGCTGGACGAAGAATATATTCAACCGGGGCAAGTTTTAAAAATACCTGTTTACAATTAAAGTTTAAGGGTTTTGGTTTTGCTTTTTGGATATATACAGGCCTGTTGATGTATTCCATTCTGCATAAAATATTTCTTTTATATCTGAAATACCGTGGTTGAGCAGTTGGTTTTTGATCCAGCTTTCATCATGCTCAATGGACTGCAGATTATCTGTCAATATTTCACCATCACTTATTAAAGTTATTGGCAGAGTAGCTTGTTGAATGGATAAATTCAATTCCTGTTTAGTCGGTTGCTCGTATTCCTGTTTTTTCAATACGCTTACTGAACCGTTTGATTCTAATATGGCATATTCCACTTCATTAAAAGAAAATACGTTTTTTTCTCTTAATAGACTTTGCAACTCATTAAGATCCATTCTATTTTTCTTTAATTCTTTGAAATCAATTTCGCCTTTTTTAATAACAATTGAAGGATTTCCTTCAAAAAAACCTCTTGCTTTCCGAAACTTTTGTGTAATGATTTCGATCATAAACATGAACAGTGTCCATACGGCTATGGCATACAATACTTTCAATACACTTATTTCATTATCATAAACAGCATTTCCCAAAAGTTCTCCCAGCACCAATGCAGAAATAAAATGAAATGGCGTGGCCTGACTGATTTGCGTTTTCCCCAACATATTTGTGGCAAATAGCAATGCGAGAAATCCTATTAATAAAGTTATGGTTAAATGTAAAACAGATTGCATATCCAAATTATTTCCTCCGGAATGAAATAGACTCTAAAGAATAATGTTCCCAAAAAATCTATAAAATTATTCAATAGATTTTGTATTTAGAAAAGGAAAAGAAAGACAGGCTGTTAAATCAATTAATTATATGAATATAGGCGGTGCCAACAGGTGTCAAAGTATGGGCAAGCTTAAAAAAAACGCTTATAAGGCAAATGAGAGCCTCGAATATTTAGCGATATTGTCGGATTTTATTGCAAATATTTTTCTTGTAAAAGAGAGTGAAGATTTTTATTATTTAATAATTTTACAAGGGGAATTTGCAAGAATATGAAATATTAAAACTTTATGTTACAGTATTTCAATAATTGAAGGGTGAAAAAAATATAACAAGAATTATAGAAAAAATTTTAAAAGAATATAAAAAGATTAAATTAATTCGAAAGATCAGATTATAAGCATTATAAAAATAACTCAAAACAACTATTCCCAAAATATACATTTTAGGAATAGTTTTAGATTAAGACTTAACACTACCTTTTGCAATTTTTACAGATACCATAAACTTTAACTGTATGATTCTTGATTTCAAAATCAAAATTTTTTTCGATTTGATTCTCCAGTTCTTCCATTAGATCCAGGTTGACTTCAATGATTGATCCGCATTTCTGACAGATCAAATGATGATGATTATGCGAGCTGTCATCTACTTTTAATTCATACCGGCTTTTACCATCATCAAAATCATGTTTGATTGCTATTCCGGAATCTACGAAATGTTGAAGTGTTCGATATATCGTAGCAATCCCCAGATTAGATTCTTTTTTGACAATTTCATTCTGGATTTCTTCAGCAGACATGTGTTTTTTCTTATTACTATTTAATAAATTAAAGATATCTTTTCTTTGGCGCGTAATTTTTAATCCTTTTTCCTTTAGTTTCTGATTCAGAAATCTATGACTCATTTTATCCTCCTGTTATCAGATGTTTTTTATATAATCTAAGTAACTTTGCAATATAACCACAGCAGCTATTTTATCAACAACCTTTTTTCTTTTTTTTCTGGTTAGATCTGCCTGTATCAGTATATTTTCGGCTATAACAGTAGAAAATCTTTCATCCCATGAAATCAATTCAATACCTTTTCTTCCTGTACTTTTTAATTTATTTTCAAGTTTTTCTTTAAACTTATACACTTTTTCCGTTTGTATGCTATCTGTACCATTTAGGTTTTTAGGGACTCCGATAATAATTTTTTCTGCACCCTGCTCTTCCATAATCTTAATGATTCTGTCGGTATCGCTTTTAATGTTCGTTCTTTGAAGAGTTTCTAAACCCTGTGCAGTAAGGTGTAACTCATCACTCAATGCAATTCCTATGGTTTTGTCTCCAACGTCTAATCCCATATATTTCATTAACATTCCTCTTTCCTATCTTGCCTAAACGATCTTGATACAGAACTGAGGACACCAGAATCCGCAGTAGCCGCATAAAACACATTTTGAAGTATCTACAACTACCTTTCCCCCCGAAATTTTAAGTGCATTATGAGAACAATGCCGAACACATTCCCCGCATAATTCACACCAAAAATCAATAAGAAGTCTTCTTTGTGTTTCTGATATGCTTTTTTTCAAAGTATCCGGTACAGGTATATTTTCAAAAATCATAGTATTTACTTTTATTTCATCTATGGTTCTCATGCCAACAGCAGCGGCGTGCATATATTTAAAATTTAATATGTAATTAAAACATTCATCAGATCTATTAAGGAGATTACCGCCTCCGAGAATTTTCATGGCGTAAATACCTTTTCCGGCATAATAGGCCTTTTTTACGGCTTCTTCCATTTCTGATATAGAGCCGTCTTGAATACCCAGTCCTTTATAATTGATTATAGGATGGATTACATCGATTAATGGAGATTGGATACCGGCTAAAACAGCTGAAATATGGTGGGTTGATAACCCTAATGCTTTTATGATGCCCTTTTCCTTCATTTTATAAAAGTATTCCAATGCTTTCAGATGGCCTCGGAGGGTTTCCGGGCTTTCCTGTTCATGGAGTGAGAATATATCTATATAATCGGTATGCATTTCCGTCAATGCTTTATCCAGACTGCGTTTAGCGGTTTCTTCATCATAGGCATAAGATTTAGTGGATATGACGAGTTTCTCTCTTTTCGTTTTTTCAATAGCAGATCTAAGGTAAGGGTAAGTTTGGTACAGTTCTGCCGTGTCAAAAAAATTGATGCCATTTTTCAAAGCCTCAAGAATCAAATGCGTGCCTTCTTTGATACTTAAGTTTGCCTGCAATGGTCCCATTGACAAAGTTCCCAGGCAGAGCCTGGACACTTTTAAACCGGTATTTCCCAAATAATTTAATTGCATAAATATCTCCAATAAAATATTGGCGGACATCTGTCCGCCGTGTATGATACTATAATTTTTTAGTTTCGATAAAAAGCTTGATTAATTCTTCTAAAAGTTCATCGCGCTCAATATTCCGGATCAGATTTCTTGAATTATTGTGACTTGTAATATATGATGGATCTCCGGATAAAATATAACCAACCAATTGATTAACAGGATTATATCCTTTTTCTTCTAATGCCTTATACACGGATATTAATATTTCTTCGGCTTTCTGCCTTTTTTCGTTTTCGACATTGAACATCATTGTTTTTTTACTGTCGAAATCTTTCATAGAAACACCTCGTCTCCAATTGATTGTTAAAATCATTATATCAGATGTATTGCGATATTAACAAGGTCAATTGAGAACTTGAAATTAAATTGTAATATTTTTCAATATTTTTTCTGATAAAGCCAAAGCTTCATCTGTTTTTGAAGGGTCCTTGCCCCCGGCTTGTGCCATATCAGCTTTTCCTCCTCCTCCGCCGCCGGCAACTGCAGCAATATCTTTTATCATTTTTCCGGCATGCACTTTATCCAACAGGTCTTCTGTAACAGAAACCAGAAAAATCACTTTATCTTCATTAACAGAAGCAAAAACAACAACAGCTTTATTTATTTTTTGTTTAATATCATCTGTCATGCTGCGCAGATCTTTTATATCGGTGTTGACAAACTTATGCCTAATTAAATTTATGCCGTTGATATTTATTTTATGATTAAATATGTCCTCTAAAGAACCTTTCATGAGTTTATTTTTCAAGGTTTCAAGTTCTTTTCTGCAGCTTTTATAATCATCATTCAAGTTTTGAATTTTTTGAATCACATTATTGGTGTTGGATTTCATGATTTCGTGAATGTTATTTAACATATCATCCATTTGAATTAGATATCGATAAACATTTTGACCTGTAATGGCTTCTATGCGCCTTACACCTGCAGCTATTCCGTTTTCACTCAATATTTTGAAAACACCTATTTGACCGGAATCATGTACGTGTGTACCGCCGCATAATTCCATACTGTATTCCCCAATTTTAACTATTCTGACTTTACTGCCGTATTTTTCGCCAAACAAAGCTGTAGCACCTTTTTCTATGGCTTTTTTAAGTTCAGATTCTTCTACATTTACAGGAAGGCTATTATAAATAATTTCATTTACTTTTTCTTCAATTTTTTTCAGATCGCCGCCGGAAATGTTTTCAAAATGTGTAAAATCAAATCTTAAACGTTCATCTGTAACCAAAGAACCGGATTGTTCAACATGCTGGCCGAGAATATCCTTTAAAGCTTTATGCAAGATGTGTGTAGCAGTATGGTTTCTGGCTGTTGCATATCTTGAATCACGATGAACTTCTGAGGTAACCTTATCTTCTTTTTCAATAGCCCCTCTTTTAATGATACAGTCATGAACGTATAATTCTTTTGTTTTTTCACAAGAAAAAACCTCTATCTCACAATCTTCATTAAATAATCTGCCCTTATCTCCTATCTGCCCTCCGCTTTCTGCATAAAATGGGGTTTTATCAAGGATGATTCTGACTTTATCTCCTGCTTTTGCAGAGTTTACCGGACTATTATTATTTAAAATAAATAGAACGGCGGATTCATCTGTTAACTGATCATAACCTGTAAATTGTGTTTTGTTGATATGCTCCAGGTCTAATTGGATGTTTTCTTCCCAACCTACACCGGTTTCTGATTTTTGCGCAGATCGAGACATATTTTTCTGATTCTCCATATAGCGGTTAAAATCTTCTATATTGACCGTAAAATCATTTTCCTTGAGTATTTCTTCAGTCAGTTCCAGTGGAAAGCCGAATGTATCGTATAGTTTAAACGCTTTTTCTCCGGATAGTATTGTTTGAGAGTATGATTTCAAGTCATCCATAAACTCATTCAAAATATTAGTACCTTGATCAATGGTTTCATGGAATCGGTCTTCTTCTATTGAAATGATTTTTTCAATATATTCCTTTCTGTTTTCAAGCTCAGGGTAAGCTTCTTTTGAGACTTCGATGACTCTGCTTGAAAGCTCAGCCAAAAAAGAACCATTAATGCCGATTAATTTACCATGTCTTGCAGCTCTTCGCAGAAGGCGTCTTAGAACGTATCCCCTTCCCTCGTTGCTGGGAAGAATACCGTCACATACGAGAAAAGCAACTGAACGAATATGGTCCGTTATAATTCTTATGGAAATATTCTGATCAGCATTATCCGATGCATATTTTACATCTGCTTTTTCTGCAACGCCATTTAAGATATAGGAAACGGTATCCACTTCAAATATTGAATCCACCTCTTGCAGAATACATGCAATTCGTTCCAGTCCCATTCCCGTATCGATGTTAGGATTGGGTAAAGGTGTATACCGGCCTTTTTCGTCTTTGTTAAATTGAGTAAAAACATGGTTCCAGAATTCTACATATCTGTCGCAATCGCATCCCGGTTTACAATCAGGATCATTACAGCCATATTTTTCACCCCGGTCAAAATAGATTTCTGAGCATGGACCGCAGGGACCTATACCAATTTCCCAGAAATTATCCTCTTTTCCCAAACGTACGATGCGAAGAGGATCGATACCGATATGGTTCTTCCAGATTTCAAATGCTTCTTCATCTTCTTCATAAATTGTAACCCATAATTTGTCAACCGGAATATTAAGATGCTCGGTAACAAATTCCCATCCCCAAGTAATGGATTCTTTTTTAAAATAATCACCAAAAGAAAAATTCCCCAACATTTCAAAAAAAGTTGCATGCCTTGCTGTATGCCCCACGTTATCGATATCACCTGTTCGGATACATTTTTGACATGTTGCCATTCTGCTTCTGGGGGGCGTTTCCACACCCATGAAATAGGGTTTTAATGGTGCCATACCGGCATTTATTAATAATAAGCTTTTATCTTTTTCAGGAATTAATGAATAACTGTGGCGAATATAGTGATCTTTACTTTCAAAAAAATCAAGAAATTTTTGTCTTATTTCATTCAGACCAAGTTTTTTCAAACCATACACCTCCAAAAAATTCATAAACTCGCCCACTAAGAAGAATATAGGGACGAGTGTATCGCGGTACCACCCTACTTATCATCACATATGATGATCACTTTGTCCGATAACGGTGAAAGCCGTCCTTCCCTATATCAGCAATGCTGATTTTCAGGAAAAAAACTCAAAAGCTGCTTCTAATACTTCTGAACAAAGGATTTTCATCTTATTATCCTTCTCTCTTTAGAACAGAATGTATTATACTCTTCTTTTTCATTGTCTTTAAAAATGTTAAAACTAAAAAAATTATAACCAAAAAAACCATAGGATGTCAACCATTTGGTTAAATAACCTTGTTTCATTGGCCATTAAGTTATAAACAGAGTTCTTTTTATGTAAAAATCAGGTTGAATTGACTTCAACCTGGATTAAGAAGTGAAAAATTTAAATTATTTGTCAAATGGCTGCATATCTTGAAGGGTATCTAAAACATCTGTCATCTGGTCAATGACTTTGTTGATTCCCTTATCTACTGATCTTTTTTGACCGGGCGACATTCTCCTGTAAATATTCATACCTGTCATAGCACCAAGCATGCTTCCTGTTATCATACCTGCCATAAAACCGTTTCGGCGCATTCCACTCATCCATCCTTTCTGTTTTTAAAAATAAATAACCGTATAATTATTTTGCCTAAATCAGAAAAAAATCATGCAGTAAAAGGATAGTTTGTAGAAGGGTATAATTGCCATAAAGGCCTTGTTTTCGTTTTAAGTGAGTTATTTAGAAGTGGAAAATACAAATAAAATAGGTATCATTTCATTTTGCTTGTTTCTTAATTAGTTTTTGCCTATTTTTGAAATATTAAATTCATTTTGGGGTAGAAACTGGTTTATTTTATGATAGTTCCGCCTCCCAACAGAGTTTCGCCTGAATAAAAGACGATGGATTGTCCGGGCGTTACAGCCCTTTGAGGCTGTTTAAAAACCGTTTTGATAATGTCGGGGTTTTCCCTGGAAATAGTTGCATTTGCCGGATAAGCCGCATATCTTATTTTAGCTTCTGCTTCAATCGAACCTGATATTTCAAGATGGATGAAATTGTTATCTTTTGAGCGTACGATGTTTTTTAATAAATCCCGATTATCGCCTAATGTAACGGTGTTATTGACAGCATCAATGTCAATGACATAAGCAGGAGTGCCCAATGCAATACCTAAACCTTTTCTTTGACCGATTGTATAATGAATGATGCCTTTATGTCTGCCTAAGATATTACCGGATTTATCGATAAAGTTTCCTTCTACAGGGTTATAATCATAATGACTACATATGAACTCTGCATAGTTATTATTTGGAATAAAGCATATTTCCTGACTATCTTTTGTTTTTGCATTTGCAAGGCCCGCATTTTGTACAATATTTCTGACATAGTCTTTGGATTCAATATGGCTGAGGGGAAACAGCACATGCTTAAGGATTTCCTGATTCAGATTATATAACATATAGGTCTGATCTTTGTATAATGCAACCGGTTTTTTAATCACATACTTACCTAATGATTTATTATAATATAGATTTGCGTAATGACCGGTAGCAATATAATAGATATTCATTATTTTGGCCTGTTCTAACATGAAAGAGAATTTTATATGTTTATTGCACTGTATACAAGGATTTGGTGTTTTTCCCCGGATATATTCATTAAAAAAATAGTTTTTAATTTTACAGCTGAATTCCTCAGAGATATCCTGCAGGATAAGAGGCATGGAAAGCTGTTTAGCGATTTCAACGGCTCTTTTTTGAGCTTCAGTGTTATGGGGGCCAAATACATTAAAAAAAATTCCATGTACCTCATAACCCTTTTCTTTTAATAATAAGGCTGCAGCTGTACTGTCTACACCGCCGCTGAAACCCAAAAGAACTTTATTTTTATCTAAAGGCATCTTGATCACACTTTCATTAATGTGTCAGCGATTCTTTTTATACGCTGACACTTTTTGTTTATTCATCGTGGTGTTCATGAGGATCAAAATTGGGGTCAAATCCTTTTAATCCTTCAAATTCTAAGTTGTGTTTTTTTGCATAATTATATATTGCTGTTTTTATAGCTTGTTCGGAAAGTACGGAACAATGTATTTTTTGGCTTGGTAATCCCCCAAGTTCGTCAATTACGTCTTTATTGGTTACCTTAAGAGCTTCTTCAATGGTTTTGCCTTTTATCATATCAGTAGCAACACTTGAGGAAGCGATAGCGGAACCGCACCCAAAAGTTTTAAATTTTGCATCCTTAATAATATTATCTTCAATCTTTAAAAAAATTTGCATAATATCGCCACAAACAGGACTTCCAATTGTTCCTTCTGCATCTGGATTGTCCATATCACCTGCATTATGTGGGTTCATAAAATGTTCGATTACTTTGTCATTAAACATAAAACTCATCCTTTCTTGGTATTATAATATGGAGAAATTTTTCTATATTTATTTACAATGGTAACGATGGTTTCGATAACATAATCTAAATCTTCTTTGGTAGTAAAGTCCCCTACTGTGAATCTTATCGAACTAAGTGCATTTTCCAACGGAATTCCAATGGCTTTCAAAACATGAGAGGCTTCGAAGGAACTTGAGGAACAGGCAGAACCGCTTGAGGCACTGATTCCCTGAACATCAAGATAAAGCAACATGGTTTCACCTTCCACATAGGAAAAAGTCATGTTGATATTTCCCGGAAGTCTTTTATCCGGATGCCCATTAAGGCTTACCGTATCTATTTTTTCAAAAATTTTATCAATAAAGTATTTTCTTAATTCAGTCAATTTTTTGATGTGTGCTTCCATATTTTCCTTTGCTAATTCAGCCGCTTTTCCAAAACCTATTACTCCGGGAACATTTTCTGTTCCGGCTCGTTTTTGATATTCTTGTGCGCCGCCATGAATATAATTTGGCAGTTTAACTTTCTTATTGATATATAATGCACCAATACCTTTTGGGCCATATATTTTATGAGAAGACATAGAGAGCAGATCAATATTCATATCTTTTACATTTATTTCGGTATTACCAAGTGCCTGAACAGCATCCGTATGAAACAAAACACCATGATTTTTAGTTAATTCACCTATTTCTTTTATTGGTTGTATAGTACCAATTTCGTTATTTGCAAATATAATACTAACTAATATCGTTTTTTCATTGATGGCCTTTTTGAGGTCTTCTAATTTTATCATGCCATACTGGTCCACATCCAGATAAGTTATCTCAAAACCGGACTCAGCCAAATGTTCACATGTATGGAGCAGTGCATGATGTTCTGTTTTTGTAGTAATAATATGATTTCCTTTATGTTTATTGCCGTATGCAACGCCTTTGACAGCCCAGTTATCTGCTTCGGTTCCACCTGAAGTAAAAATGATTTCACGATCTGTTGCGCCTATCAGATCTGCGATTTTCTTACGTGCATCAGAAATGGCAGCTTTTGCGTATCTCCCCTTTTTATACAGGCTTGACGGGTTGCCATATTCTTCTGTAAAAAATGGAATCATGGCATCTAAGACTTCTTTTTTAACAGGCGTTGTGGCAGAGTAATCCAAATAAACTTCTCTCATATAAAATCATCTCCTTTTACAGCATTTTGTCCTTTAAATCTCTTAATGTCATACGGTCTACTACTTCAGTGATACTGTCATTAATTTTCTTGTATACATAATGCGTTACACAAGAAGCTTGCTGATCACATAAATCATTTTGTTCAACACATTCGGTGGGTGCATATGAACCTTCCAATGATCGGATAATATCTCCTACATAGATATTTTCAGGTGGTTTTGCAAGGGAATAACCACCATGAGGTCCGCGGGTACTTTTAATCAGCCCGTCTTTTTTTAACAGGGCGATTATCTGTTCAAGATAACTCAAAGAAATATCATGTTTAGAAGCAATGGTATTCAAAGAAATTGGCTTGTTATTATTTATTGCAATCTCATAAATTGCTTTTAACCCATATCGAGTTTTAGTCGAAAGCCACATTTTATCTCCTCCCTAATTCCCAGTAACGCGCTGGGAATTAATCTAAGTATAGTATACCCTATTTTTATTGTCAAGTAACATTTGAAATAAAAAAAATAATCTCCAATATGGAGATTATGAATTATAGAGTATATAGAGTATGGAGTATAGATTATGGATTATAGATTATGGATTATAGTGGGTAATAATCACATAATATATAAGTATTTTTATACTTTACCAGTTCAAAATAATAGGTTGAATGCTCAGAATAAGTTCCATGAAGGCCTTCCACGGTCCAAAAGACTGAAGCCTTAATACCGACTGTGTTTTCTATTACTTTATATCGTTGAATCTCTCCAATTTCTACATTTTTGATTTTATCTAATTCTGTAGGATTATGCTCCAACTCTTTAAGATAAGCCAAATCTGATTGAAGAAGAGGGTCATTAATTATTTTTTTCAGATAAAGTTTAGCTTTCTCGTAAGATAATTCGCCATAAGCAGTATTTTCGATAATTTCAATACGTTCTGTCATAATCCGATCCAATACGGTACTTATTCTTTCTTTTCTGAAATAGTTCAGACTGAATATCATTGAAAACAGTAAAATAAAAAGAAGTATTTTTTTGATATATCTATCCAAGTAAAAAGTCCTTTCTATTGATGGTATAGATACATCATAAACCTCTTATAGAAAAAAAAATGTTAAAAGCTGTTGTCAAATCAGTTTTTCTTTTTTTCATCTACAAACTCAATACATTCAAGCTGTTTTTTAAAATTATCTCGAAAATTTTTCAAGTATTCTTGTCTCAGCTCTGCCTGTTCAGATTTTTCAACTTCAGAGAGACCGGTTTTTTTAGATTTACGTGCCAAGAAATTGAGCCTTTGTATTTTTTCTTTTGATAACATTGATTGAATCACTTCCATAAATAATTATGATATTATTATAACAAAATATTTATCATTAAAAAAAGGGCTTTCGCCCCTTTTTGTCAAACTGCTTTTCTTTCCAATCTTAATTTATCTGCAATAATAGCTATAAATTCAC
This sequence comes from Anaerovorax odorimutans, assembly GCA_016841185.1. Classification (GTDB taxonomy): domain Bacteria; phylum Bacillota; class Clostridia; order Peptostreptococcales; family JAAYPU01; genus JAENZQ01. The sequence continues at coordinate 22,140 of JAENZQ010000018.1, forward strand.
TGTTTGTCGGTTTTCCTTTGTCATTATGAACGGTATAACCAAATAACGAATTAATGGTATCTATTTTTCCTCTGTTCCATGCAACTTCTATGGCATGGCGTATTGCTCTTTCTACTCTGCTTGGGGTTGTATTATATTTTTTTGCAATAGATGGGTATAATTCCTTGGTTACAGCACTGAGTAATTCAATATTTTCCACTACAAGGGTAATGGCTTCTCTCAGGTATTGATAACCTTTTATATGCGCCGGTACTCCTACCTCATGAATAATATTGGTAATGTCAGTCTCCAGATCGGATACTTCTGTTTCAAAAGACTTAAATAACGATTTGGAGATATGTTTTTTGCTAATTTGACTGGAGCTTTCCATTTTTCCTGCCAATTGATAAATTCTTTTTGTAAGTGTGTTGAAATCAAAGGGTTTCACAATATAGTAATCAGCACCCATGTTGATGGCTTTGTGGGTAATATACTCCTGACCTACAGCAGAAAGGATAATAATCTTCAGATCCTTTTCCAATTGCATAGATGCTATTTTTTCTAATACTCCAAGGCCATCTAAGTGTGGCATAATAATATCTAATATCAATACGTCAGGTACTTCTTCAGATATCATGTCAACTGCATTTAATCCGTCCTTTGCTGTCCAAATGACTTCAATCTCCTGCTGCCGGTCTAAAAACTCGGTTAGAATATCGCAAAAATCGTTATTATCATCTGCGATACCTATTTTGATTTGGTCCATAAATAAACGCCCCCCCTTTTGTTTTAAAAGAATATTTATTATATTCGACAGTTGGTTAAAAAATCCTTCTCAATAACTGATAATAATTATAAAAAATATTATTTGTAACAATAATATACAGTTAGTTCGCTATATTTAAATTATTGACAAGTTGATTCTTATTTTCTTTATCATATTTATCGGATACTCTTAACATCCATTCTATAAAAATTCCATAACCTTTGCTTGGGTCATTAACGAATACATGTGTTACTGCCCCTATTAGTTTTCCGTTTTGGATAATAGGGCTTCCACTCATCCCCTGTACGATACCCCCGCTTTTTTTAAGTAAACGCTCATCTGTCACTCTAATGATCATACTCTTTGTATCCGGTTTGGTTTGATAATTTATTTTTTCAATATATACTTCATACTTGTCTATTTTATTATCCTCAAGAGTAGTCAAAATATAGGCTTTTCCTTTTTTAATATCATTCTGATATCCGATTGGGATGGACGAATGGTAAATAGGGTTTTGGATAGTGTTATAGATTTCTCCAAAGATACCAAATTCAGTATTAAAACGCAAGGCACCTATAGGTTTATCTGCTTCATAGAATATCCCCTTTATTTCACCCGGGTAACCTGATTTCCCCTGTTGTACGGACAAGACCTTCGAGTTCAATATTTCACCGTCCTGAATATTATAAAGGATACCTGTGTCTATATCTGTAATGGCATGTCCAAGAGCTCCGAATGTTTTATTGTGCGCATCATAATAAGTAAGAGTACCTACTCCTGCAGTCTTATCCCGGACCCAAAGGCCGATTCTATAAGAATTATCCAGTTTTGAAAAAACAGGTTTTACATTAAAATTATAAATTTCATCTTTTCTTTTTACTTTTATTCTGACTTCATTGGAAGAATCATTGATAAGGTCCTGAACATGTGAAGAATTATTGACTTCGGTGCCGTTTACAGCCAAAATGATATCCCCGATTTGCAGCCCGGCCTCAAGGCTGGGATTGATATATTCACCGCTATTATTTTCTATTTCTTCCATTCCTACTACTAAAACACCTTTGATATTCATCTTTACGCCAATGGAATGCCCTCCGGGGATTACCTCACAATCCGGAATAACATTTACTGCTATTTCTTTAACCGGAATTTTACCGAATAGGGTAAGTTCTAACTTCGAATTGCCAAGTTGAAGAGGAGAAATATTATATGAATGCCTTATTTTATTATTTAAATTTGTATATTCCAAAATTTCGTCTTCTGAACTAAAACTAAGAGAAAACGGGAAATTCACATGGAAAGAACGGGTTTCATTTTCAAAAATATCTATATTATCAGGAATGCTGTAAATGTAATAAGAAAAACTTAATGAAAAAAGCAACATAAAAATTAAACATATATAAAAAAGGCTTGATTTGGATAATTTAAACAACAAAATCACACTCCTTAAATTTATCTTTTAGGATTAATGTTGCCTTATTTATAAATGTTTATGCTTTGCAGATTTTTCTAATGGTTAACATAAAAAATATATAGTTAACTTTCAAAATCCTGTAATATTTCATGGACGCTATCCATATCATATTTTACAATACCGTCTTTGAAAAATTCCTGATCAGTTTCGCTCAATAATTCAAAATGTATATTTGTTTCTTGAATCATTTTTTGCTCTCCTGTTTCATCAAATTCATAGATATAGATTTTTCCTTCGTTTTCCTTTATTAAGTAATATGGCTCTGAATAAGATTCTTGTTGAGATGTTACAAATATTTCTATATAATCTTCATTGATATCGTTTATGATCCAATTTGTATGATTCTCTGCGATATAATCTTTAGCCTCATCAATGGATAAATTGACTAAATTTTCCGGAATGTCCAACTCTTCCGTGGAAATTTGGTTATTATCATTGTTGTAGGACTTACAAATAAGTTTTGTATCTGATGAAATATATTGTATGTTATTTGTATGGCTGTCAACTGGATTTATTGGATCTATATCCTTGTTTGAATTTGAATCATTGGATTCTGCATTTGTTTCCGGATCATTATTATTGTTTTCATTTGTTTCATTTAAGTCAGTTTCATTTTTTGAATATAAGTTTTTAAAATAATCAATACTGTCATCATCCAATATATATCCATAAATAAAGAGTGCTGCAATTGTAACAATAAATAGTTTACCTGCTAATTTCCCTTTTTTTCTGCTGCTGAACATTTTCATCACCTCTTTTCGGGAGCTTTTATGAAAAGCATTGGTCTCACGTTAATTGTCCAAAATTTACCTTAAAAATATTATTTACAATTATTTCTATTTTATACATAGGATTTTTCAACGGTTCCTACAAGATTTAAAAAAACAAATAAGGCTGACTAACGTGTCAACCTTAAAATTTAATTTGTTATATGGCTTAAAAATGCAAGCTATTAATAGATACAGATATCATCTATAATATTTTCAAACTTTCCTTGTCCAATTCCCGGTACTTTCATAATATCTTCAATTTTTTTAAAAAAACCGTTTTTCTCCCGATAATTTACGATTTCCTCTGCAAGTACTTCTCCGATGCCGCTTAATTGCTGCAATTCCAGTTTGCTTGCAGTGTTCAGATTAACTTTTTCAGTTCCGTTACTTTCTCCTCCTTTTTTCGGAATAAAAATATTCATTTCATCAACCAGTTTTTCTGCAAGATTAACACGATCCATATCTGCTTCCTGTGTGGGGCCTCCTGCAGCATCTACCGCATCTTTAACACGATCATCCGGATTCAATATAACCACAGACGGCACGGTTATTTCGCCCGTGATGCTGACATAGATCGGTGCATCATCATCAGAGATGATATTTACCGGAATGAGACCTTTTATATTGCCTGTTTTATCATGACTTGGAATAAATATTTTTTCGCCGTCAGAAAGTATTTTAACGACGTTGATTACGTCGATATTAGCATTTTCAGTAAGGCCATCGGCTTTATTAATGGCTTCAAAAACACGTGAGTTTGCCGGAAGTTGAAATACCCCCGGTGTCATGACCTCTCCGGAAATATCCACATAGATTTCGGAAGGCTCGGCTGTTTCTCCCTGTTGGTTTTCACTTTCCACTGTTATGTCTGCATCCTGCATCGTGTTATCCTGGAAATAAAAAAAACAAAATGATAAAGCAATCAATACAAATCCCAGAGATAATTTATAGAGTTGTTTATTCGTCAAGTTTTTCCCCCCTTTTTGGTTATTTATATTCTATTTTTAAAATGCAAATTCCTTTATTTTTTTACAAAATATTGTAAATATTTTTCTCTTGAATATTTTTTTCGAGTGTGCTATTATTGATAGGTGACCTGCCGAAGTGGTGGAATTGGCAGACGCGCTGGACTCAAAATCCAGTGTAGGCGACTACGTGCGGGTTCGAGTCCCGCCTTCGGCACCAATAAGAAAACTATAGGTTTACCTATAGTTTTTTTAAATTGAGCGGGACGAGAACCCGCAGAGTTCGAAGTGGAACTCTCTAATCTATGATTAGCAAGAGTTGCCATTCGCAACGAAACAGAAATTAATTTTAATTTCGTCTTTGAGACTGT
>JAENZQ010000018.1:26474-64647 GCA_016841185.1 Anaerovorax odorimutans
GAGTTGCCATTCGCAACGAAACAGAAATTAATTTTAATTTCGTCTTTGAGACTGTGAGTGGAACTCTCTAATCTATGATTAGCAAGAGCTGCCATTCGCAACGAAACATAAATTAATTTTAATTTCGTCTTTGAGACTGTGCGAAGCCCTAACACAGAATCTGTGATTCTGATGTAGGTCTTTTGCAAGGCGATAAACGGACACCCGCAAGGGCTGTCCCTACTATTCTCTTTTTTCTTACTCCATACCATTTACCAATTATACTGACTGCTCTTGACCTTTGCATAAAATATTATAAAATGTACAATGTAAAAGCTTTTGAATATGGAGGCGGCTTAATGGTAATGGAAGATTTTAAAATAACCAAATCAAAGATCAAATCAATAAAAAGTTCAACACTGAAAGATTTTCCGCTTTATACGACTTATTTAATTAATAAAATATCTGAAACTGCACAGGCGACAAGAGAGAACGTAGTAGGACAGCTGTCTGAAGAGTTCCCCATATTTATAAAGAAATGCAAAGAGAATCAATGTGATGTTTCTTTAGATGAATGGAAATCCTATCATAAGCAAAAATACCCCAATGCAATAAAAGATGCTAAAGCTAAGATCAAAGCGATGCTTGAAAACTTCAAGTCTGCAATTAATAAAATTGATGATGATTTAATCGAGAGATGGGTAGAAGATCTTGTATATGACAAAACCTTTATTGGAATGAATATTGAACAGCTTATTCGTGAATATCTCTTTTCCAAAGGTTATGAAATCAGAAAAGCAACGCCTCAGGAAGAAAGTCAGAATATAGATGTATTTATTGATGGGGAACCGTATCAAATTAAACCGGAAGGATATAACAGAACCGTAATAAAATCACGAATACAAGTGCCTGTTTTGATTTACTCGAAAGATAATAATGATAATATAATTGTGAAAGTCAAGAGATAGAATCTTTTATTCTATCCCTCGACTGAAGACAAAGTAACTTATAAATTGAATACTGTTGTATAAATATGAATGACTTTAGCTATTTGAATTAAAAAATTGAGGCTTTATGTGTTCCTATTATTTTTTCACCCTCAATTATAATATCATCAAGGATGTCCAATTTTATTTTTGTTTCTTGTTTCGTTATGACTTTACTTTTTATAAAATCATTGTAATACTTCGGTTCTTTTTTACTTTTATATTCATCAATAAACCGGGAATGATCTTCCAATCTTTTAAAGACATAATGATTTAATCTGTCTTTTGAACCTTCTATATTATTATAAATAAGAGGTATAAGATCTTTGTTTATTTCTATACCAATGCTGTTTCTGTTAGAAGTCAGTGCGGCCAATGTCGTTGTGCCTATTCCTAAAAAAGGATCTAAAACAGTATCTCCTTTTACAGAATACATATTGATAAGTCTATAAGGAATTTCAAAAGGAAAAGCAGCACTTCTTTCTCTTGATTTTGAATTTATTATTTTTTGAGTTGCTCCTTTTATATCCCAAATATCTGAGAACCATTTATTTCTTTCTTCCCAAAAAAAAGCACTGTTCATTCTTAATTCTTTCTCTTGGGGCGATTTGAATTCTCTTTTCCCGCCTTTTCTGAATATCAGTATAAATTCATTTTCCAGTGTTACATAAGCACCGGCAGGCAGCATACCGGACCCCATAAATTTGTTTGGTGCATTTGTTTGCTTTCTCCAGTAAATAGTTGGCAGGGGCTGAAATCCTATACTTAGCATTTTATTAATTATTCGTGAATGATTGAAATAGATCGTAAAATTTTTATTAATCGTTCTTGTTGCATCTCCGATATTTATGCATATAAATCCATTGCTTTTAACAACTCTATACACTTCTTCCCAAATAATATCAAGTTCCTGATGCATTAATTCAAAAGCATATTGACCATTTCCGCTTTCAATAAAATCACCAATTTGAGTGTTTAACTGATTATATAATTCATCCCACATTTCAATCATTGGATAAGGAGGTGAAGTTACAACTAAGTCAATGGAGTTGTCATCAATATGATGCATATTCTGAGCATTGGAATTATAGATTTGATGTATTGTTTGATTCATTCAACCAACTCCTTCATTAAAATTATAACTTATAATATACAATTTGTCTAGTAATATAGAAATAATTATTAAGCTGATTTATCATTTCTGATATTATCCAACGATACATAGATTACCGGTATCACGATCATGGTCAGGAAAGTAGATACCAATAAACCGCTCATTAAGGCTATGGCCATGGGACTGAACAATTCACTGCCGGAAAAGGCCAGTGGCGCAAGACCCATAAGAGTAGTAACAGTTGTAAGTATGATCGGCCTGAAACGCATGGATACTGCATTCAGACAAGCCTCTTCGCTGATATATCCTTGTCTTTTAGCCCCTTTGATATAATCAATCAGCAGAATGGCATTGTTTACGACGAGTCCCATTAAGCTTACGATGCCTAAAAGAGCCGTAAAAGACAAGGGCTTACCGAAAAGCAACAGGCCCAGCATGGATCCGATCAACGATAAAGGCACTGAAGTGAGAATAATAAACGGTTCCATAAATGACCGGAATTCAATAAGCAGAATTATATATAGTAAAAGCAGAATAAACACACTCAGTATGCCCAGATTGGAAAAATTTTCGTCTATTTGTTCACGCTCGCCTTCAAAAACTACGTTTACGCCATCAAGGTCGATTTTACTTAATTGTTCCATTTCAATGGTGTTTTCGATGTCTACAGTGCTGTATCCGGGCTTCACATCACAGGAAACAAGGATACTCCTTTTCTTTTTATATCTTTTAATATTATCAATTTGAGGTTTAAGTTCAATAACGGCAAATTGTTTTAAGAGCGCCTTTTTGCCTGTTAAGCTTGATTTTATCGCCAGGTTTTCAAGTTCATGTATATTTTTTATATCACTTGTTACTTCTATGTCGTACTCCCGATTTCCTTTTCTGTAGACAGTGATTTTACTGCCTAATAAAGCAGTTTGAATTTCCGTTTGTACATCGATATTCGATATCCCCAGCAAAGCTGCTTTATTGTCATCTGTCTGCACCACATATTCGTAGCTGCTTTGACTGTTATTGTTTTTTACATTAAGTGTCCCGGGGCAATTCTGCAGGGCTTTTTCTATTTGTACAGAAACCTCTCTAAGCCGATTCAGGTCTTCTCCATATAGCCTTATTCCTACCGCAGCATTCTCCGGATCAGCCAGTTCCATCATTTTAAGGCTTGCCGTAGCTCCGCTTATTTGTGAGTCAAGTTTTTCCTGAAGATAAACAGCAAGCTCATTTTTGGTTTTGAAACGATCAGTTTCTTGTAGGTTTATTCTTAAAACAGCCCGGCTGGCATTTTCCTGATCAGAAAAAGGATCCATAGTAAGAAAGGCTCTGGGCAAAGAAGTTCCTATTCCGGATGTTATGCTGAGTACTTCAGGTTCCTGCAGCATGAGTGTGCTGATTTCATCGGCAATTTTCTCAGTGTATTTGAGATCTCCTGCTTTTTCGGTAAAAGTGTCTATATACATTAAATCTCTGTCTGCTTTAGGAAAAAAGGCTACCTTTAGCTGCGGAATGATAAACATTAAAGTTAAAGCCAGTAAAGCTGCAGATATTCCCAGTGTGGCTGCCTTGTTTCTCAAAGCCGCTTTCAGCAAACCTATGAAAGGTTCTCTTATCTTTGTAAGGCTGTCTTTTTTTATTCTGTTTTTGCTCTTTTGTTTCATTACTAAAGAAAGAAAGGACGGAAACACAAAAATAGCAGATAGAAACGAAGCTGTTAAAGCGTAAATGACTGTTTTTGGAAGACTGTTTATAAACCGGCCCACATCACCCGGAATAAACAATAGAGGAATGAAAGCGGCAACCGTTGTCAGAGTGGAAGTCAAAACAGGTGCTGCAACTGCACTTGTAGCATTTACAGCTGCATCTTCTTTACTTTCGCCGGCAGCATATCGTACCTCGATGGCATCATTGATTACAACGGCATTATCCACGATCATTCCCAAGGCAATGATCAGTCCTGCAAGGGAAACGATTTCAATTCTTACGCCTGTGCTATTCATCAGAATAAAGGTTATCGCAATGATAAAAGGAATGCCGCAGGATACAACCAGTGCATTTCGTAAGCCCATTCCTATTAATATCACAACAACAACTAAAATGATGCCTAAAATGAGATTTCCGATAAAATCTCCGGTGCTTTTTTTAACATCATCAGGCTGAAAGTTTACTTCAGTTATTATTAGGTCCTGAGGAAGATTTTTTTTAACAGTATCCAAAGCCTTCCTGACTTTTGTTCCTATAGGAATAATGTTCTCATCGTTTTTAAAATATGCTGCAACGACTACAGCATCCTGATCTCCCTCTTTGCATTTTATATGATTTTTTTCTAATTCCATTTCAACAAAGGCGACATCCCTTAGTCTGACTATTCCACCGGTTTCATTTGATACATGAACGATGAGGTTTCGGATGTCTTCAAGAGATTTATACAATGCTTCTGTTTTGACAAATATCTTTCCAATGCTATTTTCAAGTGCTCCGTTGGGAATCTCGAGATTTTGTGAATATATGATCTTATTTAATTCAGCAAGAGAAAGTCCATACTGATTCAACCGGTCTGCGTCAACTTCTACCGTTATCTGTTTTTTGACCTCTCCTACAAGCTTTGCCTTATAAATACCCTTTACTTCTGCGATCGCCTCTCGGATCCTATCGGCATATGAAGATAGTTGTTCATAACTGTAATTCTCGCCGGATAAGCTTATCAACACCCCGGCCACTTCTGCCACATTCGTGTTGATTTCAGGTTCATAACAGTCATCCGGAAGCTGGTTTTTAATTTCGTTAATCTTTTCACGAAGTTCTCTATTTGCCTTATCGATATCTGCATCGTTGTTGTAGACGACAATAACGATGGAAACGTTTTTACCTGATTCTGAGGACACATAATCAAAATCTGTTATTTCCGAAGCGGCATCCTCGATTTTTTTTGTTACAAGCTGTTCCATATCATAAGGAGAAGCACCGGGGTAGACGGTTGTAATGAGAGCGGCTGTTACATTTATATCAGGGGTTTCCTGCTTCGGGATCAAATAATAGTTATAAAGGCCAAAGACTGCTATGATCAAAGCGATAAAAAGTACAATCCTTCTTTCGCCAACAAAGACACTAATAATCTTTTTCATTATTCCGTCCCCCGGATACCATCGTTTATTTTAATCTCATATCCGTCTTTAACACTTTTAAAACCTTCTGTTATCAATAAGTCTCCTTCTTCGACCCCTTTAACACAGACCCTATCTTCCAAAATGCTGCCTAATTGAACACATTTACGTTTAGCCCTGTTGTTTTCCACTACATAGACATAGTCCTCTCCATCATTCAAGATGTTTTCGATTGGAATCCAAAACCCTTTTTCCTCACCTGCGGAGATGGTTACATGGATAACCGCACCTGCCAGTATCTCATAAGTATTATCCAGCTCTATGTCGGCCGGATAGGTCATGCTTGTTTCATCAGGAATTCTGTCTATAGTAGTTATTTTGCCTTTTATTTTTGTGTCATCAATGAAAACAGACACCTGATCTCCTGTTTTAATTTTTGCTGTGTCTTCCCGGGTCAAACCGATCTGGCCTGTGCATGCCCTGCTTCCTACAATTATTACAGGACTGCCGGCCGAGACAATTTCATTTTCTCTGCAGAGTACATGTAACACGTAACCATTAACGTCAGCTGTCAGCAAAGTACTTTTTTCACTTATTTCAATTATTTTTTTTGTCTGTTCCAAGTTGTGTTCAGCTTGCTCCAGCTTCAATGCAATTTCTTGTAATTCCTGCTGTGAAAGAGCGCTCGTTTCATGTAAATTATATGCTTTCTCATAATAATCTTTAACATAATCATAATTGGCCTGTGCTTTCTCCATATCAAGTTCGGTTAGTCTGATTTCATCCTGTTCCAACAGTGCCAGATAAGTTCCTTTTTCAACAGGCTGGCCTTCTTTTACAAAAACCTCAGATATTTTACCTGCGCATTTAAAAGAATATTTTTTAGTTTCTTTCGGTGTGGCAGTCCCTGTATAATGGAGCAAAATCGGCAGGGATTCTTCTTTTATTTCCATAACGGCAACTGTTTTTACTATCTTACCTTCTGCACTCTGCACCTTGCTTTTTTCACAACCCGCATTCGTTAATAATATTACAATTATTGCAATACCGAATACCCAAAATCTTTTCAACCTTTTTACCTCCTGATTTAATAGATACCATTTGGTCGTTATTAATATAAAAATTTTTATTTTAAATACCTTTCAATGAAATGGGAATGTCCGCTGATATAATACTCTACAAATAATTGAATATTATTTTTTATCCAGGAATCACTTTTATTGTGCCTGACGATTTCCAGCAAACCTTCTACCAGGCTGACAGCAATGTAATGTATAAAAAAACAATCTTTCTTATGATCGTTCAAGATATTGAGTTTTGTCAATTCCATCATAAAATGCTCCTGTATACGATCAATAACCGCTTCTTTATAGCTTTCGTGTCTGGTTCCTGATGAGCAATCCGTAATCAATAATATTTCATTTCTGTACTTTGTCAAAAGCATGCACAAAACTTTAGAAGATAAAGCGGTATATTCTTCTAAATTAATGTTATCGGGATCATGGTCAAACAAACTGTTAAGAACGTCCTCTATCGCAGTATAAGCGCTTTTGGTCAGATAGTCATATATACTTTCCTTAGAAGAAAAATAATTATATAAATTACTTTTGCTTATACCTGCTTTCCTGGCAATCATACTCATGGAGGCTGCTTTAAATCCTTTTTCAAGGAACAGTTCCTTTGCTGTTTGTAGTATATTTAATTTAATTTCCTCTTTTAAAACCTGCATAAAAGACCACCAATTCTTTTTTAAATTAATTTTACATCTTTTTCCTGTATTTGTAAATCATTTTTGTAAAGCAATTTTTTATTTTTTAACCGAATACTTAAAGGAATCAGTTATATAACAATATATTTTAAAACTACTGTTAATAATTGGTTCCTGTTATGGATGGAGGAAAATTGCTTCTTTATATTCTGGAGTTTTCAATCCAAAATCCCAAAAATTGCATTATCCCTTAGCCCTGGCAGGATGGGCACTCATGTTAGGACTTGTGATATATACGGTTTATATGGATATTTATCATATATTTTTTAAAATTTCCTGAGCATAAAATTAGATAGTCACGAGCACCCTGAAAAGTAATCATGACTATCTATTTTAATATATATTAAGAGAGAGAGGATCGGCTCTTATAATCCCATCAAGTCCGGGAGCCAGAGGGAAATTTGAGGAATGAAAGTAATCATCAGCAATGCCACAAGCATAGCAAATATAAATGGCAGTACCTTATAGGCAATTTCTTTTAACGGAACTTTCGAGATATTACAAGCAACATACAGGTCAATTCCCACCGGAGGTGTTGCCAATCCTATAGCTAAATTCACTGTCATAAATACACCAAATAAAACAGGATCAATACCGATGCTCAGAACTACGGGCAGCAATACAGGAACAAGAATATAATATGCAGAGATTGCATCAATAAAGCATCCGGCTATAAGGAAAATCAGGTTCATTAATAATAATAGCCCGATCTTACTGGTTGTCAGGCTCATAAGTGTGGAAGCCATGGAAGAAGCTATTTGCCCCGTTGTCAGGACCCATGCAAAAACACTGGCATTTGCAATAATAAACATAACGGTTGCTGACGAAACTGAAGCATCTATCAATAATTTATAAAGATCTTTTATTTTTATTTCCCGGTAAATGAAAACCCCTACAAATAATCCATAAACAACAGCAATGCCTGCTGCTTCGGTTGGTGTAACAAAACCGCCATAAATACCGCCAAGAATAATGACAGGCGTTAATAATCCCCAGGCGGCATCTACAAAAGCTCTGCCCTTTTCCTTCCATGATGCGCGTTCTCTCTTTTTTATATTAGGATTATTTCTGATAAAAAACAAACTGGCTATTATGAGTGATACTCCCATTAAAATTCCAGGTATTATTCCTGCAATGAATAATCTCCCAATAGAGACTTCAGCCAAAACACCATATACAACAAAAGCAATACTTGGAGGGATAACGATACCAATTCCTCCTGAAGAAGCCATCAATGCTGATGCCATTCCTTTATCATATCCTTCATGTATCATGGCAGGAATTAGTATTGCGCCTAAAGCTGCTACAGTTGCAGGGCCTGATCCGGAAATAGCTGCAAAGAAACAAGCAACGATTACCGTTACAAGTGCAAGCCCTCCTTTTAAATGTCCCACACATACATTGGCAAATTGAATCAGTCGTTTTGAAATACCCGCTTTTTCCATAATTACCCCGGCAAGAATAAAAAATGGTATAGCCAGCAAGCTGAATTTTCCAATGGCAGCATACATCATGGTGGGGAAGATGACTAATGGAAAATCAAATAATATTATGGTAATAATTGCCGATAATCCTAATGAAATAGATATGGGAATATTGAGAAAAATAAAAACTGCAAATAATCCGAATAAAATGAATCCCATTATTTTTCCTCCTTCTTTAATTGAATAATTTCCTTATATCCGGCTTCTATGACTCTGATGATGATCAATAAAGCGCCGCATGGGATGGCGAGGCTCAAAATGGGTTCAGGTATTTCCAGAACAGCAGTTTTTACATTGAATTTAATTTGATTTTGAATCATATCCATTCCAAATTTCGTTAATCCTGCCATTAATATAATGGTAGTACCTGTAGTTAATATCACAACATACTTTTGGAATTTCTGAGGGAATAAATCTGTAAGCGCACTTAACCCAAGATGTGCTTTCAATTTAAATGCCAGTGCGGAGGCCAACATTGTATTCCATATAAAAAGCAGCATTAATAATTCTTCAGTAAAAGATATGGATGCATGGATAAAATACCTTGAAATAACATTAAGGAAGTTTATTATAACCATTACAAACAAAGAAATTGCCAGTAAGAGTTCTTCTAATTTGTTGTAAAATATCATCGTTTCGTACCTCCTTTTAAAGAGCAGCACTACAAAGCTGAACGATTTGTAGTGCTTGAACAGGATAAAATCGAGTGACTTACTTAAGGATTTAAAGATTTATGCTTATTTTTTTTGGTATCCGAATGCTTCCATAAGTTCCAATCCTAAGATTTCTTCCCATTGCTCATATAATGGTATCATTGCTTCCTGGAATACGTCTATTTGTTCAGGTGTTAATTCATTGACCTGCATGGTTTTTTCCAGCTCTGCTATTTTTTCTTCATTGCTGACTCTGGCCACTTCTTTCTGGTATGCCATAGCTTCTTTTGCAGCTTCTTCGAAGATAACTTTGTCCTCGTCACTTAAGGTATCCCATAAATTTGTGCTGACGCTTAACAAAAGAGCATCATATACATAATTTGTCAGTGTCATATACTCCTGAACTTCATCCAGTTTGGATGACGAGATGATATCCACCGGATTTTCCTGACCGTCTATTGTACCTTGCTGCAGTGCGGTAAACACTTCTGCAAAATTCATGGCTGTAGGATCTGCTCCCAATAAATCAAACAGATCAAGGAACATTTTTATTCCGGGAACGCGTATTTTCAGGTGTTCAAGATCAGACGGCTTTTCAATCGGTCTTACATTATTGGTTATTTGTCTGTAGCCGGATTCTCCCAATGCCAAAGGTATTACGCCATTTTCTTTTGCTATTTCAAAAATTAACTCACCACCACGCCCTTCTATAGCGGCATCGGCTTCTTCATATGTAGGAATCATCCATGGCATATTAACTGCTGTAAACCTTTCATCAACTACTGTATATATAATCGTGGAATGAATATCTACATCCGTAACGCCGGTTTGTACATTTTCTATACCTTTTGTCTGATTCCCGCCTGAAAGCTGTTCATTAGGATAAATGTCGATTAAATATCTGCCGTTGGTCCTTTCTTCAATCAGATCTTTATATTTCTTTGCACCCTGATACCAGCTTGAAGTTTCGCTTATGGTAATATTCATCTTCAAGACTTTAGGATCAACTGCCTCCGACTCTTCACCTTCACCTGCAGCCGGTTCATTTCCTCCGCAGGCTGCCAGCGATAATACTAAAGCTAAAATCAAAATAATTGTCAGTGTTTTTTTCAACATAAAATTTTCCTCCTCGTTAAGGTTAATAATCATTATATTTGAGCCATTCCTATTAACAGACACAATTCTGTACTGCTTTTATGTCAGCCTGAATATTCCCTCCCTCCTTTAAAAATAAGTACTTTATTCTAAAACAAAGATGGATTACTTATAATGTAATGAATACCTTTTCAATGTGCCCATATAATTAGTTACAATCTAAATATATTTTACATTTACTACAAATTCAACCACAAATCTTCAAATTACTACCATTATTTCATTTTAATCCATGGATTTATGTGGAAAATCTATAATGCAATATAAAATAGTTCGATTCATCCGGTTTACGACCCATTTTCAATCCAGCAGGGCCCCTCCGTCCACATCTGTAATTTCACCGGAGATGTGACTTGCCAGATCGGATGTCAGAAACAGTATGGCATTTGCAATATCTCTTGGTTTAGCAAATTTTCTTAATGGAATATTATTGATCAGTGTTTTTCTTGCGCTTTCATTTAAATCTTTGATCATTCCGGTATCCGTAGGGCCTGGACAAATGGCGTTTACATGGATGCCATAAGGGCCTCCTTCTCTTGCTAAACCTTTTGTAAGTCCTATAACGCCTGCCTTTGAAGCTCCGTAAACAGTATTGCCGAAAAAACCACCGCCTTTTTTACCTGCTATAGATGCAATGTTTAATATTTTTCCGTATTTCTGACGAACCATTATTGGAAAAATTTCATGGCATGTATAAAATACACCCCTGAGATTCACATTCATAACCTGATCCCAATCATTTTCCGTTACGTCCGTAAAAGGCTTTGTATTTACGATACCTGCGCTGTTGACCAATATATCAATCCTGCCGTAATGGCTGAAAACATCTTTTATTGCTTTACTGATACTTGATCTGTTGGTAACATCTACTTGATATGCATGACTTTCAGCCCCATGAGAACATATTTCTTTACTAATTTTGTCTGCTTCTTTGAGATTGATATCAAAAATATTTACGTTCCCTTTTAAACGCCCGAATTCCAGAGCTGTTTCTTTCCCGATTCCCTGACATCCGCCGGTAATCACTATGACTTTGTTGGTGAAGTCCATCCAATCACCTCTATTCAGCTGTATATCTGAACAAGATAAATCCTGTTTCGTCATCAAATGCTCTGACAATAACAGGTGATGTACATCCCATGATGAGAAATTCAACTGTTGCTAAAACCGTATTTCCATTTTCAGAAAAATGGCCTCCGCAAATATTTCTTTTTTTATCGCCCAGTGTGCCATGTAAATGAATGCTGATCTCGCCGTTTTCCTGTCCGATGGTTCCCTGTGAATTGATCAATTCTATAGGTCCGTCTACAATGACTGGCTGAGAGTAACGGACGATATTTGTATCATCAATTTCATTGGTTGCATAGACATATGATGCTTTTTTCAGACTGCCGATACAACTGATGATTTGTCCGTACTGGATATTATTTTGTTTGCATGCTTCTTTGATTCCTTGGATCAAATCAGTGTTTGGCAGCAGCCTGCCGGCTATCATAATATTGTCGGATACTTTTTCGATTTCGTACATTTTGTTATCGATTTTTATTACCCCCTCTCGGATACTTTATAAATTCCTAATAAATATATAAGAATGAATTAAAATAAAAAGTCATTTTTTGTTTGCCTGATGAATGGCGATGCCATTAAGGCTTAAGGCAGCTTCTGCAATACTTTCACTGACGGTGGGATGCGCATGTATGGTGGATATAAGCTCATCTTCTGTTGCTTCCAACCGTATGGCAAGAGCAGCCTCGGAAATGAGATCTGTTGCTCTGGGTCCAAAGATATGAACACCTATTATTTCACCATATTTTTGTCCGGCAATTATTTTTACCATTCCGTTACCGTTATTTTCGATGATTGCCTTCCCGTTACCCGACAACATAAATCGTCCTACCTTGTACTTCAATCCTTTTTCTTTAGCCTGCTCTTCCGTCAGGCCGACTCCTGCAACTTCAGGATTGGTATAAATGCAGGATGGAATCGTCTGTGGGTAATAGGCTGTATGATGACCTAAAACGTGTTCTACAGCCGATACTCCTTGAGCTGAAGCGGCATGTGCCAGCATGATCTGGCCATTGCAGTCACCGATTGCATAAATGCCGGGAATATTAGTCTCAAAATCATGGTTTACCATAATATTATTATGATTTGTCAATACTCCGATTCTGTCAAGTCCGATGTTTGAAGTGTTTGGTTTTCTTCCAACTGCAACCATAACATATTCACTTGTTATGGTATTATTTTTTCCGTGGCTTGTAACACAGGCCGCCAATTGGCCATCTTTTTTTATAACTTTTGTCAGCTCAGTTTCTGTCATAAAGGTTATTCCCAATGCTTCAAGCTGCCGTCTGATATGACTCTTGATTTCTCCATCGACTGTAGGCAGTATTTCGGAAAGCATTTCTATCACTGTTACTTTGCAGCCGAATGAGGCAAACAAACTGGCAAATTCAATTCCAATGACACCACCGCCGACAATAACCATAGATGAAGGAAGGTTGGGTAAGCTAAGGGCCTCAGTACTGTTGATCACTCCAGGAAGATCTGCCCCGGGAAAGTTCAAATCAACCGGAACAGAACCCACTGCCAGTATTATTGCATCACCGTGTAAATCTTCCTGCCCATCAATTTTTACCGTCCGGGTATCCGACAAAACACCTTTGCCTTTATGAAACACCACATGATTTGAACGGAGAAGGCTTTTAACTCCGCCAACTAATTGACCAACGACTTCCTCTTTTCTTTTGATTAATGTTTTCCAGTCTATTTCGATTTTTTTTGGTTGTAATCCGATCAAACCGCTGTGTAATATGGATTGATACAATTCAGATGTATGGATTAATACTTTTGTAGGAATGCACCCTACATTGAGACAGGTTCCACCTAATTCTGCATTTTCTATCAGATGTACTTCAGCATTCAGTTGTGCTGCACGAATTGCGGCAACATAACCTCCGGGCCCGCCTCCAATAATTATTATTTTTTTAGGCATTCAAAGTCCTCCTTGATCATAGAATCAGCAGATAAGGCTGTTCAAGAAGATATTTTATTTTTTTCATGAATACGGCTGCTACAGCACCGTCAATCAAACGATGGTCAAAGGAAAGGCAAAGATTCAACATGGGCCGAATCTGAATTTCATTCTCTGCTACTACGGGTTCGCTGATGATACGGCATACTCCGAGAATGGCACTTTCCGGGGGATTGATTATTGGTGTGAAATGATGGACACCATACATTCCGAGGTTTGAAACAGTAAAGGTGCCCCCGCTTATTTCTTCAGGTGTAAGTTCCCCTTTCCGAGCTTTTTCACTCAATATACTTATTTCATCCCTCAGGATACTTATGGATTTATTTTGTGCATTTTTAACCACCGGTACGGTCAGTCCATTGTTCAGTGCTACGGCAATACCGATATTTACAGTATTGTGTTGATAAATCTGTTGATTAATCAAGCTTCGGTTTATTTCCGTGTGCTCTTCCAAAGCCATTGCAACGGCTTTAACGATTATTTCAGTAAATGAATATCCGGTATCAGATGCATTGGTCATTTTATTTTTTAATTCTAATGCTTCGGTCATATCCACTTTATAAGTCATATTGACATGTGGGGAGGCTTTCCAGCTTGCACTCATGCGTTCTGCAATTACCTTACGCATACCGGTAAGTTCTGATCCATTCGAATCCGACAAATCCGAAACAGGGCTTACGGCAGGTTTTTGCGAAGCTGCAAGCAATACGTCCGACTGCATGATACGGGAATCACTTTTTATGCTCTGAAGGTCTATGCCTTCCTCAAGCGCTGTTTTTTCAGCCATCGGAGAAACTCTGACTTTGGGAGCATTTTCGTTATGGTTTAATATATCTCTTTCAATGATACGTCCGCCCGGGCCCGTACCTTTTACAGATGACAGGTCAATATTCATTTCTTTTGCCAGTTTTTTAGCTGCAGGTGAAGCTTTTATCCAATTATCCTCAGAATCTTTTTTTACTGCATTGCTGTTATCGTCTGCAACAGCCTCTGAAAAACCGTCTTTAGGAACAGTTTCTTTATCCTCCTGTACTGATACAGCTCGATCTGTTTTTTCTCCAGGTTTTCCTATAACGGCCATAAGGCCTGCAACTTCTACCGTGCTTCCTTCATCGGCAAATATCTCAAGCAATACGCCATCAACAGGCGCTTCTATAGCATTTGTTATTTTATCTGTCTCAATTTCTACAAGTTGTTCTCCGGTATTAACTGTATCACCCACAGATTTAAGCCATTTGGAAACAAATCCTTCAGTCATGGTAAGTCCCAGCTTAGGCATATAGATGTTTGTAGCCATGTATTTTCCTCCTTATATTAAATTGATATTAAATCAATCTACGATTTCCATAACTGCTTTGAAGATATCCTGAGGATTTGGATATATGTGATCTTCCAATGCCGGACTGAAGGGAGGGATCACATTTAGTCCGGCGACACGTTTAACTGGTGCATCCAGGTAATCAAAAAGTTCGTCAATGATTTGAGAAGCAATTTCTCCCATATAACCGTTGCGTTTTACCCCTTCCTGAACCAATACAACCCGATGTGTCTTTTTTATAGACTGCTGGATGGTGTCCCAATCAAGAGGTACCAAAGTTCTTAAATCAATTACTTCTGCTTCGATTCCTTGTTTTTTCAATTCTTTTGCAGCTTCTAATGCAAAGAGGATCTGTCTGGAATAAGCAATGATTGTGACATCTTTTCCGCTTCGTTTAACATCTGCCTTTCCTAATGGTATGAGATATTCTTCTTCGGGAACTTCTCCTTTTTTTGCATACAGGATTTTATGCTCTACACAGATTACAGGATCGTCGTCGCGTATGGCGGATTTCAGAAGACCTTTCGCATCATAAGGTGTTCCCGGCGCTATGACTTTTAAGCCGGGGAAATGTGTAAATAATGCTTCCAGACTTTGTGAGTGCTGGCCTGCATTCCTTCGCCCCGCCCCGCCAGGAGTTCTTATTACCAATGGAATTGAAACCTGACCCCCGGTCATATAACGTAGTTTGGCAGCTTGATTGACGATAGGATCTAATGATATAGGCGTAAAGTCAATATACATGATTTCAACGATAGGCCGAAGCCCTCTCATTGCTGCCCCTACGGCCATACCAGTAAAGCCGTTCTCCGATATGGGTGTATCGATTACCCGGTTAGGGCCGAATTCTTCTAAAAACCCTTTGGTCAAACCAAAGACACTTCCCATGACACCCATATCTTCTCCTATAATAAAGACAGAACTGTTTCGGATCATTTCTTCATGCATTGCTTCCCGTATGGCCTGGCCATAAGTAATATTTCTCATCTTACAACCCCTCTTTCATTATCCGTGGTATATACATCATCAGTAACTTCCCGAACATCCGGATAAGGTGAATCTTTAGCGAATGCTACGGCTTCTTCGATTTCTGCCTTGTTCTTTTCTTCAATTATTTTCAGTTCTTCTTCTGATGCAAAACCTTTACTTAAAATTTCTTTCTTTATATTTTCTATGGCATCATGGTTTAGCCACTTTTCTATTTCTGTTTTTGATTTATAAACTTGGGGATCACCTTCATAATGCCCGTGGTATCGATATGTTTTTGCTTCTATTAAAGATGGGCCTTTTCCCTGACGGGCGTGTTCTGCTGCTTTTTGTACCGCATTATATATTTCAAAAACATTATTTCCGTCTACAATCATCCCTGGGATATTATAAGCTTTGGCGCGTTCCGCAATGTCTTCTACATTACATACTCTGTCGATACACACAGATACACCGTATTTATTATTTTCGCAAAGGTATACAACAGGCAGTTTCCAGGCAGAAGCCATATTGATGGATTCGTGAAAATATCCTTCATTTGAAGCGCCGTCACCAAAGAATACAAGGGTCACTTCATTTTTTTCAGTAATTTTTGAGGCTAATCCCGATCCGGTTCCAATAGCAAGACCGGCACCGACTATGCCATTGGCCCCTAAGATACCACGGTTCAAATCGGCAATATGCATGGATCCTCCTTTTCCTTTGCAGTAACCTGTTTGTTTTCCAAAGAGCTCTGCCATCATCAGATTGGGTTTACAGCCTCTTGCAATACATTGTCCATGTCCTCGATGTGTACATACAATATAGTCACTTTCCTTTAAAGCATTACAAGCGCCTACTGCAACAGCTTCCTGCCCAATATAAGTGTGAATATTTCCTGCGAGCATTGCCTGAGTAAATAACTCTGATGCTTTAAGTTCAAAGGAACGCAATCGCTGCATTTCCTGATAAAATTTAATATATAATTCCTTGTCTTTTTTCTTCATGTAGCATCTCCTTTCTCAGTAATTGATTCCATTATCTTTACTTAAATTCATTTTTATAAATCGCAATCTTCGTGCCAACTTGAAAATCCTTTAATATCAATGCTTGTGCTCTTCAAAAAAATAAAGTGATCATATTGAATTGCTCAAAATATGATCACTTTATGATAAATGCAAATAATAACAGTCATTTACATTATTGTTCAATTTTTGATTAGTGTTAGATAATCTAACATTCTATTTCATATTTTTTCATTTTAGTGTAAAGTGTATTTCGTGCGATGCCCAGAATTTTTGCTGCCCAAGTGATATTACCTTTGCAATATTCCACAGCATCGACAATAGCTTTGTATTCAGCTTCTTCCAGTGATATTATCTGGTCATGTTTATTAAAATGCCTGTTGTTTTTCAATATGTTTTTAGGTAAATGGCTTGGTAAAATATGATCTTTTTCAGCAAAATTAACTGATCTTTCAAGTATATTTTCTAATTCTCTTACATTGCCTGGCCAGGAGTAATTATTGAGAATTTCCATTGCTTCGGAACATAATGTATAATTTTTTTGATGTTCTTTTGACAATATATTGAGAAAATACTCGATCAATAAGGGAATATCGCCGTTTCTGCAGGATAATGGCGGTATATTTATGGTTAGAACATTCAACCGCCAAAAAAGATCATTACGGAAAGTACCGTCCTGAATTTCTTTATTGAGGTTTTTATTGGTAGCAGCGATTATTCGTACATCTACGGGAAAAGTTTTATTTCCGCCGATCCTGGTTACTTCCTTTTCCTGAAGGACTCGAAGCAGTCTAACCTGCATATCCATGGTCATTTCACCGATTTCATCAAGAAATAGTGTACCACCTGCAGCCATTTCAAATTTTCCGGGACGGCCCCCTCTTTGTGCCCCTGTGAAGGCTCCTTCCTCATAACCAAAAAATTCGCTTTCAATCAATTCACGCGGTATTGCGCCGCAATTTACAGCAACAAATGGCTCCTGTGCACGAGGACTGGCATTATGGATAGCCTGAGCAAAAAGTTCTTTGCCGGTGCCGCTTTCTCCCATTATCAATACACTTGATGTACATTTTGCTGCAGATGCAGCAAGGCGTTTTGCTTCAAGGAGCTCTGTACTGTTTCCTATAATATCATTAAATGTAAAGCGGGCATGGGCACCAACCATTTGGTTGACCAGTCTTTTTACCTGTTTTATTTCTCTGAAAATATCTACGATTCCTGTAATTTCTCCATTTTTCCCTACAATTGGAATAGCACTTTTTACAAAATGAATCCTTCCTCTTTTGGAATTGATGATGAATTCCCTGTCGATATAACCTTTGCCTGTTTTGAGGACTTTTAGTATGACTGCCTCATAATCCAAAACTTCATTTATGTGTTTTCCAACGGCATTTTTATAGTCGCAAAAAAGGATCTTCCCGGCACTTTCATTCATAAACGTGACGATTCCATATTTATCGATAGACAGTATTCCTTCAGAAACCGATTCAACTACGGCTTTATGGTGCTGAGTCGTAAACAGGAGTTTTTCGGTGGTTTCTATGATTTTAAGCTGGTTTTCAATGGCCATTTCTGTGGCAACCAACATTCCCAAAGTGTGGCTATGTGCGTTTTCTGATCTGCCGGCCATGCTGATGGCTGCAATTATTTTGCTTTCCGGGTCACGGATAGGTATTCCTGAACATGTCCATTTCTGCTGCTCAAGGCAATAGTGTTCCTCTCCAATGATTTGAATAGGATTTCCTTCAATCAGGACCATCCCGATAGAACTTGTACCGACACATTTTTCACTCCAATTGGCACCCAATTTAAAATTACATCCTGTACTATAATCGTTGAGGATGTCCTGATCACCCAGAACGTGTAAAACATTGGCTTCATCATCCGTTAAAAAAACGATAAAGCCTGAGCCTTCAACTATTTTATAAAGATTTTCCATGTATGGCCGGATTACTTTTATGAGCTTTTCTTTTTCATGTAGTTTCTGTATTAATTTTTCCTGTGTAAGCACAGAAACATTGTCGCTTTCATAAGGATTCACGCCTAATGCTTTACATCTTTTCCAAGAGTCGACAATGTTTTTTCTTACTTTTCGGGGCTCTATTTCTTCAGTAATAAATTTATACCATTCGTAATTTACCAATTCTGTTTTCAAATTTGTTTTTGAAACAGACATTAAATCTTCTACCCCCTTTGAAATATTACCAGCGTAAAATAATATTCCCATAATATATATATTTGTTTAATTATAACAATTAGAGCTAATAATTACAAGCCGTCGCGTCAATGGTGTTTTAAAATACTGGCTGATTGTTGTTTTCTAAATTTTGGTTTTATTAAATATGCAAAATCCCTGCCAAAATCACTCTTTATCTTTTTATTATCTTTTATCTTTGATGTTTCTTCCCCATTTCCTCAAGTATTTTATACAATTCGGTTTTGCTGCCCCTGTTCCATGAAGTATATATTTTTTCGGACAATTTCGGAGGGAGCGGAAGAGAAGTTAAATGGTTTTCCTTATATATTCTTTCGACTTCTCTGGAATATTCTTCACACAGGCTGCAATCTCCGGCCCATTCAAAACAATCTCTCATTTTAACGTATATTTTTTCAAAGTTTTCTTCTGAAATATTGCCAAAGGATATGTTCAAAAATTCACAAGGTTGTACGTCTCCTTTTGCATTGATATAGAACCGGTCTATGCCGCCTGCCGTACAACCGAACACATCTTTATCCTCCTCTATGATTTGAGCAAATACAGCGGGATAATTTTTGAATTCTATTTTGGAATTATATTGGTTTACTTTGCTCTTTATAAGATTTATGTCCTCCGGGGCAAATTTTAAATTTTCTCTGCCCAGCCATCCTCCCGAGGGTTTTGGTTTGATTAGTTGAATAAGAGAGACCTTAAGATCTTTTGCTTTTTCCATAATTATTTCAAATTGGTTATTGTAAAAATCTTCTTTTAAAAGGCAGGTGTTCAGGGCAACTGCCATGTCTGCTTCATGACACATATGAACCGCGGACTCAAAGGTATCCCAAGCTGAATCGCTGCCCATAAATTCATTAAAAAAGCATGGATCCGGGTTGTGTAGAGAAAACATAATAGCTGTTACATTCATTTTCTTCAATTCTGTAAGCCTTTCTCTGGTGATACCGGCACCGGTTGAATTAACCCATATTTCGGATCTTTCATCAATGGAAGCGCAAACTCTTTTTAATCGCTCATAGGTTAAAAAAGGCTCTCCGCCTTCAATATTAAAGAAGGCAATTCCCATGTCCTGCAGTTTCCTAACAACATCTGTCAATTTGTCGATTTGAACATCTTTTCCTTTATCATGCTTCTGGTAACAGTGGCTGCAATGATACATACAGGCAGATGTAACTGAAATCAGTACCGTTGTACATGGCATTTTATTTTCAAACTGAATAAATTTTTTGCATGCCGTAAGAAAGGCTTTTGACGGATAGCCGGGAACATACAGATCGATTCTTGTTTTACCTCCTATTCTTACGAATTTATTATGCTGTAATCTGGAAAGAAAGAACAGCAGCCTTTTTAAAAATAGAAGAAACCTTCTTAATGTGATTTTTCCCATGAAAAGCTCCGGGAGAAAAAATAAAAAAATATGGATCTTTAATTTCAGAATAAAGATATATCTGTTGAATCCAGTAATATTATCAACCTTTTGCATACACAACCCCCTGCTTTCGGCTTGATTTCTGTTATCCTTTATCTTACAAGGCTTAAATAAGCCCTCTTTCTTTGTAC
The DNA here is from genome assembly GCA_016841185.1 of Anaerovorax odorimutans. Classification (GTDB taxonomy): domain Bacteria; phylum Bacillota; class Clostridia; order Peptostreptococcales; family JAAYPU01; genus JAENZQ01. Next base: position 46,830 of record JAENZQ010000018.1, read on the forward strand.
CATGCCACAGTTTTCTTTATGCCCTCTTCCAGACTATAGGAATTTTTAAAATCTAAAAGCTTTTCTGCTTTCTTTACAGAATACTCGATATTATCATAAAACATATTGACTCTGCCCCTTGTCAGCAAAGGAGGCTTATTCGAGCGAAACAACGTGTAAGCAAGTTCCATCATAAAGGCAACAGGATATATAAATGTTTTAGGGATATTTGCCGGTTTTTTGATTCCTGCCTCTGAACAAAACAGTTCATAAACCCTGTTCATATATTCAGCTTTCTGATTTCCGATAATAAAGCAGTTGATACCTTTCAGCTGTTTCTTATAAGCTGCGAGGTAAGCATTTGCAAGATCTCCTGCATAGATAACGTGAAATTTATTTTTATTTGATCCCGGCAAAAAAGGAATGCCGGAACTTGCTGTTTTAATGTATTCATAAAATCCGGTATTGAATTCCCTCTCTCCGTAAACCCAAACAGGTTCTAAAATAGTAAGATTCAGTTTGTTTTTTTCGGCAAATTTTATTGCTTCTTGTTTTGCCAAAGCCTTTGTATCACGATAATAGTTCAGTTTGCTGGGGAAAATACCATCTGCAAAATATTTGTAATGTGAATGGCATGGTGCATTCTCATTTTTTACAATAGGACTGTTTTCTTCCCCGTATACTGAATTTGAAGATGCCAGTATGACATTGTCAATGCCTGAGTTTAAACAGGCACGCAGGACATTTATTGTTCCTGTAACATTAGTATGATAGAATTCGTGATAACTACCCCAGTCAGATGCTTTTGCTGCATTATGAATAACACAATCATATCCCTTGAAAGCTATTGTTAAGTCAGTTTCATTTCTTATATCACCTGTCCGTATTTCTACCGGCAGCCCTTGAATATTGGATATATCACTGTTTTTTCTTGTCAGGCCGCCCACCGCTATTTGATTAGAACAAAAAGTTCTTGTGATATGGCTTCCTATAAAACCGGATGCACCTGTTATCATAACATTATTCATTTTCGTCAAACCTCTTTAAAAGCAGTAAAGCATTATGCCCCCCGAAACCATAAGAAGCCGATAGGCCGTATTTTATATGAGCTTCCATTGATGTCATTGGCAGATTTAGATTCTCTATGGGGTTCATAGTCAGGTTGCCGTGTAAAACAGATTCTTTTATGGACAAAGCTGTCACAGCTGCTTCAATGGCCCCGCTTGCGCCGATACTGTGCCCCAACAGGCCTTTTGTAGAGTTGATGTAAGGTTGATGCTTTTTATCACCAAAAATATCCTGTATAATTTCTGCTTCTATCTTATCATTGGAAACTGTTGCTGTTCCGTGGGCATTCAGGTAATCTATTTTAATATCTTTAATGAGTTTCTTTATAATTGCTGTTATATTTTTACCGGTGGGGTCCATTTGGACAATATGGTATGCATCGCTGGAGTATTCATATCCGGATAATTCTGCATATATTCTTGAGCCTCTTTCTTTTGCTTTTTGAAGTTCTTCAAGAACCAGAAGACAGCCGGCTCCCTGATTGAGTAAAAAACCGCTTCTGTCTCTGGAGAAAGGAAGCGGCATTCCGTCTTTGGACCTGGTCAGGACAGACAGCATGTCAAAGCCTCTCATAACAGAACCGCTTTCCTCTGACAGAGCTTCGACTCCTCCTGTTATGACAGTATCACATCTGCCAAGCATGATATTTTTATAAGCTTCCCCTATTGCCAGACTTCCTGACGCACATGAAGCATTCACAGTGTAATTCAAACCGTTGAGGCCAAATAGTATGGAGACCCATGAAGAGGCTGAGTTTGGCATCAACATGGGAATAACCATACGATTGTATCGGTATTTGTTCGAATCATTGCATTGGGAAATATGGGCAGTGTAGGAATGCATTGCTGTTTGGAGACTGCTCATGCCTACGCCGATTATCGTCATACAGTCCTCCGGGCAGTTGGATTCAAAATATTTATCTTTGCGTTTAATTGAAAAACCTGCATCTTCCAAAGCAAGCTTTGCGCATAAAACAGATAGCCTTGATATTTCTTCCATTATACTTTCGCAGTATTGTGGGATACCATGTTCTTGTAACGAAAATACGGGACCGGGGACAAAAAAGCGGGATTTATAGTGATAGTTTCTTTCATAATGGACCGGTATCCGGGATATACAGGTTTTCATGTCCATTATATTTCTGAACATTGCATCTTTCCCGATTCCCATTGCCGTGACCGGTCCTATACCTGTAATGACGACTCTTTTTTTCATGATATTTACTCCTGTCTACAAGCTTTTAAAAATTCAAAGATATCCATTAAGAATGATTTTTTGTCATGATAGTCTCTCGCATTCAGATGGTATGCCCTTAAGTCAATTACTTGATTATCTGTAAAAAGCCTTTTAATACCGCTTTCTTTTACTTCTCCTATTTTAAAAAAATTCAAGTTTTCTTCTGAAGCTTTTTTAAAAAAATCTTCACTGTTTCCTTTTTTCATGGTGAAAAGCAGCTCATATTCACCACATTCTCCGAGAAACAGCATTTCTATGGGTAAGTTAAGTGATTTTCCAAGGAGAATGCCCTCTGTCTTATAAGGTAAATGGCGAAGTTCATATCCTGTCTTATTGATTTCTGATATCGCTGAAAGGGCACGGTATACACCATCGCTGGTATCAATGCAGCAATTGCAGTATTGGCGAATCAAACCGGCTTCTTTATTTCTCAGTACAAACATATTTTTGATTTGTTGAGCTATTCTATCATGAGAATATAATTTTAATGCAGCATCTATATTACCTGTACCTATTTTCCCGGTTATAAATATTTCGTCGCCGACCTCTGCTCCTTTTCTAATAATAGGAGTATCCGTGAGCTGACCTATTGCTGAACCGGTATAACGCCATGAATCTGCATAACTGAAATCGCCTCCTATAAAAAACATACCCGTTCTTTTCAAAACATCTGAAATACCCATTGAAAGTTTTTCAACATACTCAGATGTCCAGGATGGGTTAACTGCAATGCTATGGGCATAATACTCCGGACGCCCTCCGCATGCAAAAATATCACTGATGGTTCCGGCTGTCATGTTCCATCCCAGAACATAGGGATCTTCGTCCCTGAACATATCTTCTTCAGAAAACTCGTCAATAGTATAAACAAGCTTATTTCCGTGAAAGTCGATAATTTCAGCATCTGACTGAAACGGTTTATTTAACTGCATGGAGCTTTTCGGCATATGTTTTTGTATCATTTCGATCATTTCTTTTTCTTTACTCATTTTCTAAACTCCAATCAATACTTCCAACGGATCATGGGCTGTTTCGACTTCACAAGGCAGGAAACCGTTGGGATCACCATCGAATTCCAACTCAGGGTTTTTACTGCATCCGTATACCCTTATACATTTGGCGTATTTTAATGTTATATGATGATCATCTATTATTTTTTTACCGCTGTAAATTTTTTTGAATATTCCGGGCCAATTAAAAAATCGTATATTTTTGATTGCCAGATTATAAAATCGTCTGTCAGGGCAGCATAAATCGTTTTTGACTTTTATACCTGAGGCAATAAAAGGTGTTATTCCTATTGAAATATTATTGACACTCTTTATAATCTCTTCTTTATCATCGAGAAGAATGGTAAATTTTGACGGATTATAGTTCAATAATGCTTTAATAAGAGATATAAAGGTCCCGGCTTTATCCCCTACCGCTTTTCTGATTCCTTGGTTTGCATTTCTTGCCAGAGCCGGACCGATTCCGATATTTGCACAACAGGCAAAAAAACTGACTTTGATAGGACCGTTATAATCGGACAGCGATCGGCCATCCAAATCTTCATTAAAATGGGGACAATGTGTTATTTTACCGATTTGAATCATTTTACTCTTGCCTGAAAGCAAAGCATTGACTGCCTTTTCGGTTTTCAATGGTATATGATAGCTTTTGCAGAAATCCGGACTTGTACCCGTATAGATAACACCAAATCTGGCATTGGAGATCCTTCTGCCGGAATCATCGTAGAAACCGTTGATGACCCTGTTGATTGTTCCGTCCCCTCCTACGGAGACAATAACGTCATATTTATTTTTGTTGGCTTCAATAGAAAATTCGTAAGCATCGTCCGGATTAGAGGTTGCTTTGTAGTCATAAGAGATATTTTTCTCATCAAGAATCTTAAATATTTCTTTGAATTTCTTTTCGCTTTTGCCCCCATTGGATGCGGGGTTCATAATCAGAAAATATTTCATGTTTGATTTATCCTTTTTATTATTTCTGAACCTTGCTCAATAGCTGTCTCAGAAAGGTTGATACCGGCAATGAACCTTATGCGTCCTTCATTTATTGGAACAGAAGGCTCGATAAAAGGAGTCGAAAGGATTCCCTTTTCATATAGTTTTTTTGCTGTGGCTATGGTATTTTCCCGGCTTCCGGTCCTGATACTGTTGATTGGGGCAGGGCTGGATACGGTATCGAATCCCGCTTCAACAAGACTGTCATAGAGAATATTTTTATATAAATACAATTTGTTCTTCAGTACTCCAGAATCGTTTCTGATAATTTTCAGAACAGCTTTTATTCCGGCTAAAACTGAGGGTGTAACAGAAGTAGAATAAACCAGATGCGGGCAATAATATCTTAGATACTTTATTATCTCTTTTTTTCCGCATATGACACCGCCGGAATTGGCAAAAGCTTTGCCCAGTGAAGCCGTGTAGATTCCATTGAAATCATGTATATTCTGCGCATCAAGAATCCCCTTCCCTTCATTACCTAATACTCCGATACCATGAGAGTCATCTATTATCGGCAGAGCATTGTAATGCCGGCATAGCTCGTTGATTTCCCGCAGGGGTGCAATGGTACCATCCGTTGAGAAAACCGATTCCGTAACGACGAATACCTGTATATAATCATGTGAGCGTTTGAGTAGTCTTTCAAGGTATTCCATATCGTTATGCAAAAATGGACGGATTTTGCAACCCACAGCCTTTGCACCCTGGATCAATGAGGAATGAGCAAAACGATCCACTATGACCAGGTCATTCTTTCGAGCGATAGATACAAACAGACCAATATTGGCCTGGTAACAGGACGGGAGTATAACTGTGTCCTCAAGTCCGATAAAATCTGATAATTCTTTTTCAAGGGTTTTAAAGAGGTCAATATATCCGGTTGATACAGGTGTACCGCATAAAGACGCACCATATTTTTCAACTGCAGTGATAATGGCGTTTTTCAACCGGATATCTGCTGCCAGCCCAAGATAATTGTTGGATGCCAGATCGATAATATCACGGCCCTCCATCCGAATCCATTCATCCAGGCCGGACTCTACTTCTATATAATACGGATTAAATCCGATCTTTTCTGCTGCCTGTTCATCAACATAAAACCTCTTGTAAAAATCGTTACAAAACATTAGTTTCTCCTTATTCTCTAATCTATAGCTGACCTTAGCTTATGAACAATATCTTTTACTGTAATTATATCTGAAAAATTTCCTTCATCGATTTCAATAGAAAACTCGTCTTCCAGAGCGGATATGATCATCAACGTATCAAAAGAGTCACATAAAAGGTCTTCTTTCAAACGACTTTCAAGCTTTATTTCAGTTTTTCTTCCTAAACTTTTGTTAAGGGCGGCTATAATCCTATCTTCAAAATCCATTTGATTACCTCCTGTAGCATCGGGTTGGGTGATTAGTATCGCACATAACTGCACAAATGTTGCAATTTGCACATCCGGATATATATTTCGGATTATGCATCAATTTATCTATGAAATCTGGCTCGCAGATAAACGGTCTGCATAAGCTTATGAAATCAGTGAATTTATTTTCAAGACACCATATCATTTCCTCACCTTTTCTGAATCCGCCTACGCTTATAATGGGGATATCGGTGATTTTCTTTGCAATTTCTGCAAATCTTATATTGTAAGCAGGTGAAAAAGGCTTAATTTTACAACGCATAAAAGGATAAACAAATGACCGGAAAATAAATTTTTTAAGCAAATTATCGGTTTTATACACCGGATTGAAGCTCAAAATGGTTTTTAACGGAATTGCACCTCTGAAAATACTCATTGAATAATCCATGGTACCATAGCTGATTTCAATAGCATCCACTTTTTTTTCATCTAAAAAACCAATCAAATTTTTAAATTGTTCCATGGTAAATCTATTGAAGTAATCATCGCTGCCGCTGATTTTTACAAGTAAGGGGAATCCATTTCCGCATTTTTTTCTGACTGCATCAATAACCGAATCAAGAAAGTTTATACCGATTTTTAATTTTATGTGGATACCAAATTCATCTTTTCGATTATTGATAGCCGGAAGGATAAACTGATGAATCAAGTATCCATGAGCAGCATGTAATTGTATGCCGTCAAATCCGGCCATTTTGGCATAAAATGCCGAATCGGCAAATTTCTCTATGATGGTATGGATCTGAGGAACAGATAATACATTGGGTTTTTCCTTAAAATATAGGGATTTTTTTCCGGATGCTCCCCATACATTCTGATGTGTTTCCTTTTTTCTCGTTTGCCTGCCGGTATGGGCCAATTGCATAAATATTCTGCTGCCGTTTTTATGAACAATATCTGTTATGGGCCGAAAATTTTGAATTTTATCCGGGCTGTCAATTCCTGCCTGACCCGGATGCATAGCTTTACCTTCCTGAGAAATGTAGGCGAAACCCGTAATAATGCCTCCAACACCGCCTGCAGACAGATTTTCATATAAATCATAGTATTCGTTTAATGGAATGCCGTTGGCATCACACATGCCTTCAAAAGTTGCAGATCGTATTATTCTGTTTTTTAATTGAAACGGGCCTATTTTCGCAGGCATAAATAATTTCAATATTATTCGCTCCAGTCTTGTTGGTCTGTTTTTCTAAGCTTTTATTTTAAGGTTTTATGATTTTGGATTTGAATGTAAATCAAATAACATTCCAACAAATATATAGGATACTAAAAATAAAAGCATTGCAAGTTCTGTGTTAAACAAAGCTATGAGTGTAGCTTGACCGCAGGTACATGCTCTAAAGTTTACTGCAAGGGAGTAATATGTTTTTTTACCTATGGGATTTTTATAATAAAGATACCCGGTCCATATTTCTAAAAATAACGTCAATGCGCCCAGAATAAGAAACATGTTGTTTACCCTGGCCATAATGAATCCACCGGTATACAGTACGATAAAAGCGGCAGCAGGAATAAAAGCAGAGAAAAAAGCAATCCACCTTGATTTATTGATCCCGTATTTTACTACGATGGTTTTCTTTGAAGCCGCCTTATCACCTTCATAGTCTTTAAAATAAGTATAAAAGGTCATTAGACCATTGAGTAAGATCACTAATATGAGAACTGAAATACGGCTGACAGTAAAATAGGGGGATTGAGTGGGGCCTGCCGCAAGAAATCCAAATGCGGTACATGTTGAGATCATAAGCCCGAAAACAATATTTCCCAGTATACCATAGCCCTTTGCATGCTCATAGGCAATATTCAGAAAAATACCTAATATTGCAGGAATTAAGGCCATGGGTTCAAGCAGGGTAAGGATGATGATAAATGTGATCCCTGACAATCCGAAAGAGAAGACCAATGCTTTTTTTGCGTTTAATTCACCTGTCACCATGGGACGTTTAGGTGCATTTATTCTGTCTTCCTTAAGACCCAAATAATCGTTGATGATTTGGTTGATGCCCCAGCTTAAAAAGAGCAGAACCAGAATAAGTGTCTTTTTTTCAGTAGATGGAACTATTTCTACGGTGCGGAAAGATGATTTGGCAATGTACTCGTAAAATGCGATGCCAATCCAACCGGAAATACCTGTAATGAAAGAATAATAAAGCCTCATTGATTTGATATATGCTTTTAAAAATGTTAACATGGATATTTCTCCATTCATCCTATTCTATTTCTTGCAACCTCTTTTTTATATATTCGTAATCAAAAGATGAGCAGATTCTTCGCTCTTCATGATCCAAAATTCGATAGTGCTGAGATATGATATTCTGCTGGATTTTATACGGTCCGTTTGTCTCTATATCCTTCCACCATATTTTACCGCCCATTGTTTTTTCATAATGATTTTCATGATCATTAAAAGCCAATAAAAGAATAATGTCCAAAGGCTGGCCGCCATAGGCCATTGCAAGGACTTCACTGTCTCTGAAAATTGTGCATAAAGTAACGGCACCTGACCATCCTAAGGAAGCCCTGCCCTTTTCTATCTGTATCAGCGTTTTTTTGGATATTCCAAGGGCATCAGCCATTTTATCCTGTGTGAAATCATTCTCGATTCTTATCATTTTCAGCTTTTCATCGGCTTTTTTAATAAATGCATCACGATTCATAATCATCACTCCATAGTGTAATTTTACAACATTTATGTCATTTTGTAAATATATTATTTATTTATAAAAAAAGATTTTGCCATTAGTCCTTGCAAAATCTACATTTCTTGTTTATCCGTAATCTATTAACTGTTTATCTGTTATGAGCCGTTCTTCCGTATATTTAACTTCACATACGTGTACCATTATTAGTATATTTTCTTTATTAAAGATTTAGATAATATTTCAATCATCCAATTTTTTTATAACTTGGTTCAACTTATTTTCTATGCTGTAGAGAAGCGTTACCGGAGAAATGTTCTCGATCAGATAATAGTAATCCCAATTTTCCTGTATGGTTATGTTCAGCAATTCAATAAAATCATTGATTTTATTGAATTCATATCTTTGATGTTCCAAAAATAAAAACTCTGATTCTGTTGTTACCAAAAACTGATATGTTTCATAATTCTGGTTTTGTTTCAAAACATCACTTCGCATATTGCAATTCATCATAGATTTTAAAACAGTTCTGTAGATAGGACCGTCCAGTGCAGCTGAATAAGCATCTATCTCAGAAGTGATTTTGTAAATAAATTGAGGATTCTTAAGCTGAATAACGCTATTAAAACTGTTCCCTATTCTATTATGATCGATAATCACTTCCGTATCCACCGGTACGGCTATCTTCTCAAGACCGGGAATACCATTGAGACGGATTTCCCGTATCATTTTATGTCTATCATTTTCGTACGACAATTCAATATTTTTTTTCAGCATAGAATCGATATCCACTTCAATGGAATCTTCTTTGAAAGATGTGGTGCTTCCTGACATATCGGTATTGTTGTTGACGATATGCCAGGCATGAGACATTTTTTCATTTAATGATAATAAAATCAAATAAGGAAAAAGAAATGAAACAATCTCCTGTTGGTCTGAATTTTCAAAATCTAATTCTTTATACAAAGAAAACAGTACCCGGTTGGAAAGATCCATTCCAGGTAAAAGAAAAATACAGCTGTTCTGATAATCCGAAAGGGGAACGATTTTATTTCTATTGAAATGGATTAATGAATAAAATTCTTTGTTTAAATAGAAATTCCCTTTATTGTACAGCCATGAAATGAGCGTATCATCCGTAACAGGATCTGTTCCGTGGCTGTTCTTGATATAATATGTTCTGCGTATTTGATCCCTGTAGGCATATGGGAGTTCTTTTCTTCTGGGAATATTGATGATCAATAGTTCACCGTCTTTTTCAATTTGATGGTCCAAATCACATAAAATGGACGGTGTGATTCTGTCTTTACAGAAGGCTTCAATTTTTTCTTTAAGTTTGTCTATGCCGCTTTTACCTTCTTCGGAAAATTTATCGAAAATATGAAAACCTTCATTGGTACCATCATCTTTTTTTCCGACATAAATCTTTCCGCCGTAACGATTAGCCATACCGATGATGACCTTTCCCCATTCAACCGGATCTTCATTTAGAAATTTTTCTGACTCCTTAAACTCAATAAAAAGATTCTCTTCCATCCTTACCTCAAGCCATTATTTTTTTAATATAAATTTATTCTACTTAATTATAACTGTTTTGGTTGCATTATTCCAGTTTACGTTTAACTGAAATGCTTCCAAAACATAGTGAGCATATTTTTTAGTTTGTCCGCTTTCTCTATTCCTATAAGTGTACCGTCTTCAGCCAGTATCAAAAAATTTTCTGCACCTCATTTTTATCTCAATCAACAACTGATAAAGCAGCCGATCTGCTTTTAAATTGTTATATCCGGTATATATTACAATATTATTGCAAAAATCTTACAATTTAAAATACTGCTATAAATTGGTTCTATAATATAATAGAATATAATTAAAGCTTGCTGGATAGCTCAAAAATGAGTTGTTCAGCAAGGCCTAATTTAACTGATAGTACAGTAAATAAGGAGAAAAAATGGATTTTTTTATTGATAATGATATTTTCACATGGGTGATCCTTCCGATTCTGATATTTTGTTCAAGGATACTGGACGTCTCTCTGGGTACTTTAAGAATTATTTTTGTATCTCGGGGCAAAAAGTATATTGCACCTTTATTGGGATTTTTTGAAGTTTTAATCTGGTTGGTCGTAATAAGCAATATCATGCAAAATGCCAATAATTTTCTATGCTATATTGCATATGCCGGAGGTTTTGCCACAGGCAATCTGGTGGGTATGCTCATAGAAGAAAAACTGGCGTTGGGTACTTTAGCCGCCCGTGTATTCGTTATGGCTGCAAAAACAGATAATTTAAAGAAAAAGCTTTGTGAAGAAGGCTTTGGCGTTACTCTGGTCAAAGGCATGGGAAAAATGGGTGAAACAAACATTTTATTTTGTATTTTCAGAAGAAAAGAGCTGGATAGAGTGGTAGATATTATTGAAAATACGGATGCAAACATGTTCTATTCCATAGAAGAAATGAAATATGTTAATCGCGGCATTTTTCTTCCGAGAATAACAACGAAAAAACTATAACTTTTTACACTTGAAAATTGTTGTTGAAATATATTAAAGAACGTTTAAGAGAGGAAAAGCCCTCTCTTTTTTAAATAAATGATAAAAATATGTCGAAATATGTTATGGATTGACTTAACACGATGTAAATGATATACTTAACACATAATATGTAAGTTTTTTCTTAAAGGAGGGGTTTAAGTGGTCTATGCCAGAATGCTTGATGAAATGATTCGAAAAAGCGGATTATCATTGAGGCAAATAACCAAAAGATGCGGTGATTTGAATTATGAAATAACACCTTCCTATATAAGCCAATTAAAAAATGGTAAACTGCCGCCTCCTTCTGAAGAAATATCCAAAGCATTGGCCTCTGTCTGCGGGGATAAAAATCCAATGCGATTGGTTTTTCAAGGTTACCTTGAAAAAGCACCTGAAGTCATTAAGAATTATATCCTGATGTCTGCTGCTGTTAATAAGCAACTTTTGAAGTCCATTCCTCAAGATGAAGAGACCAAATCAAAATTGGCTGATTATATTGACGAGTTAGAAGTGCTATCGGCATTAGACTTATCCTCTAAACTTATTGAAAGTATGAATGACTCCGATGTAAACACTTTTATTTCTGAATTAAAATCCATGTCCGGTGCCGTATACAAAGATGAAAAAGAAAATTCTGAAAATACGTATTTCTTTCTGAGAGATTCATCCATGGAGCCGTTGGTTCCAATGAATGCTCATGTTAAAATTACGCCTACTAAGAAAGAGTTCTTAAAAAACAGAGATGTAATTGCTTTTTACCCCAGAGACTCCAGAACACCTTCTATACGCAGATACTTTGAAGAAAAAGGCAATTTCATTCTGGTTCCTGAAAACAAAGATCATGATATTTTTTGTTATGATGATATAAATGACTTTAATTACATTGGGAAAGTTATTTCCTTTAAAATCAATTTTTAATTTTTATTTATTCATAAAATTCAAATTCATAATCTTTGATCTTGACGGTATCTCCCTCCTGAATTCCTAATTCAAGCAATTTTTCGATAGCACCTCTGGATTTTAAATAATTATATAAATATCTTAAAGATTCTAAATCATTAAAATTTGTAGAATTAAAGATTTTTTCCAATTGCTTCCCTTCTAAAACATATATATCATTTTCCTTACGAACAGATACTTTTCTGTATTCGTCTTTTTGTCCGTGTATATCCATATCAAAAATATCTTCAAGTTGAGGTTCCTCTTCTTTTATGTTATCCAGTTCCCATGCGATATGCTTGATTAAATCATTTATTCCCTGCTTTGATGCTGCGGAAATCGGAAATACTTTATAACCTTTATTTTCGATATAATGTTTGAATGCCTCGTATTTTTCCTGAGACTGCAAAAGATCTGTTTTATTGGCTGCAACGATCTGAGGTTTTCGGCTTAGTTTTTTTGTATGGCGGTCAAGTTCTTGATTTATTTGTTCAAAGTCATAAACAGGATCCCTGCCTTCAGATCCGGATATATCCACCACATGCAGCAGAATTTTTGTTCTTTCAATATGCTTCAAAAAACTCAGACCCAATCCCAACCCTTTATGTGCACCTTCGATCAACCCTGGTATATCTGCAATAACAAAGCTTTTATCAAAAATTTCTACAACACCCAGATTTGGATGAATGGTGGTGAAATGATAATTACCAATTTTCGGCTTTGCACTTGTTACGATGGAAAGTAAAGTAGACTTACCTACATTTGGAAATCCAATAATTCCAACATCAGCAATCAATTTTAACTCTAATATCACCCATCGTTCTTCGGCAAATCCTCCTGCCTCTGCAAAATTAGGTGCCTGCCGGGTAGATGATTTATAATGAACGTTGCCTTTTCCTCCCTTTCCCCCTTTTGCTGCTATGTAAGTGTCTCCGTCATGAATCAGGTCTGCCATTGTAAGACCGGTTTCTTCATCAATGATCAGAGTTCCCGGTGGTACTTTAAGTATTAAATCTCCGGCATTTTTACCGAATTGCTTTTTCTTTTTCCCGTTCTCTCCATCTTGGGCAAAATATTTTGTTTTATACCTGAAATCCATAAGGGTTCTTAAATTAGCATTGGCCTGGAATATAATGTCTCCGCCTTTTCCACCATCTCCGCCGTCCGGACCACCGTCCGGAACATACTTTTCTGTTCTAAATGATACAGAACCATTTCCGCCCTTTCCGGAGCGAATAAAAATTCTTGCTCTGTCTACAAACATCCATATCACCTGCTTTTATACTTGGTCTTTGATATTATCATAACCAAATAAAGATTTATGATTATCATATATGAATTAAATTAACCCTCTATGTAAATATAGAGGGTTCAATTGTTGAATCTTCGCAATTCTCAGTTTTTTCCGAGAAATATTTGATTATGCTTCTCTTGTATAGACACTTACCTGTTTGTTTTCTTTCCCTTTTCGTTCAAATTTCACAATACCGTCTATTTTAGCGAAAAGTGTATCATCGCCGCCTCTTCCGACATTATTGCCGGGATGTACTTTGGTGCCTCTTTGTCTAACAAGAATACTGCCTGCGCTTACATACTGTCCATCCGCTCTTTTGACACCTAAACGTTTGGACTCACTATCTCTGCCGTTTTTTGAGCTACCTACTCCTTTTTTACTTGCCATAGACCACACCTCCTTATGAACCTAATATTATGATCTAATATTTCTATTATCTACATTCAACTAACATTCAATTTTCTCAATTTTAACTTTGGAAAAAGGCTGTCTGTGTCCGCGTTTTTTTCTGAAATCTTTTTTTGCTTTGTATTTGAAAATAATGACCTTATCACTTTTTCCATTTTCAATAACGTTTCCGGTAACTTTAGCATTTTCCAATACAGGAGTTCCAAATTGAACATTACTGCCGTCTGAATAAACAAGCACTTTGTCAAATTCTACTGCTTTGCCTTCATCCAGTCCTAACTTTTCAACTGAAATAACATCGCCTTCCTGTACCTTGTATTGCTTTCCGCCGGTCTCTATGACTGCATACATTAACCGAGTGCACCTCCTCTGCCCGATACTCGCCGAATGAAGGCAAACAATTATGTTTTTTAAACCTTATTCGTGCGGCTTACGAAAATATATATTATCATAAACCTTCATAGATGTCAATTATTAGAATCAAAATTACTCAAGTGAAAATTATATTATGCATCTGACTCTGATGCCGATAGCAGCAAATGCTGTCTCTGCACTTACACTTTATACAACTGATTTAACGGCACCTGTTTATGATCTTTCAGAAAGTAAAGTTCTATCCGGATTATTTTTATACTGTTCTGTTTTATTTCAAGTTTTGATTCCTTAATAAAGCTTTGTATCAGCAATTCCGGATTCAAATTTCCATTACTGCCGGTTTTAACGGTAGCCATTATTTTAAAAGCTTCATTATCAGAGTGGATCATTTTAAATTCATCTATCAAAGGCCGGATATCGATTTCTTTAACAGAACTGCTCTTTACCTGCTTTTTTGTGACAATGATTCTATCTTTGGATAAAAAATCACTGATACGGTTGATTAATTGATGCTCCTGAATACCATTCCGGTTAAAAGAAACTTCATAACTTCCGTATGCGACAAGAGCAGGCAATGACTTTTTCTTTTCCAGTATTTTATGGCATTCCATGATCCGAATCCCCAAAGGCAGTACTTCATTAAGCCTCGATATAATTTCTTTTTCGGGAATCCCTTCTTCCATGTCTATTTCCATATACTCCGAAATACTGGATATGCCCACAGACAGAGGGTGGGCCATGCTTAATTTAGGGTGTGGAGAAAAACCCTGAGAATAAGCGATTTTGACCGCAGCCCTTCTAAAGGCCCTTTGAAAGACGCTCATTAAATCCAAATGGGATATATACTTCATATAATGAGTTTTCGTAAATTTTATTAAATATTTATACATTTTTATCACCATACACTTTGCAATTGAATGATTGATTTATTCCGCAGTTTGTACAGCCTTTTCTACAATCTGCAGTGACTTTTTCTTTAAAAGCTTTTTCATTTTCTGAAATCAAGAATTCTTTAGAAACACCTGCGTCAATATGATCCCATGGTAGAAGCTCTTTATAATCTCTTTTCCGGTTTGAATAAAAATATGGATCTATTCCAGTTTCATTGAAGGCATCTTGCCATTTATCAAAATCAAAAAATTCACGCCAGCCGTCAAATTTACTGCCATTTTCCCATGCTTTTATGAGTGTTTTCCCGATACGCCTGTCTCCTCTTGCCAGAACAGCTTCTAAAAAACTTGTTTGCACATCATGATAGTTAAAGGAAACATGCTTGATTTTTTTGAGTCTTTCGGATAAATACTTCTGTTTTTCAGATAAGACATTCATATCATCCATGGGAAACCACTGAAAGGCTGTGTGAGGCTTAGGGACAAAATTAGAGGTACTAATGTTAATGCTCAGTTTTCTCCTGTTCTTTTTATCACGAACCTGATAATAAATATGGATGATTTTTTCTGCTATGTCAATAATGCCATCCAGATCTTCATAGGTTTCAGTCGGTAACCCGATCATAAAATAAAACTTGATATTGCTCCATCCTAACTTAAAAGCATTTTCTACTGCAAAGAAAATATCGTCTTCAGTAATATTCTTATTGATGACATCTCTCAATCTCTGTGTTCCTGCTTCAGGGGCAAAAGTAAGTCCGGATTTTTTAACACTTTGAATTTCATCCAGCACTTTAAAAGAAAAAGAATCTAACCTGAGAGAAGGCAATGATAAGGATATACTTTCTTCTTTGCATTTTTTCATCAGGGATGAAACCAAAGGTTCGATTCCTGAATGGTCGCTGGTGCTTAAGGACAGCAGAGACATTTCTTCATATCCTGTGTTTCTAATCAATTGATCCGTAATCTCTTTTATTTTTTCTACAGAACGCTCCCGAACAGGGCGGTAGATCATACCTGCCTGACAGAATCTGCAGCCCCTTGTACAACCCCTCAGAACTTCCACCATAGCACGGTTATGCACGATATCGATAAACGGGACAATAAATTTATCGGGATAGAAAGCAGCATCCAAATCGGGTTCAATTTGCTTTGTTACTTTATCAGGGGCACACGCATACAACTTGTCCATGTTTCTTAAAGTCATATCTAAATTGTATTGTTCATTGTAAAAAGAAGGGATATAAACACCCTTAATCTCAGATATCAGTTCTAAAAATTCAAATTTTGTTTTCCCGCTGTTTTTCCATTGAATATACTTTCTCATAATTTCTATGTTAACGGATTCTCCTTCTCCTATAATAAAGAAATCGATGATATCAGATAGGGGTTCAGGGTTATAAGCGCACGGCCCTCCTGCACAAATTAAAGGATCTCTTTCCCTTCTCTCATCTTTCAGAACGGGGATACCCGATAAATCCAGCATATTGATTACATTAGAGTAACTCAGTTCATATTGTAAAGTGAACCCGATGATGTCTGCTTCTTTTAGCGGTGTTTTGGTTTCCAATGAAAATAAAGGTATATTGTTTTTTCTCATGATAGCTTCCATGTCATGTGCCGGAGCAAAAACACGTTCACAAAAGATGCCTTCCTCATGATTAAGCGCATGGTACAAAATCTGCATACCCAGATGGGACATTCCTATTTCATAAATATCAGGAAAGGCAAAAATAAATCTTCCCTGAAATTCCTTTTTAACGATTGAATTGATTTCTCCTCCGATATATCTGGCCGGTTTTTCCACTTGAGGCAAATACTTTTCTAAATAATCTAATTCTACCATTTATAGCTTAGTCTCCTTTTTATTCTTCTTCAATTCAAGTATTTTTTGAAAATCAGAATAAATACCATGTTCAAAAATTCCTTTAATGACATCAGATTCGGATAATTGCCCTTTATATTTACCCTTATCATTTACAATGGTAAAGATTCTTTTTTTCGCAGGTGTCAATGTATCTACAGCATATTTGATTTTTTTATTCATTTTACAGACAACGATCTTTTCCGCAGATCTTTGTCTGTCGATGATATCCATATACCGGATAATCTTGTAAAGGACAAATTGGCTTTCTTTTTTTGATGATATATATATATTTACTGCGACAAAACATATGACCATATTTAATATATCATATTGTATCAAGTAAATACCTGTAATAAAAAGAAATAAAGAAAATAATTTAGAAAAAAACAAAGCAATCTTAATAGATTTTCCATAGCCCCAAAAATAAGTCAGATAAAGCCTTATAATTTTTCCTCCGTCCAACGGTGCAACGGGAAGAAGGTTAAATATTCCGAGGGTCGCATTTACCACAATGATTTCTTTAATAAAATTATTGTGTGTATATTCCGGTAATATATTTAATATTAAAGCAATTGATATATTGAGCAAAGGCCCGGAAATGAGAATCAGCATTTCATGTGAAGGCTTGATGACATAATTTCTTAATTGTAAAACGCCGCCCCACATATTGAGCTCCATTTTTTCGATTTCATATTTTAAAATTACCGATACAAAATAATGGGCTGATTCATGTAAGAAAACAAATACAAAACAAACGAAAAAAGTACCCGCCTTTCCATAAATAATGAAAAAGAAGAGTACAAAAACCAAAATGTAATTTATATCAATTCTGGTTCCGGGTATTCTATAAGTAAACATTCTTTAATTCAAATCCATATATTCCTCTGGGTTCACAATTTCACCATTGACCCATAATTCAAAATGAAAATAATTAGGATCGCCACTGGAGGATTCCACTGAGGCTAAGATATCTCCTTTTTTTATGTTCTGAGCACTGCTTACATAGATTGAAGAACAGCCTCCATAAATGGAAAAGACCTGTTGTCCATGGTGCACTTTGATATAATTTCCATAAACATTACTGTGCCCTGTTTCGGTTATAACACCGTCTCCTATAGAGTAGATATCCATAGTTTTAGGAGAATAATAATCGATTCCCCG
>JAENZQ010000057.1 GCA_016841185.1 Anaerovorax odorimutans
TCAAACATATCTACAAAGTCTTTTCGGTTTCTAATATACTCTAAACGTGACTTTAGATGAATCCTATAGCTTTCATAAATTTTTTTCGGATAATCTTTATTTGCCAAGCCAGAATAATCTCTTACATCCATCAAATAAAACAGAGGATATTTCTCAGGGTCAGGACGTGTACTAGTTAACGGTTCATCGTTAAAGTTTGGATTAAAACCCACTAGGTGCATCGGTTGGGTTTCACTCCATTGAGTACCAGGCTTAACTGTTCGAACGCCTACCCATTTAAAGTCAAGGGTATGATGTTCTTGGCTTATATTATAAAATTCTTCCATGGAAAGGTCTTCTTCAAACACAATGCTCATAGAAATATAAGACAATGGATTTAGTTCATTTAAATATTGAAGTGTTTTTTCATTTTTTTGTTGAACATCTTCATCTCTTACAGTCGTAGCATTTTTAGCAGTATCCTCTGGGAAATGATAGCGTATTCTCTCAAATCCTTCCCAGACTCCGAATCGATTTTCTCTGCTAAAGATTCCATCTATTGCATAGGTCAATTTCCCCTTTGAAAGATTGACAAAATATCGTTGCTCTTTTTTTGTAAAAAGATCTCTTAAAGAGTAGCTTACTTCATATTCTCCAAATCCTTTCGGTTCTTGGAATGTAAATGAATTACTTGAGTATCCAGGCATATTAAGGCTTACATAAGCCTGCATATCGTAGTAGAAATCTGGTGATTGGTATTCTCGTTCTTCTGATTGAGTAGTAGCTGTAGGATCATAGTATACTCTATCAACAATGGCTGACAATACATGAAAAACACCAATATAGAGCGCAACAACTATCAGCACTGAGGTAATCACTACTTTTCTCAATCTTTTATTTACGCTTTTTTTCAGTTTGTTAGTTTCCTCTTCCTGATGCTCAGAATTAGATGTATTCCAACCATCATAAATCTCCTCATCCATAGCTTCCGATAAAAATTCTTCTACAGCTTCGTGCCTTTCTATCTCTTGCTCAATTATTCTTTTTTCTTCATCATTCAATAAACCTTTTTTATACCGGTGGAATAAATCTTTATAGTTCATTTTCTCCCTCCATCTCTTTCTTAAGCTTCCTTCTTGCTCTAAATAACGTTATCTTAGCAGCACCTTCTGTGATATTTCTTGATCTACTAATCTCTTTAATTGAAAAACTACAGAAATAATATAGAATAAGAATCTCTTTATAGGACTCATTTAAATTAGCCACTAAATTGTATAAGCGCTTTTTCTCCTCAGAATCAATAATCTTATCCAGTGGGGTTTCATTATTTGTAAGTGTTCTCTCAAGAATACTTTCATTGCTATACTCCCTATTTCTCTTAAGATAATCTAAGTACAAATTTTTGCAAACTCTGAATAACCAATACTTAATGTAACTTACATCATCAAGAGACAAATAGGCTTTGAAAAAGGTGTCACTAGTCAAATCCTGTGCTAAATGATGATTTCTACACAGTGAAAAAGCATAGAGATATAATTCTCCGTGATATTTAATATATAATTTTTCCATCTGATCATTTATCACTCTGCACTCCTTTCACTACATAAACGAATTATAAAGATTTAGGTTACACTTTTCTCAAAATATTTATAAAATCATTCTAAAATCAAATTTTTAGCTGACTCAAAAACAATGCAAGTCAACTATACAAACGCTTCTATTCTATTTTGCTAAATTATTCAATTACGAAATATAATCACCTTGTTTTGCACATTATAATAACTAAAAACTACAAAAAATCGTGATTTACATCACGGAATTTTCTATTATTTTACCTGCTTCTTTAAAGAGCAGCCCACCGCCATTACCGAATATGACGAATCCCTCGTCCGCCGGCTGATTGAAAAGGTCAACGTTTACGAGGATAAATTTACCGTGAAATTCAAATCTGGCTTGACGGTTGATGTGTAAGAATAACGAGATAAAAGGAGCAAGGCACTCTACGAAATAACAACGTAGGTGTCTTGTCTGTTCTGGTTTAAGTTTACAGGAAAATGCTATCTACTGTCGAATGTCATATTTTCATATAATGTTATCCCAAGCACCTTAATTACAATACCAGTATCATATCCATCAGTACCTCTAAGCGCATGATAATCCGTTATGCTGTATAAGATTGCTTGGTATTTAACAGTTCCACCATCCTTAAAGCGCAGTGGAATTGGAACCAGCAAAGTTAAGATTATAATAATAATAGCGATTCTAATTACCTTTTTCTTCAATATTCCCCCCCTTTGTATTAAGTTCCTGTTCTTTCAGTATTACTGAATTCAAGGTTTGTATTTCGGATCACTCATAGAAAATTCAATTCCACCTTTGGAATTGGTAAGCGTAGCGTCTGTAATACCATTTTTCTTCAAATGATTATATAAATTATCATACAGCAGGGTGCGAATATCATCATAGTCTGTGTAATGCTTGAAAATTTTATCTGCAAGACCTTTGATTTCTTTCCCGGATACTGGCAACGTGCAATATTCCCTGATGGATGGACCAAATTCCGATCCGTCTCGTGCTTGCTCATATTTTTCGAGGACATACCTGCCGTTATCATCCTTACGATATGTAATTGCGGCTGGAATGATGCTGCCTCCTTCTTGCGACAAAGTATTACCATAAAGCTTATACCGTGCACTATAAGTGGTCACGAAGACCTTTAGCAGATCTTCTTCCTCATAGTTTCCGAATACCTTTGGGGCAGCAATTATAAAACCACCTCTATTATTAGACGCTGATTCCATTTCTATTTCGGTATCATAGACAATTTCTTCAATTGGGTCTTGACCATCATACTCATAATTTGGTAGCATAACCTCCTGGCGGATGGACAGGGCATCGTACCATTCCTGTGGAGAGAGTGATTCGTCGGTTACGTTATTTCGCTTTCCTAAAAGCTCCTTGCACAACTGCATCATAATCTGCCCTCGCAGTCCTTCGGCATTGCCAGACTCAAACTGTGAAAGCATGTATTGCAGAGCTTCTTCACCACCATACTTAAAGAAGTATTCATATTCTTTCTCATGAGCATTGATATAATCCTGCGGATTGGAAGAAGTTTTTGGCGAGGACATAATAACATTTAAGTTGTTCTCAACGAATTTTGCAATTTCACCAGTATTCAAATTTAAATCGGTGGCTTCACCATTACTGGTATAATTATTCTGTTTACGATCATGTATTTCCTTTATCCATTCCATCATCTGGTAGCATTCGTTATAAGGGAGTCCCCATATTTCTGATTTACCATTTTCTGGGAAGAAGTTAAGCGCAAGTTTGTATTCATATTCTCCATGAAAAATATCCCAATCCTTATGGTGGTAGATAATTAATGAATATGTTATTGCTTCTCCCTGATCTTTTGTCGAAACCGTCAAGGTATTGTAGATTGGGTAGAGCTCTCCATAAGTAGGTCTATACTCTTCTGCGATTTTGCTTCTTTTAGCGGTATTGATCAAATCTAAGATCTCGACCCATTCCGTACGATCAATGATAACTGAATGTTTCGTATCATACAGACCTGAAACCAATGTCATACTCTCTACATTCTCCAATGTTAGATTCGAATATCCGAGTTGGGGATTTGATAGCAATGCGATACCAGCACCTATTAAAACAATGACAGAAGCAATTACCACCCAAAAAACAGGCTTCTTATAATTCAAAACATTCTTAATCCGCGCCTTTACATGACTTTCGCCGAATGCCAGAGGATTGGCTGCAAAAAGTCCGTTGCTTTTTACTGAAAGTGTAAGCAGTGAATTGGAATAACCGCACTTGGCATCATAACTCATCTTTTGCAGAACGCTTTCATCACAAGACATTTCCATGTCCCGGCTCATGAGTGCAAAAGACAACCACATAAGCGGATTAAACCAGTGGAGAATTAGGGCGAAAAAGGCAAAGGGCTTAATTAGATAGTCCTTTCTTCGGATGTGTGTTCGTTCGTGCTCCAATATATAGGAGAGATCAGCTTCTTTGGCGCCAACAGGCACGTATATTTTTGGATGAATAAACCCACATACAAACGCTGTACCGATTCTATCACACTCGTAAACATTATCTTTAACCAGAGTAGCGGTTAGAAGCTTTCTCTTGATTTTTATATATGAGAGCACACTGTAGGAAAGCAACACAACAATACCTGCAATCCAAATAAGGCTTAAAACATCCATCCATATCTGCATAGGGTTTGCACTTGCGATTGGTGTAGCCTGAGGCAAATATGTATTCACAGCACTGTCTAAGCTACCTATGCCGGATTGAACAGCTAGTGTTTGAATAAAACCTATATCATTAGGCACATATTCCAGCAGCCCCGCATTGTTCTGAGAATTCACATTCAGAAGTCCTAAAAAGCTAAAGGCTGTAGAAAAAGATAAGGGGCAGACGAGCCGAAATAACACTACCGCCCATAAGGCATAAGAGAATTTTTTCGGGGCTTTCCTTAGAAGTATACGAACAAGAATAACGCAGATAGCCACATAGGATGTGGTTATGCTCATATTTAGAATGGTTGTAAACATTCCTTGTAGGTTACTCATTTTAACGCCTCCTCAATAATCTGCTTTAGCTCCTCAGCTTCCTGTTCGGTAATCTTTCGTTCGCCCAGAAAAGAGTTTACAAATTTGGGAAGAGAACCGTCGAATGATTTTTCTACTATTGCATTACTCTCGTACTTTTGCACATCCTCCCGTTTGACAAGTGCGGTTACCACTGCATCCTGATTTTGCAGTATTCCGCGATCGCAGAGCTTTTTTAACACTGTATAAGTGGTAGATTTCTTCCATCCGAGTTTGTCAGCACACAGTCGTACAAGCTCAGTCGAATTGATTGGCTCGTAGTCCCAGATAAGACTTGCAAATTTATACTCGGCGTCATACAGTTTAAATTTTTCCATATATCTCAACCTCCTAAGGCCTATTTGGATAAACCACACTTCAAGTCTATCGCGATAGACCCCATTCGTCAATAGTTTGTTTTACCGCAACATCCAACCTGCTCTCACAACCTCAGCTTTTTCAAAAAACATCTATTCTGCTCTGTCGCTAATACCTGACATCTAACCTACTCTGTCAGCATGCACCGACATCTAATCCGTTCTGTCGCACTCAAAATCACTCACTTCGACTTGTTCCCAAGGGGCGATAAAAAAAGGATTTTGAAGTTACAGTTTTCAGCCTGCAAATCTTCAAAACCCCTTACTTACTGGACTTTTTACGCCCTCCCTCTTTCACCCTTGACATCAATACTACCGTCTCAACGTGCATTATGCCGGAAGACTATTTTCTATTAAAAATTGTTTTGATTTTGCTTACTGACGCGATTCTATCTTCAGCCATTTTATCAGCTGCCTTATATGTTGGAATACTGTCTCTTTTAGCTAACTCAAACACTTTCTTGCAGGCGTCATAAATTTTTGCAGTGTTTTTCATGGCATTTGCTTTGTTATATTCACGTCCCGATATATCATCAATTATATTAATAACACCGCCGCTGTTTATTACATAATCCGGCACATAAAGTATTCCTTTTTCCTCAAGAATATCACCATGTTTTGACTCGGCTAATTGGTTGTTAGCTGCGCCGGCTATAATTTTGCATTTTAGTTGCTCAATTGTTATGTCGTTTATTACAGCACCTATGGCGCAGGGCGAAAACACATCACATTCTACTCCGTATATTTCATTCAGGCCTACTTCAGTTGCGCCTAATTCTGCTACAGCTTTAGCAACTTTAGCTTGATCCCTTGAAGTTACTATTAATTTAGCCCCGGCTTCATGCAATAACTCGGCCAGGCGTCTCCCGACAGCTCCCAATCCTTGAATTGCCACGGTTTTCCCCTTTAAGTCATCGCTACCATAAATCTCATTAACGGCCGCCTGCATCCCTTTAAATACACCATAAGCCGTCACCGGCGAAGGATTGCCGCTTCCCGTCTCCAAGCCCACTATATAATCCGTTTCACAATTAATATATGCCGCGTCCTGTTGTGTCATATTCATATCTTCACCGGTTATGTACCTGCCGTTTAGCCCTTCAACAAATCTGCCAAAAGCTCTAAACAATGCTTCGCTTTTTATCGCCTTTGGGTCGCCTATAATAACTGCTTTCCCGCCGCCAAGGTCCAAACCCACAGCCGCATTTTTATATGTCATACCCTTAGCCAATCTTAACGCATCTATAATCGCTTCCTCATCAGTCTCATAATCGTAGATTCTTGTTCCGCCCAACGCCGGCCCTAGCGTGGTATCATGAATAGCGATAATTGCTTTTAACCCGGTGCTTTTATCCTGGCAAAGCACTAGTTGCTCGTAATCATATTCTTCCAGTTTATTAAATATCTCCATCAAATGTACCTCCTTATATGTAGGTTTATCTATGGCTTATATTATATTAATAAGGTCGTAATTGGTCAAACGGCGGGCTACCCGGCATTTTCGCCACCAAAAAACACATTTACGGCAGATGGTAAATCGCCGGAAAACCCTAAATTCAAGCCGTTTTTCAGGCGCTTATTTGTTTTTTATATTTATCATCAATACGACTGTCTCAACATGCGCCGTATGTGGGAACATGTCCACCGGCTGTACCTCCACAGTCTTATAGCCTCTGCCGTCAAGGTACTTCAAAT
>JAENZQ010000019.1 GCA_016841185.1 Anaerovorax odorimutans
TACTCTGCTTACCACAAGTGAAGGCAAAAAAATGGGCAAGACAGAAAAAGGTGCTTTGTGGCTGGATCCGGAAAAGACTTCTCCATATGAGTTTTATCAGTATTGGAGAAATGTAGATGATGCAGATGTAGAAAAGTGTCTGGCACTCCTTACGTTTCTTCCAATGGACGAAGTACGCCGGCTGAGTGCTCTTAAAGATGCCGAAATCAATAATGCAAAAGAGATTTTAGCTTTTGAGGTGACAAATTTAGTACATGGAGAGGAAGAAGCAACAAAAGCACAGGAAACTTCACGTGCCCTTTTTTCCAAAGGGACAAACATGGAAAATGTACCTGCTGCCGAAGTAAATGCCGATATCATTGAAAATGGAGCAGATTTGATTTCGCTTCTTTATGATCTTAAATTTATACCAAGTAAAAGCGAAGGCATCCGCCTGATCAGACAAAACGGTCTTTCTATTGACGGAGAAAAGGTAGGAGATACAAAATTCTTGTTGACTAAAGACCATTTTAATGAAGGAAAAATCTTAGTGCGAAAAGGAAAAAAGAAATATCTGCAAATTGTATTAAAATAGCAAGAGAGGTTGAAGGACAGAGAGCCAGAGGGTCAGTGGCTCAGATTGAAGGACAGGAGCAAGCCCTGTCCTTATAATCACTAACCACTAACCTCCAGCCTCTAACCTCTAATTTAATCCATAATCAATACCCATACTCCATACTCTATACTCTGTATCTTAGCCTTTAATTTTCTTATACCGGAACTTCTCCATGGCTTCAGGCAGGTTGGTTTTGATCATTTTCTTCCAAACTCCTGAAAAATTTTTTGAGGCAAAAAATCCGGAAACACCTTCAAATCCGCCGTGTTCCAATTGAAGTTTCACTCCTTCAGGTGTTTCTGACAATTTAAATGTAACCAAAGTAGGTACATGTGTCCTTTCTCCCCAGATATAAGAAAGCATTTTTTCTTCCTCAAAATCCACAACTTTACAATGAATCAGCATTTCTTTTTTTCGGGATTTATCCCGAAAGTAAAAGGGGTTGTTTTTTTTAAGCGTAAAATTGGTCTGAAGACACCATTCTTTCATGACTCTTGGTGTTGTTATGGCACTCCATACATCTTTGCTTTTATACGGAAGTACATGTTCCACACGTGCTACTCGACCCATTTTTTCAACTCTCCTTTGTTTAAGTGAGGGGCAAAAAGGCGCGCCGCAAGCTTCTCGCGATGACACCTTGCTCTTCAATCTTTAAAACCATTTCTTCTCATGCTTTACCGGTTCATAGTTATCAATATAGTTTAAGATATCTTTTACACAATAACTGACATAATAATACGCCTTTATATATTCTTTTGCAAATTTCTGAGAGACAACTTTTTCAAACATCTGTATCAGCTCATTGTAATACCCTTCAGTATTTAATATGGCAATGGGTTTATTGTGATAACCCAACTGCTTGAGCGTAATCATTTCAAGTACTTCTTCCAGGGTTCCAAATCCTCCAGGCAGTGCAATAACAGCATCCGAACGCTCATCCATAATTTTTTTCCTTGACCGCATATCTTTCGTAACAATAAGTTCATCACAATACGGATAAACAACACCTTCAATATTCAATGCTTCCGGTATAACGCCTATGACTTTTCCGTTGTTATCATGAACACCACGGGCACTCTCTCCCATCAAACCTATTTTACCTGCTCCATATAAGAGAGTGTCCCCTCTTTCAGCTATTTCTTTTCCTAAATGATATGCGGCTTCAAAATATTTTTTTTCAACTACATCACTGGATGAACTGTAGACACAGATGATCATTTTTTATCCTCCCGGGGCAATTGGATTTTTTTGTTTTTCTCAGATTCTTTATAAACAACAAATCGATTTCCTATACTTTGAACATATTCTGCTTTTAAAGCGTCGCATACTTCATTCGCCGTATCTTTTGCTTCCAACAGACTGTTATCCAGAAGTTTAACTTTGACAAGTTCTCTTGCTTCCAGTGCTTCTGAAACCTGATTGAGTATATTGGGTGTTATGCCGCCCTTTCCTATATGAACAATCGGTTCCAGTTTATTTGCTAAACTTTTTAAATAGCTTCTTTGTTTTCCCGTAATCATCCTTTTATCTCCTTATTTCTACATCGTTAAAATATATTTTATATAAATACAGCCCTCCGGCAGGTGCAATAAGCCTTGCAAGGCTTCTTTTCCTTGATTCAATAATATATGGTATCTCTTCAGGTTTAATCTTTTCTAAACCGGTTTCTACTAAGGTTCTCACTATAATCCTCACCATATTATATAAAAAACTATCTCCGGTAATTTCAACGGTCAATAATTTTCCTGCAATATTCGTCCCTTCTTCGTCCAATTCTTCCTCCGTTATATCCAAGGCATAAATAGTCCGAACAGTATTGAATATCTGACTTCCGGATGTCATAAAAGCCGCAAAATCATGTGTTCCCTTAAAAAATTCCGCTGCTTTTCTCATAGAAGCAATATTTAATTCTTTATATATATTATAGTAATAATTTCTTGAAAATACATTCTTCTCTTTGGTGCACAATATCTTGTACTGATAGGTTTTCCCTTTAGCTGAAAATCTTGCATGAAAGTCATCATTTACTTCTTCAACATTAATGATATAGATGTCATCCGGCAGCAATCCATTGGCAGCAGGTTTGATCCTGTCAACAGGGATCTTAAATTCTCCTGCAAAGCTTGCCGCTTGTGCATAAGCATGAACACCCGCATCCGTCCTGCTTGTACCGTTTATTTTTATAGGTTGTTTACACAATCTGGTCAATACCTTTTCTATTTCTCCCTGCACTGTCCTTTTATTGGGCTGCCTTTGCCATCCGCTGAACTCAGTACCATCATATTGAATCATTAAAAGCACATTTTTCATGTCATCAATCCTTTGTTATAGAGAGTAGAGATTAAGGGTTAGAGGTTGTTAAATGAAAGTTTTGATTCAAAACCATTTTATCTCACACCTCAATTATTTTAATTTATGCTGTATTTTATCTTTGAAAATTTTGTAATCCCCTTCCGAAAAACAGCAGAAAATTATTTCTTCCAGTTCCTTCGGATATTGATCAATAAATTTCATAACCGTATCTACAGCTATCTCTGAAGCGTCCTCCTTCGGATAGCCATAAACACCGGCTGAAATAAAAGGAAAAGCCAGTGTCCTAATTTTATTTTCAATAGCCAGATGAAGGGAATTTTCATATGCGTTTTTCAGCAATACCGCCTCATTATTATTGCCGCCTCTGTAAACAGGCCCAACGGTATGAATCACATAGCGGCTGGGCATATTTCCGGCAGATGTGATCCTTGCTTCTCCTGTGGGACATCCGTTATATTTTTTACATTCTTTCAGGATAATCGGGCCTCCCGCTCTATGTATGGCGCCGTCAACGCCTCCACCGCCCCTTAGTGACGTATTTGCCGCATTTACGACGGCATCGGTTTTCAGCATTGTAATATCACCTTGCATGACGGTTAATATGACATTACGATATCGTTTCTTGAAAACATCCATTTATTGCACTCCTCTTTTACAAGCATTTTTTACAGTTTATTTGAATTATATCACTAAAATAAAATTTTTTCCTCGTTTGATATTTTTTTAACATTTTCTCTTGATTTTTAGTCTGGTTAATCGTAATATAGTATTAAGAATTCTGTTCTGAGAGTTTTTAACTGTCAGAAGGGAGTGGAATATAGTATTCCTGTTTGCAAGGACGTTATCTGAGTGAAGGGGCAGAAAACCATAATAGGTGATTATTACTTCGGTTCTGCCGGAGTTTTTTTATTTGCTGTCCCGAAAGGGATTTTTGTTTTTGCGGATAGGCAAAAGAGGCGATAACATGAAGAAGCTGAAAATATTTCTTTTGCCCGCACTGATCATTTTTTTCTGGTGGATCGGGTCTCAACTGAATATATTCAATGATTACATAATGCCTTCACCTCAAAAAGTGTTGGAATCCGCTTACATATTGATTAAAAAGGGATCATTGCAGCAGCATCTGATGGTAAGCTTATATCGGGTTTTATCAGGATTTGTCATTACATTTGTCATAGCATTTCCTTTAGCCATTATAGTGGGATTAAATCAGACTGTTTTGAAATACTTGATGCCGCTGTTGCAATTCATCAGGCATATCCCTCCCATAGCACTTATTCCCTTACTGATACTCTGGTTTGGGATCGGCGAGATGTCGAAACTTTCAGTCATTATTCTTGCTACCTTCTTTCCTATTTTCTTAAATACGCTGAATGGTATCGTAAATTGCGATAAGAATTTGATTGAAGTAGGAAAAGTCTACGGGTTTTCCAAAAAAAATATTTTTTTTAAAATCATTCTGCCTCAAGCAATGTCTTCAGTAATTGTGGGAATGCAGCTCGGACTGGGCTATAGCTGGAGGTCACTGATGGGAGCTGAATTAATTGCAGCCTCATCAGGCATCGGATATATGATCATAGAAGCCGAACAGCTGTCACGACCTGACATTGTACTTGTGGGGATTCTAACCATAGGCTTTATCGGATGTATCGCCGATTACACTTTCATTAAAATAACAGAAAACTTAAAATTTTTTAACACGGAGGATTTCTATGGCGGGAGTCATTATTAGAGACTTGTCAAAAAAATACAATATCAGAGGAAAGCCTGTAGATGCTTTGTCACGAATAAACTTATCGATAAAAGACGGCAGCTTTGTAACCATTGTCGGAAAAAGCGGCTGCGGAAAAACCACACTATTGAGAATTTTATGCGGATTAGAAGAAAAAACATCCGGCGAAATCATTTTTAAACCTGATTCGAATGAATGTGATAAAAAAATTAATATCGGTATTGTATTTCAGGAACCCCGACTGATGCCATGGCTGACAATAGAACAGAATATGTCCTTTTCACTTCTGGAGACCGAAAACAAATCCCGAAGAAAAGAACGGGTGCATGAATATCTTGAAATGTTGGGATTAAAAGATTTTAAAGATGCTTACCCTGCACAGGTATCCGGCGGAATGGCACAACGGGCGGCACTTGGGCGGACATTATGCTATGATCCCGATTTGATTCTAATGGATGAACCTCTCGGGGCATTAGATGCATTCAACCGAAGAAAATTGCAGGATGAACTGATGGAAATTTTTTTTAATAAAAAAAAGACCATTGTTTTTGTAACCCATGATGTCAACGAAGCTGTTTATCTGGGACAAAAAGTAATTGTAATGGACTCAGGTAAAATTACCGATGAAATGCCTGTTGACTTTTCTTATCCCAGACCCACAAAAACAAAAGCTTATTTTGATTTGACCGAAACAATTCTTCAATTGATTTTAAACAGTAAAAATAATTAGAAAAGGAGTCTTAAAAATGAAAAAATGTACTATGTTAATGGTTATTGTCCTGGTATTCTCATTACTCTTTTCCGGATGTACTGCGGATACCACAGGAACTACCGAAGGAAGTCAAGTGAATAAAATCAATATTTCTTATGTAAAGCTTCCTCTTAATATTCCATCCATCATAGAAAAAAATCAAAAACTTTTTGAAGAAGAATTCAGCAAAGATGGCATTGAAGTAGCCTTTCCTGAAATTACCCAGGGCTCAAAGATGACAGAAGCCTTAGCCGCAGGTTCTTTGGATTTTTGCAATGCCTTGGGCGGAACATCTGCTATTCTGGCAGCCGCCAATGGTGTAGATCTTAAGGTTATCGGAATATACAGCAGAGCACCCAAAGCTTTCACCATCATGGTAAAGGATCCTTCTATTACTGCTATAGAAGATTTAAAAGGCAAAAAAATTGCAGGCCCTAAAGGCACCATATTACATCAATTGTTATTGGCTGCTTTAGAAGAATCAAATCTTTCTGTAAGTGACCTGGAATTTATCAATATGGGTATCCCGGAAGGTATATCCGCCATGATGAGCGAAAATGTGGATGCGGCTCTTGTAGCTGGGCCTGCCGTTCCCCAGGCTTTGGAAAATAATGCCCATATTATTGTTACCGGAGAGGGCTTGCTGGATGCAACCATTGTAATAGCCGTAAGAGGCGACTTTCTAAAAGATCATCCTGATTTGGTTGAAAGATATATGAAAGTGCATCAGAAAAGCCTTGAATTTATGAGGAACAATCCGGAAGAAACACGCTCTGTGGCAGCCGAAGAAACAGGAATTTCAGAAGATGAAGTAGAAATAATGCAAGAATGGTACGACTTCAACCCTGAAATAACCGATAATGACATTAAAGAGCTTGAGAAAACTCAGGACTTTCTTAAAAATAATGATATGCTTTCTGAAACCATTGATATAAATACGATTATTCGGGATATGTCCCTTTAAGGAAACTATATCGGAAATTAAAGGAGGGTTTTATAATGGACAAAAGAATTGGTGTTGTTGGTATCGTTATAGAAGACATCAAAAAATCTGCTGAAGTCAATGCGATCCTGCATGCTTTTTCTCATCTTATAATTGGCAGAATGGGAATTCCTTACAAGGAACGGGATATTTCTGTTATATCACTTCTCATCGATGGAACATCCGATGAAGTCAGTTCTCTTACCGGAAAGCTGGGAAAAATATCAGGTGTTCAAGTTAAATCTGCCCTAACGAAAGTATGATAATGATGAATAAAAAATTAATCAATAATATTGTATATTATTCAAAATCATCAAGAGAAGAACTTGCAGAATTGATCAGGGATAATAATTCCGATTATCTTTTTTTAAAAGCTGTTCAGGTTACTGAAAGGGTGTTGGGAAAGAAAATCCATATCCGCGGCATCATTGAATTTTCAAATTACTGCAGATGCGCCTGCCATTACTGCGGCATCAGATCTTTTAACAAAGCATTACCAAGATATCGGTTAGAACCAGAAAAAATCACCGAGATCGCCAGAGAAGCTGTTTCTGCCGGTTATAAATCCATTGTTCTCCAATCCGGTGAAGATTCTTATTATGATGCAGATAAGATCTCAAAAATCATTCGGCAAATAAAAGAATTAGGAAATATTGCAGTAACATTAAGTGTCGGTGAACGGTCATTTGAAGAGTATAGTCAATGGAAAAAAGACGGGGCAGACCGCTACCTTCTTAAACATGAAACGGCTGATAAAAACCTTTACGGCAAATATCACCCTTTTTCTTCCCTGGAAAAAAGAATCAATTGTCTAAAACAGCTTAAAACTCTGGGGTACCAAACCGGAAGCGGTTTTATGGTAGGTCTGCCCGGTCAGACGGCGGATTCTCTGGCGGATGATATTCTGCTGCTCAAGGAATTGGATGTAGATATGGCCGGAATCGGTGTCTTTATTCCGCATCCGGCTACGCCTTTGGCAGGTTATCTTTCCGGAGATAATATAACTGCTTTGAAATGCGTTGCCCTAACAAGAATTTTACTTAAAAGACCTCATCTGCCCATCACAACCTCCATCACCGTCAATGATTCAAAAGGATCCTTGAACCCTTTCTGTTCCGGGGCAAATGTTGTCATGAAAAAAGTAGAACCTTATCAATATCAAAAACTTTACGAGATATACCCAAATACTTTGATTAATGATATATCTGTATACGAAAACCGAAAACTGCTGGAAGCATCTGTTCAATCTTATGGATATAAAGTGTCGGAAGACAGAGGAGATGCAATATTAGTGTAAGTATATGAGTGCGAGTGTAAGTGCAAACATGAGATTGCCACGCATCCGCCGGCGATGACATAAATGTATAAGTTTTAGTGCGAATGTAAACGAAAGTATAAGTATATTGTAGGGATAGCCCTTGCGGCTGTCCGCACAAGTAGATAGGAGGATTATAATGCAACATACACCAAATGCGAACCGATTACATATTGCTATTTTCGGGAGAAGGAATGTTGGAAAATCCAGCTTGATCAACTCCATTACCAGACAAAACATTGCTTTGGTTTCCAATGTTGCCGGTACGACCACAGACCCTGTATACAAGGCCATGGAGCTTCTTCCCATAGGCCCCGTGGTTATTATCGATACTGCCGGTATTGATGATGAAGGGTTGATTGGAGAACTTAGGGTTAAAAAGACAAAAGAAGTAATCTCTAAAACAGATGTTGCCTTTGTTGTTTTTTCGTCTGTAGAGGACTTCAGCCCTATAGAAAAAGAATGGGTTACAATGCTGAAAGAAGCTGAAATTCCTGTTATAGGTGTTGTCAACAAAATCGATCTTAATGATCCTGAAATCAACATTTATCAATCGGAATTCGATATTCCCTTTGTTAAAACCAGTACAAATGATCCGTCATCTGTGGAAAAATTAAAAAAACTTCTATTTAAGAATATCCCTTTTTACGAAAAAGATACAATTCTTGGAGATATAATCCGCCCGGGTGATGTCGTCGTGTTAGTAGCGCCTCAGGATATACAAGCTCCAAAAGGCCGACTGATTTTACCTCAGGTCCAGACCATCCGGGATATTTTAGACCACAAATGTCTTGCTTTCACTGTAACAGACGATATGCTTGAGGATATGCTGGCAAAAATTAAAAATCCTCCGGATCTGGTGGTTACCGATTCTCAGGTGTTTGAAAAAGTAAACCGAATACTTCCGGATAATGTCTCTTTAACTTCATTTTCTATCTTAATGTCACGATATAAGGGGGAGCTGGATGTTTTTATCGCCGGGGCCTATGCCATCGACCGTCTGAAAGACAATGATAAGGTTTTGATTGCCGAAGCCTGCACTCATCACCCTTTACAAGGGGATATCGGAAGAGAAAAACTTCCCAAATGGTTAAATGCCTATACAGGAAAAAAAATCGAGACTGTTACCAAAGCCGGAGTCGATTTTGATGATGACCTTTCTCAATACCGTCTGATCATTCACTGCGGCGCTTGTATGTTCAACAGGAAACAAATGATGTCCAGAATACTCCAAGCCAAAAATCAAAATACCCCTATTACAAATTACGGCATCGCCATTGCACATATGAACGGCATCCTGTCCAAAGTCACAAAGATGTATCCCGAAATTAGAGGTTAGGAATCAGAAGTCAGAGATTAGAAACGGCAGACATTTCTGCAAAGCAAAAAATGTCTGCAACCTCCTTTTATTCTGCTGCTTTACAGACCTCAGTTATTTTAGAAAGATTTATGACAGCTTCAGAAGCGATATCTTCATCTGTTAAGGCAATGATAAGGTCTCCTGTTTGCAAGACCGTATCTCCCCTGGGAATTAACTCTTTATCGCCCCTTCTGATACCTACAAGCAGGCATTTTTCGGGCCAATTCACTTCTTTGACCATTTTCCCTTCACTTTCGGAGCCAAGGCATACTACATTCTCGATTATAACTTTTGTATCTGCATTGCTTTTAAAATCATTGCGGTTATTCCTTTCCAATACATCCAGAAGGGAATCATATATGGGTTTTGAATGCATCAAGTCCGCAATGATATATGCAACGATGGATATGAATGCCAAGGCAAGTAAATGATGCAGAGATCCGGCCATTTCACTGATGAGAATACACCCGGTGATAGGAGCTCTTACGGTAGCCGTAAAGTATCCTGCCATAGCAAGGATCATCATATTGTTAATGAAACTTGCTTCGAATCCAAAACAATGATGAAGGATATCTCCATAAATATTGCCGGTAATAGCTCCGATAACCAATAAAGGCAAGAAAATACCCCCCGGCACTCCTGAACCATAACAGATCATGGTAAAGGAAAACTTTACAAGCAGTAAAATCAGCAGGAATTGAATGGAGAAATCGATATGTGACATTCTCTCTATCAAAAAATGTCCGCCTCCTAAAACCTCCGGTAAAATGAATGCAAATATTCCGGCCAGAACAAATGGAATATAGGGCTTATACTTTTTAGGAATAGTGGTTTTCTTTTTATAATATTTCTGAGACAACAAAATAGTCTTATTAAAGACAACACCAAATACACCCATGATAATGCCAAGTATCAATATATAGGGGTAATATTTCAATGGCAGGGATTGCAGTCCGCTAAAATCAAACACTGGCTTGATGCCTACAAAACTTTTTGTAATGAAATCCGCTGTTACAGATGCTGTCAAAGCAGAAATGAGCACTACCGGCGAAAAATTTTTATGCAGCTCCTCCAAAGAAAACATAACGCCTGCCAAAGGTGCATTGAAAGCAGCTGCAAGGCCCGCGCTTGCGCCTCCCGTAACAAGAAATTTTTCTTCCAGTTTTTTTCTCTTAAATAGGTCTGAAAATCCTTTTCCGATGGCGCCTCCAATTTGAATAGACGGTCCCTCTCTACCCAGAGAAAGGCCGGCGCCAACTGCCAGTATACCTCCAAAAAATTTATTTATAAGAGTTCCTTTCCATTCCATATCTATCTTTCGGTATAAAAAACCTTTTACCTGTGGAATTCCGCTGCCCCGTATCAAAGGCACTTTTTTCACCATTTTTTTAACGATCCAGCTAACTACCATTAATCCTCCGAAAAAGAGAAGTATTCTTAATAAATTTTCCTGGGCTGCCTCCACCAATTGTACCCTCATCCGGAACGCTGAATCTAACAACAAACGATAAGCAACGATTACCAAACCTGTCAGTATACCGATAATCAAGCCTTGAAAAACAAGTTTTAATTTAAAATTCTGCCAATGAATCAATGTATGTTTTGTACTGTTTTTCTCTTCTTTCACTTTCTCACCTTCTAAATATTACAATGTCTTTACACTAATGATTCTCCGATATTGATGATCTTTCTTATATGCCCTTTATTAACATAGAAACGATGCTTACCGCTTTGAAAAACGACGTCCTCTCCAATAGCTTCAACTCTGTTAGTAGAAGCCGTCACTTCCGACAGCTCCTTTATTTTAATTCTTAATCCCGGAGCAGTAATTTTTTTGTCCTTTACACCTTGTATGAAATTTTCTATCATAACGCTTTCATAGTCTGATGGAATGCGATTCTTTTTATATTTATTACATTTTTTACAGCACAATACCATATTATAAATATCATCCGGGCCATTCATACTTCTTGGCAAATAATGATCCAGGCTGATTTGCCTGAATGACAATTCTTTTCGGCAAAAATGACATTTCCGTCCATCTCTCTCATAAATATACTTTTTGATGGTTTTTTTATAATGCATGAAAACAATATAACTCCTTTTAAAACAGCATTATTAGTATATGAAAAATAAAGGCTAAGGTCAATCCAAAGTTGAGCTTAGCCAAATTTACCATAGAAATCCATGAATTTTTACTTTTAACTTTTATCCTTTTTTCTTATATGAGCTTTTAAGCTCAACAATACGGTTAAAAATATATTCATTGCCTTTCGTCAGTTTTGGATCTGCAAAAAAATATCCATGCCGGAAAAATTGATACCGGCCTCCGGGTTTTGTTTCCTCTATGCCAGGCTCTGCAAATCCATTATATACGGTAAGCGAATCCGGGTTCAATACACTTTCTTCTGTTTCATTTTCAACCATTAGATGACTGTATGCATTTACTGTAACCTTCTGTGCATGAGCAGCATCTACCCAGTGCAGAGTTCCTTTGACCTTTCTGGCATTGAATCCGCTCCCGCTTCGAGTCTCCGGATCATAGGTACACCGTAATTCAATAATATCCCCTTTTGGATTTTTAATAACCTCTTGGCATTTGACAAAGTAAGCACCTTTTAATCGCACTTCATTCCCCGGATACAGTCTGAAAAATTTCTTTGGCGGATTTTCCATGAAATCTGCTTTTTCTATATAGATTTCTTTTGAAAAAGGCACTTTTCTTCTGCCTAAATCCTCATTTTCTTTATTGTTCTCAATATCAAACCATTCTACCTGTCCCTCCGGATAATTGGTTATTACTACTTTTAACGGATCAAGAACAACCATTCTTGTTTCTACTTTGGGTTTCAAATCTTCACGGATACAATGTTCTAAAAGCGCAATATCTACTGTACTATTGCTTTTAGCCACACCGATTCTGTCACAAAAATCCCTGATGGATTCAGGCGTATATCCTCTCCTCCTGAGCCCTGCAATAGTAGGCATTCTGGGATCATCCCAGGCCTCAACAACGCCGTCATCTACAAGGGCTTTGAGGTACCGCTTACTCATTACTGTATTGGTCAGGTTAAGTCTGGCAAATTCAATTTGTTTTGGGGGAGCTTCAAATTCCAATTCTCTTAATACCCAATCATAAAGAGGCCTATGATCTTCAAATTCTAAAGTACAAATGGAATGAGTGATATATTCAAAAGCATCTTCGAGAGGATGGGCATAGTCATACATGGGATAAATGCACCATGAATCTCCGGTATTATGGTGACTGTTATGTGAAATTCTATAGATAACCGGATCTCTCATATTTAAATTTGGTGAAGCCATATCGATTTTTGCCCGCAATACTTTCTCACCATCTTTAAATTCTCCATTTTTCATTTTATCAAATAATTCAAAGTTTTCTTCTATGCTTCGGTTTCTGTAAGGGCTGTCCTTTCCGGGCTCATTAAGTGTTCCTCTGTAAGCTTTTATTTCCTCTGAAGATAAATCACAAACATACGCTTTTCCTTTTTTAATAAGCTTAACTGCACACTCGTACATCTTTTGAAAATAATCGGAAGCATAATATAATCCGTCCCACTGAAAACCAAGCCAGTTTACGTCTTCTTTAATGGATTCAACATATTCAACATCCTCTTTAACCGGATTCGTATCATCAAACCTTAAGTTGCATTTTCCCTTATTCTTTTCTGCCAAGCCGAAATTCAGGCATATGGATTTTGCATGTCCGATATGCAAATAACCATTTGGCTCAGGAGGAAAGCGTGTATGGACCCTATTCCCATATACACCTTTTTCTAAATCTTCATCAATTATGCTTTGAATAAAATTTGAAGATATTGCTTCATTCTCAGTTTGTTCAATGCTTTTTCCTTTTTCCAGCGTCATTTTATCCAACCTTTCATTCCGTTTATAACTAAAATATCAAATTAATATAATATGTTTATAGTTTATAGAGTATGGATTATGGGTCAGTTTGTGGTTCGTAGTATTTATAAAATATAAGCGTGAATATAAACCTCTAACCTCTAACTTTCTATACTCCATACTCCATAATCCATACTCTATACTCTATACTCCATCCCTAACCTCTAACCTATTATACCACTATGATCCATTTTGTATATAAAAAATCCAGGGCATTTCGTCAAAAAAGGCACTCGCTGAGTGCCTTTAGTGGGGGGATTATAAATATTTTATAATAGGGGGTTTAAGGGGGTTTTCCGTTCATCATTATTGTACCCATTTTTTTAATAATATAACCATTTTTTTTTATTATATTTCCATATTATATTAGTTTTTTTTGGAATAAAATTAAAAATCTTTTGCAAAAATCAGTTGTATATTATTTTTCTTAATAATATTTATTCTGAATTACCTCATAATAATACTAATTACGGTTTAAGCTTATTATATGACGGAGAACCAAAAAAACTATGGATAAAAATGTATTTTTAGTTTAATTCAAAAATATTTTTAATAAACTTCAATTATGCCATAATATTTTTTTATTTTTTTATATTATGTTTAAATATATTTTATAATATGTTAAAATTTTGATAAAAATTAAAGTGAAATATAAGGGGTGTTTTACTTGGATATAACTGATGTTAAAATCATAAAGCTGCTTCAATCGGATGCGAGATTATCTATATCGGAAATCAGCAAAAAAGTAAACATGTCTGTTTCTGCAGTGGGCGAACGGCTGAAGAAGCTGGAAAACTCAGGTTATATTCAAAAATATACGGTTATTCTGGATCCCCTTTTACTTCAAAAAGAATTATCCGTTATTATGAACCTCCGCTTGGAACGACCTGAATATACAGATGACTTCTTGTCTTTTGTGAATGATGAGGAAGAAATCCTTGAATGTCACTATATAACCGGCGATTATGATTATTCCTTAAAAATCGTAACTCACAGCACCAGCACTCTGGAACGCATTATGAACCGGATCAAAAGTATCCCGGGGATCCAGAAAACTCAAACCAATGTAATTCTTTCGACCTTAAAGAACAAATACAGTGTTTCACCTGAGCCTGACAAAGATTCAAATTTAAAAAATAACATCATAAAAAACAGGGAGAATATTAAAAAATGATTATTGGAGTTCCAAAAGAAATTAAAAACAACGAAAACAGGGTAGCCTTGACACCGGGAGGTGTTAAAACACTCATTACAAGAGGATGTTCCGTTTTAGTTGAAGCAGGTGCGGGAATTGGCAGCGGTTTTGAAGATGAAGAGTATCTTGAGACAGGTGCAAATATTTATGGTGACAAGCAAAAATTATTTAATGAATCGGACCTGATCATGAAAGTAAAGGAACCTTTACCTTCTGAGTATGATTTATTTAAACATAATCAAGCCCTTTTTACTTATTTGCATCTTGCTCCTAACCCTGAACTGACATACGCTCTGATTGAAAAGGAAATCACCGGAATAGCATATGAAACCATCGCACTGCCTAACGGCACGCTGCCTTTATTGGCTCCCATGAGCGAAGTAGCAGGCAGAATGTCCGTACAGATAGGATCTAATCTTCTTCAGAAATATAACGGCGGTTCTGGAATTCTTCTGGGAGGTGTTCCGGGTGTCGCGCCTGCCGAAGTTGTTATTGTAGGCGGAGGCGTGGTAGGAACGAATGCAGCCAAGATGGCAGTCGGATTAGGTGCCAGAGTAACTGTACTGGATGTAAATCCTTTAAAACTTGCTTATCTGGATGATATTTTTATGGGTCGTATTAGGACTCTTGCTTACAATGAATATAACTGTGCAAATGCTGTAAAGGAAGCTGATCTTCTTATCGGAGCCGTCTTGATTGCAGGAAAAAGTGCTCCAAAGACAGTAACGGAAGAAATGGTAAAGGCAATGAAAAAGGGGTCTGTTATTGTAGATGTCGCTATCGATCAAGGTGGATCTATCGCAACCATCGACAGAGTAACAACTCATGATGATCCCTGTTACGAAAAATATGGCGTAATCCATTATTCTGTTGCCAATATGCCTGGTGCAGTACCAAGAACCTCTACTTTTGCTCTTGAAGCTTCTACTTTAAATTATGCGCTGCAATTGGCAGAAAAAGGTATTGAAACAGCCCTTATGGAAAATGATCCTCTTCTAAAGGGATTAAATACTTACAAAGGTAAAGTTACCTGCCGGGCAGTAGCTGAAAGCTTGGAGTTACCATATTACAATCCAATCGATCTTATTATTGAATGCGGTATATAATTTTTGAATAATGTCATCCTCTCGAGGCATGTGGTGGGGTAAGTGTTGTTATAAGCACTTATTTTACCGACCCTCGTCATAAAATGGCATGTTCATAATAAACAGAAGGTTTTGCAATGCAAAACCTTCCTTTTGTTTTTGAAGAAACAGGTCTTTGGTTTAATAAATGCTAAAACAAGCTCATTTGTTCATAATAATCTTCGGAAATATTGGATACGCTTAAACCGATTAATCTGATTTTTTCCTTCAATTGCATTTCTTTTAACAGCAATGCTCCCTCTTTATAGATATCTTTTGATTTATCGATAGGCCTTGAAAGTGTCCTGCTTTTAGTATGCTGAGCAAACCTGTCTGTTTTTATTTTAACTGTAACGGTTTTTGCATAAAGATCCTTAACACGTAAAGCATAGGATATATGATAAGAAAACCCTTTCAGATATTCTGTCAACTCCTGAATATCATCTGTATCTTTATCCAATGTTATTTCTCTTCCGATGGATTTCATTTCCTTTTCAGGTTCCACCTCGCGGGCATCAATACCTCTTATGAGGTGGTAAATATCTTCTCCCTGTTTTCCGAAAAAATTTACCATATACTCTAATGGCCATCTCATCAAATCTTCTACACGGTATACGCCCAACTCATTCAATTTGGAAACGGTCTTACTTCCAATCCCGTAAACCTGTCCCACCGGTAAAGGCAAAATTATATCCGGCATCATATCTTCTGTTATCACCTTAAACCCGTCCGGCTTTTCCCAGTCAGAAGCCATTTTCGCAAGAAACTTGTTATAGGAGATCCCTATTGAAACAGTCAGACCCATTTGTTTTTTTATATTTTCTTTAATGGTTCGGGCGACGGATAAATATTTATCTTCATAGCCGGATATATCCAGAAAAGCTTCATCAATGGATAATGCCTCGATTTTATCGGTATACCGGTTCAATAGCCTGAATATATCGTTTGAGACATCCTTATATCTTTTCATTCTGACCGGCAAAAAAACTGCCTGGGAACATTTCTGGCGTGCAAGAAATCCGGGCATGGCAGAATGAATTCCATATTTTCTCGCCTCATATGAACAGGTAGCCACAACGCCTCGTTCACCGATACCACCGACAATAACAGGCTTCCCTCTCAGTTCAGGATTATCCAATTGTTCTACGGATGCAAAAAATGCATCCACATCCAAATGTAAGATAATTTTTTCCATATCATCAAACCATTCATTTTTTCTTATTATTCTGGTATGATATTTATTATATCATTTTATCATTCCGCCGTATTTAAAAGTTGGTGAAGAATATGGTTTACAACAATTATAATCTATATATTATAAGCGATTTTGAAATAAGAACCGTTCATGAAGACCAATGGGATGCGGACTTGTTGGTCCCTGTAAATAACAGAACATTAAATTTCTCTTCTGCATTGGAAGGACAAGGCCTTTTTGATACCTTGCAATTTCCCCGTGTCTATGGTCTGATGATACGAATAGCCAAGTCCGCTGATAATAACCGTGCTGCGTTTCATGTTCTTAAAAATATAGATTTAAACTCTGCCATTGC
Source organism: Anaerovorax odorimutans (assembly GCA_016841185.1). GTDB lineage: Bacteria > Bacillota > Clostridia > Peptostreptococcales > JAAYPU01 > JAENZQ01. Next base: position 16,845 of record JAENZQ010000019.1, read on the forward strand.
AAATTTTGATTTAGACTACTGCAATCTTATTTTCCGCGTAGAAGAACATGATTTACATTGCAGTATAAGAATTTTCAGCAAGGAGGAATGATATGTTTTTTATCGGTATATTCGGAATAGAATCTAAAGAAAAAACAATCGGAGAAATCAATGATTTTTCCTGCAGAAACTGCCGGCACAATCATGCTGAAATAATCAAATCTTATCATTTTTTTCATTTTTTCTTTATCCCTGTGTTTAAGTGGAAGGAAGAATATTATTGTATATGTCATCAATGCAAAAGCATATATGGCATTCCAAAAGAAAAGGGAAAAGCTTTTGAAAGAGGAGAAGCAGAAATCTCTTATTGGGACCTGAAAGCTATACAGATAAACTCTCTTCCTTATATTTGTCCATCGTGTGGCAGAAATATTGAAGAAAAATTCGATTATTGCCCTTATTGCGGTGAAATGCTGCATAAGAATTAGAAGGAGTGAAAGCAAGTGAAGCGAGATATCGCAACAGCATATATCAGTATTATTTTATTTGCTATTTTAGTAGGTTTCTCTTTTATAGGTTCAAAAATATCAGTTGGAGCATCTACCCCCTTAGAGGCCGTAGCTGTTCGATTTTTTGTAGCCTTTATCTGTGTCTATATATTGAAAAAATTTAATATACTTAAAATCAATCTCAGTTTCAATGATTATAAATCATTAAGCCTGTTGGCGCTTTTTTATTCTGTTCTTTTTTTTGGTCTTCAGGCCATGGGGCTGCAATTTTCTTCTTCCATAGAAAGCGGCATTATGTTTGCCGCATCTCCCGCTATCATTACTTTTCTTGCCGCAATCTTCCTGAAGGAAAAGCCCAGCTTGATCCAGGGATTCAGTATTGCCCTTTCTATCTCGGGAGTAATTTACATTTTTATAATGAAAGGTTTCAATATTAAGGATGCCAGTACAATAGGGTTAATACTCCTTTTTTTCTCCAGTTGCGCACAGGCTTCATACAATGTTCTTGCCAGAAGCTATAAGAATAGATTCTCGCCTTATGAAATGAGCTACGGTATGTTCGCCGTCTCTTCCATCTTTTATTTAATCTTGCTTGTAGGTAATCATTTGATAAAGGGGACTTTGCCATTAATTTTTGAACCTTTAAAAAACCCTTCTTTTGTACTGTCCGTTTTATATCTGGGAATTGGAACAACCGTCCTGTCCACCTTTTTCCTGAATCGTGCTCTGAAAAGTATTGAAGCCTACAAAACCGGTGTTTTTTTGAACGTCTCCACGGTTATTTCCATATTTGTAGGTATTATATTTTTGAGTGAACCCTTTTCAATGTATCAAGCCATCGGTTCATTTCTGATCATAACAGGAGTTTTAGGGGCAAACCTTTTGGGCAGGAAAAAGAAAGCATAATTTTGGACAGCCGCAAGGGCTGTCCCTATTTAATTCCTATTCTCATTTCTCCGTTTTCACATTATTCATCCACGATAGTATTAAAGACACTATGGAGAACAATAGTGCATAGATGATATAATGCCTGTAACTTAATACCGGACATATTCCCGGTGGAATATTTATATAGGAAATAATCGTGCCAACAGCTGCATATCCTCCCAAAATCACAGCAATCCAGAAGAATATATCCGATACGATTTTTACTGATTTATAATGTATTTCGCTCACCTCGAAATTCTATAGCAAAAAACTGCAGTCAACTGAGTGGTCAGCCGCAGTTTAAGCATTTATATATATATTAAAGAGAGGGAGAATTTATGCTTTAATCATAAACCCCAATTATTACGGCAGTATTAAAAGACCATTAAAATTTTATTAATTTTTAAAGAAAAGTTAATTTTTTTTGTATTTTATGTATTTGTATATTTTATATAAAGCGATCAGGATCAATAACCCGATTCCTATCTGCAGCGAATACTTTCTGCTGGATATATACTCTTTAGTTTCTTCCGTATTTTCCATATCTGTATTCTGTACTTCATTTTCCTGAACAGCAAGGGTTAAAGAATCATCGTTCTCTGTATTGTCATCTGCAAAGACCAGAGAATAGGATGTCAGGCTTACAAGAATAATTAATACCAAAATAATTATTTTTTTTATCATAATCATTCTTCCTTTCTCAGCGTTAAACTGATTCTCTTTTTATCTTCTTTGTTTTTTTTGTGCTTCTTTTTTTTCATTGAGATGTTTAACTAATAAACCTGCAACAATTAAAACAGTTACCGTAAGGAATATGTCCAATATACGATTGTCCTTTTGAAATAAATTAAACCCTTCTGCAAAAGATGTATACGACATTAAAGAAAAGAGAATCACCACAAGAATCAATACTCTTTTCATTATCACTCACCCTTTCTTTCCGTTTTACTATATACCCATCTAATCTTCTCATCTTAATTGTTGAAAGAAATCTTTCATTATTTTCTCACATTGAGTTTGCAGAATCCCTGACGTAATCGGTACTATATGATTTAAACGGCTGTCTTGCAGAATATTCATGACTGATCCTGCCGCTCCGCCTTTTTTATCCATTGCTCCTCTATAAATGTGTTTAAGCCTTGCCATAACAGCTGCTCCTGCACACATAGGGCACGGTTCTACTGTAACATACATCTCGCAATCTATCAATCGCCATCCGTTCAAATAGGAAGAAGCCTTTCTTATGGCAATAATTTCTGCATGTGCCGTAGGATCTTTTAAGGTTTCTCTCATATTATGACCGGCACTTATGATTTTTCCGTCTTTTACGATAACCGCCCCTATTGGCACCTCTTTTAAATCAAAAGCTTTCTGCGCCTCTTTTAAAGCTTCTCTCATAAATAATTCATGCATACTGACTCTCCAAAAGAAAGATAACATATAACATATAATAGAAAATAGTTATAGTAAGAAATTATGCTGACGCCATAATTTTTGCTTTTAAAAATGAAGATTTTGTGAAGCAAAATCCTCCTTTATTGTTATCTTTTATCTTTTATCTAACCCTATTAATATTCTTTTTTTATCACATTTTATCATACTTCTATGGTCGTTTCATCTGTCCATTTTATTTTTGGATTTATGGCTTTGATATCTTCTACAAGTTTCAGCAGCGCTTTATCTTTTTGTTTGGATTCAATCATAATATCTACGTCTCTCTTCTCAGTTTGTAAAATTTTTAGGAAATCAAAAAAAATATCCGGTTCCAGATAATCCGCATGCCTTGTTATGTTTTTTTCGTCTCTCGGCCCTGAAATATGTGCCTTGGGAGGTAAAAGCTGTTCATTCCAAGTATTTAAAATTTCCCTTATATATCTTTCTAAAACATATCCGCCTTTATTGCATAAATAATGATGATAATCCAGTACCATTGGAATATTTAGATGTTTACATGCTGTAAGCGTTTCTGATATATTAAATGTTCTATCGTCATTTTCTAAAATTATTTTGGATCTAATATTTTGAGGTACTTTATAGAAATTGTTTATCAGTCTCTCAATACTTTTTTCTTTTCCTCCCTGAGCACTTCCTATATGCAGTATCATTTTTCCTTCCGGATAATCCAGCATTTCAAAAATATCTTCATGATATTTTAATTCCCTTATCGTTGCTATCAAAACATTTTCTTTCAGACTGTTAATAACATTAAAATGGTCCGGATGGGTATCTACTCTCATATGATGCCTTTTTATAAACTTTCCGATATCTGAAAAATCCTTATAAAAAATATCTTTATACTTCCAATCCGTAACTTCCGGATGAGAAGCCAGCGGGATTAATTTAGATGTTATTCTATAAAAATGAATATGCTTATCGGCATTATATTTTAATATTTTCTCCAATGCTTTTATATTAGTTCTGGTCACACGTTTCAATTCATTTATTCTCTCTTCTTCCGACAACCTCTTGTATCTGGTAAATGTCAGTACTCCTGATGAAGTAATGCCTTCAAGATTTAATGCAGATGCCACATAACCGAAACGGATTTTCATAGCGGTGTCTCCTTTCCTTTTCCTTGATATTTTGCGCTATATTTTTAAAATAATGATATAATGAGTTTAAAATATAAAAGGAGGAAAAGGAAAATGAAAGTTACAGCATTTAACGGAAGTCCCCGTAAAAACGGAAATACATATTTTCTTTTAAAAACAGTATGTGATGAACTTGAAAAAGAAGGAATCAAAACAGAAATCGTCCATATTGGAGACAGAAACATTCATGGATGTACAGCTTGCATGGCATGTAAGAAAAATTTAAATAACCGATGTGCTTTTGATGATGATATCATCAATGAAGCTGTTGAAAAAATTACCGGTTCCCATGGCATTCTTTTGGGCTCACCTGTCTATTTTGCCGGTCTCTCAGCTCAAATGAAAGCTTTTATTGATCGGGTGGGCTATCTGGGAAGACCCAATCAGCTATTAAAGGGAAAAGTATGTGCCTCTGTAGTCGCAATGAGAAGAAACGGTGCCATAGCAGCCTTTAACTCCATGAATAATCTGTTTACAATATCTGAATCTATTATTGTAGGATCCAGTTATTGGAACCAAGGTATTGGAAAAGATATAGGAGATGTCGCCAATGATGATGAAGGTATGAAAACCATGAAGGATCTCGGGCGGAATATGGCATGGCTTTTAAAGAAAATAGTCTGAAACAATTTTCTTTAATTGATAATTGACAATGGAAAATTGACATTAATTTAATAGCAAGAGATTTTATCAAATCGAAATTTTTTTCTTTATTTATAATAAGGAGTGATTTTGCTTTCGCAAACCACTCCTTATTTATTAAAATTTGTCAATTGTCAATTATTAATTGCTTACAGGTGCCTGATAATTTTCTTTTCAAAATATGCCACCGCCAAATACATCCCCACAGCTGCCACCGCCAATACAAGAATACTGGTCATGACAAGATTCAGCTTGAAAACCTGACTTCCATAAACAATCAAATATCCCAGCCCTGCCTTTGAGACCAGAAATTCACCCATTATAACACCTACCCAGGACAGTCCTACGTTGATTTTAAGGGCATTGATAATAGTCGGAAAGCTGGCAGGAAGTATGACTTTTTGCAGGATTTGTTTTTTTGTTGCCCCGAAACTTTTTACAAGAATGATTTTTTCCTGATCTACTTCATGAAAACCGCCGTAAACGTTTATAATTGTAATAATCCCGGATATAAGCAATGACATTGTTATAACTGCCATAAGCCCTGCCCCTACCCACACGATGATAATAGGCCCTAAAGCAACCTTTGGAAGACTGTTTAATACAACGATATACGGATCCAAAACTCTGGATAAAAACGGAGACCACCATAATAGTACCGCAATCAACGTGCCTATTATTGTGCCTAACATAAACCCTACAACCGTTTCCCCCACGGTAATAAATAAGTGCCTCCACAGTTCTCCATTGGCGTTGAGCAGAACCAATGTGTCAAAAATTGCAGCAGGCCGGCTTGTAATAAAAGGATCAATCCAAGATAGTTCGGCAGCTATTTCCCATAAACAGAAAAACAAAATTAAGATACTGATTCTGGCAGTGTGTACTCTAAAATTCTCTTTCTTTATCTTAATCAGAAATTCTTCATGCTCTGAAAGCTTCAAAGGCTCTTTATTCGACATGCACATCCAACTCCTTCCATATCTTATTATAGTAGTCCATAAATTCCGGCGCTTCTCTTTTCTGCAACATGCTATCTCCCTCTGAAGAGAGCCGGATGTCATGCGTATCAATAATTTTTCCCGGTCTTTTGCTGATCACCACTACTTTTGATGCCATAGATATGGCTTCATTTAAATCGTGAGTAATCATTATGACCGTTTTCTTTTCTTTTTTTAAAATAGAAACGATATCTTCAGAAACCGCTAATCTGGTTTGATAATCTAAAGCGGAAAAAGGTTCATCCAGAAGTAAGATATCCGGGTTAATTGCTAATGTCCGAATAAGTGCCGCCCTCTGCCGCATTCCTCCCGATAGTTGATTGGGATAACTGTTAAGGAATTTCCCCAGCCCATACATTTTCAACTGCTTTATTACTTTATCCATATTTTCCTGTGTCGCTCTTCCCTGTATTTCCAGCCCCAACATGACATTTTTTAATATGGTCCTCCAAGGAAACAAATGATCATTTTGCTGCATATAGCCTATGGACAACGGGTATGTCTGTGAATGGTAGATAATTTCTCCGGAGGATGGTTCTAATAGCCCGGATAAAATGGATAAAATCGTAGACTTTCCACATCCACTGGGTCCTACAATGACGATGAATTCTCCTTCATGTATATTCAGAGAAAAATCTTTAACGGCAAGGGTTTCGCTGTTTTTTGTATGGTAGGACTTCGTTAGGTTAGAGATTGTTAATATTTTTCTTTTCATCATTCTCACCTTTTCCCTTTTCTGAAATATCCTGATAACGGTTTTAGAAGATCCTTAAACCCTATTGCCCGCCGATAGCATTTTCTGCAAATACCGTGGTTACCAGTTTTTCATAAGGTGCTCTCTTGTCAAGAACTCCGGCTTCTTCAATAATGTCCTGCAAATGCTCAAATGCTTCCTGGGAAAGAACAGGGTCCTTACTCCATGTGTCTTGAGTTTTATATCTTTCAACTACTGCAGTCAAATCTTCCATAGAAGTATCCGGAAAAAATTCTATGATAGCTTCTGCTATTTCTTCTGATGAATGCTCATCCACCCAGATTTGTCCTTTATAAAGGGCATTTGTGAATTTCTGAATGGTTTCCGGATTATTTTCAATGAAACTTTTCTTTGCATTGTAACAGGTATAAGGAATTTCTCCGCTTTCAACACCAATGGATGCAACCACATATCCCTGACCTTCTTTTTCAAGTGCCAATGCAACAGGCTCAAAAAGTGCTACATAATCTCCGGTCCCTCCGATAAATGCGCCTGACATAGCGGCGAATTGGATACTGGTATCGATAAAGACATCTTCTCCGGGCTCTATCCCGTTTTGTCTCAGCACCCATTCAAGGGTCATTTCCGGCATACCGCCTTTTCTTCCTCCAATAATATATTTTCCTCTTACTTTATCGAATGTAAAATTCGGATCGGGTTCTCGCCCAAGCAAAAAAGAACCGTCTCTTTTTGTAAGCTGTGCAAAGGAAATAACATAGTCCTCTTTCCCTTCATTGTAAACATAGACGGTTGCTTCCGGGCCGCAGAAGCCAATGTCTGCATCACCTGATAATACAGCAGTGGTAACCTTATCAGCTCCCTGGCCATTTACCAGATCAATCTTTAATCCTTCTTCTTCAAAAAAGCCCTGGCTTATTGCAGCATACTGAGGTGCATAGAAAATGCTATGTGTCACTTCATTAAGTTTTACCACCGTTAAATCCTCTGACTGACATCCGGTGCCCATTAGGGGAATAAGTAAACAAATCAAACCCAGTACAAATACTTTTAATCCCTTACTTTTCAAATTTTTACCTCCTTTTAAATAAGAAATATCAAATAGATGAAGTGCTTTCTGAAATTCATAGTTGTACAAGAATATTCCAGAAATTATTTTCATCATCGTTTTAAAATATTCCTTTGGGGTTGATTTGGTGACAGTTTTTCCTTCAACAAAAAAACAGCACTGCGCAGTGCTGTATTCTGTTGACACTTCTTATTCAAAAACTCCTCTGGTTTAAAAGGAAAGTAACATTTTTCTAAATTATCAATCTCATAGCAAGACAGATGCTTTTCTTTAAAGCACATAAAGATGACCTGTACAGATCATCTTTATGTGATAAAGATTTATTATATTTTAAGAGAGAGAAAAGTGCTTTATCATTATACTCAGCCTTCACATCGAAAAAAAAGGCAGATATTTGTGAATCAATTAAAGGAAGACTCTCTTCCATGTGAAAGCTGAATGTTAGAAATGTATGGTTTTGTCCACTGCCCCATGAAAAGCTTCATGCACGACCTCCGATACGGTTGGATGAGGATGGACAGTCATTGCGATTTCTTCTGCCGTTCCTTCCAGCTTCATGGCCACAACAGCTTCCGATATCATGTCTGTTGCATGGAGGCAATACATATGAACACCTAAGATTTCATTGAATCTTGGCTCTACAATAACTTTTATCAACCCTCTTTCTTCTCCTGCAACTTTGGCTTTACCATTTGCCATTAATGGGAATTTCCCTGTTTTTATTTCGCCATATTTTTCTTTTGCCTGTTTTTCAGTTAAGCCTACACTGGCAATTTCAGGCTGAATATATATGGCACTGGGTATCTTATCATAATCCATAGCTGTTCTTTTCCCGCAGATATTCTCAACTGCCGTGATGCCTTCCATGGATGCCACATGTGCCAGCATCGCTTTACCGTTGACATCTCCTATGGCAAAAATATTGTCTATATTGGTTCTTAATGTATTGTCGGTTACAATAGCTCCTTTTTCTGTTTTGATTCCCATATTTTCTAAATTTAAGCCTTCAATGTTGGGCGTTCTTCCTACCGCCATTAAGATTTTTTCTGCTTCTATAGACTGTCTTCTGTTATCTTTTTTAAATACTACTGTTTTCCCATTTATCTCCATGACCTGAGAACCGGTATATATTTCTACACCCAAACCTTTAAGCATTTCTCCTGCTTGGGCAGTGATTTCTTCATCCACCATAGGCAGTATCCTGTCCAGGAATTCAATTACTGTTACCCGAACCCCGGTGTTTGCCATGAAATAGGCAAATTCTATTCCAATAACACCGCCTCCGATAATAGCAATGCTTTCAGGTGCTTCCTGCATATCCAGAGCCTCTGTGCTTGTCATCAGTTTCGTTTCAGGACTGACGGATATGGGAAGATTTTTAGCTTCTGAACCTGTTGCAATGATAATGTAATCACTGGTTATTGTTCGATCTTCAACTGCTATAGTATTTTTATCCACAAACCGACCTTCCCCTTTTATAATGGTCACCCCATTGCTTTTAAGCAACCCCTTGACACCTCCGACAAGCTGCCTGATAATCTTTCTTTTTCTTTCCTGCACTTTGTAAAGATCCAATTGCACATTGGATGCATCAATATTTACGACTCCAAAAGTACTGCATTCTTTCACTTCTTTTAAAGCTTCTATGCTTCTTAAAAGAGTCTTGGTAGGGATGCACCCTCTATTGAGGCATACACCTCCAAAGTTTTCCTTTTCGATAATACAAGTTTTTTTACCCATTTGTGCTGCTTTAATGGCTGCAACATAGCCTCCCGGCCCGCCTCCTATTACCGTAACTTCGTATTCATTATCCGTTGAATTGGTATTTTGTTCTTTTGATGCCACTTCGGCAGATTGTGCGGTCTTTCCAAGCTGTTTAAAAGCATCCTGGATCATGGAATCTACATTATCCTCTTTTTCTCCGACTACAGCAATGGGTAATGTCACCTCAATTTTTTCGCCCTCTCCAATAAGAAGTTTCTTGACAAAGCCTCCTTCTGTTGCTTCAATATCCATATTGGTTTTATCTGTTTCAACAGAAAAGAACAAATCGCCCTTTTCTATTTTTTCTCCTTCTTTTTTATACCATTTTACCAGTTTGCCTTCACTCATATTAAATCCCAGCTTAGGCATAATTATATATCTCGCCATATATATTCCTCCTTATATATTTAAGATTTGAATTTTAATCTTTTTGATTTTAAGAATGAAGATTTGAAGATTTAAGGAGGATTTCGCTCCGCAAAATCTATCATAAATATAAAGGTAGAAACTATGGCTGTATCATAGTTTCTAACGGTTACTAATCACTAATCTCCAACCTTTAACAGTACAAACTACAAACTTCGGACTTTTATATCAGTAATCCCATAGGGTTTTCCAGGTATTTCTTAATTTCACCTATAAATTGTGCTGCCAACAATCCATCTATTATCCGGTGGTCTACAGTAAGGGTAAGATTCATTACAGGCCTTACGGCGATCTCATCCTTACCATTTTCATCTGTTACAACAACAGGAATCTTTTGAGTCGCACTGACTGCTAAAATAGCAGCCTCCGGCTCATTGATAATAGCAGTAAAATTATCGATCCCAAACATACCAAGATTGGATATGGTAAAAGTACCGCCGCTGTATTCGGATGGCATCAGCTTGCCGTCTCTTGCCTTTTTAATCATTTCGGCAGCATCTTCTGAAAAATCCACAATACCTTTTTTTTCTGCGTCTTTAATAACCGGAACAATTAGGCCACCGGGCGCGGCTACTGCAATTCCTAAGTTAACTGTTTTATATTTATATATTTTTTCTCCCTGAAGGGATGCATTGACTTCCGGGTATTTCTGCAAAGCTTTAATAACAGCAATTGCAACATAATCTGTTACAGATGTTTTAACATCATAAGAATTGTTAATCTGTTTTCTCAATTTAAGTGTTTCTGTTAAGTCCACCGCTTTTGTAAAATATACATGGGGTGCCGTGAATTTGCTTTGGGCCATTCTTTTTCCTATTACTTGTCTGATACCCTCATATGGTGCGATTTCTAATATTTCTTTTCCATCAACTGAGTATTGGACTTCTCCTTCAAATCCATTTTGATTTGGTGCTTTAACAGCAGGTTTTATAGATGCTTCAACATCTCTTTTCATTATTTTATTTCCTGCCCCTGTTCCTGTAACAGCTGAAACATTTATTCCTTCTACTGCTGCGATTTTGCCTGCAAGGGGTGATATTTTAACTTTTTGTGAAGCTTGAATCTCTTCCGCTTTAAGGATATCTTTTTCGCAAATACCGCCTTGATATCCTGTGCCCTTTATGTTAATGTCAGAAATATTCATATTTCTTTCCATTGCTGTTTTTTTGGCTCTGGGTGTTACTTTTACTCTTTTATTATCATCTGTTTCAGAAGTATCTATTATTTTATCATCCGTGCTTTTCACCTCTTCATTATTGTGACCGGAAGGTACGTTATTATTATCAGCGGGCTTTTTCCCAAGTTTTGATAAAGCTTCAGAAATAAGCCCGTCAACATCCTCTCCCTTATCGCCAATAACAGCTATGGGAAGCGTGACATCAACGGCCTCTCCTTCAGAAATCAGGAGCTTCCTAACAAAACTGTCTTTTGTTGCTTCAATATCCATATTGGTTTTATCTGTTTCTATTGTGAAAAAGGTATCTCCTTTTTTTATACTCTGTCCTTCTGTTTTATACCATTTGACAAGCTTTCCCGAGTTCATATTGAACCCCAATTTTGGCATAATCACTAATTCAGCCATTTTCAAACCTCCTTTTATTAACCTTAAAGATCGTTTTGATTCTAAATCAATTCTTTTATTTTATTATAAATCCTGTCTACAGAAGGTATGATAGGAAATTCCAAGGCCGGGCTAAATGGAAGAGGTACATTGGGTGTTGATACTCTTCCAATGGGCGCATCTAAATAATAGAAAACTTCATCAAATATTTCTGCAGCAATCTCTGCTGCTACGCCGCATCGTTCATAACTTTCATCCGCTATTACAAGCTTTCCTGTTTTTTTAACCGAATTTATGACAGTCTCTTTGTCAAAAGGTACAATGGTTCGCAAATCAATAACCTCAACAGATATGCCTTCCTTTTCCAGTTTCTCTGCAGCTTCTTCGGATTTCATAACCAATGAGGATGTCGCAACAATGGTGATATCTTTTCCTTCCCTTGCTATTCTCGCCTTGCCAAAAGGTATTGGCTCAACAATATCCGGTATCTCAAATTTCTTGTTGTATTCCATTTTGTGCTCAAAGAATATTACCGGGTCATTATCTCTTATGGCTGTTTTTAACAGGCCCTTTACTTCTGCTGCATTGGAAGGAACAACTACTTTAAGGCCGGGGAAGTGGGAAACCATGGCCTGCATACTTTGAGAATGCTGGGCCGCCGAAGACCGTCCTGCTCCTATGGGCGTTCTTATAACCATGGGAACATTAGCCTGTCCGCCTGACATATATCTTATTTTAGCTGCCTGGTTGATAACCTGGTCAGCCGCAACAAGCAGAAAGTCAGAAAACATTAATTCAACTACCGGTCTTAGACCTGTAAGTGCCATCCCTATAGCCAGCCCTGTAAAACCGGCCTCAGATATTGGTGTATCTTTTACTCTCAAATCCCCATATTTTTCGTAAAGCCCTACGGAAGTTTTAAAATTTCCTCCTAAAAAAGCAACATCCTCTCCTAAGAGTACAACTTTATCATCTTTTGCCATTTCTTCATCTAACGCTTCGCATACTGCCTGAGCATATGTTAATGTTTTCACATCATTTTCCTCCTTTTAATTATTTTTGCGGATTTTGTATCTTAATAATCATTCAAATACATCTGTATAGGATTCCTGTACATCCGGATATGGATTTTCTTTAGCAAATTGAACTGCCTCTTGTATTTCTTCTTCAATTTTTGCTTCAATTTGATCAAATTCTTTTTTAGATATTTTTTTATAAATAGCGGCTGCTTCTTTTAAACACTTAACCGGACACTTTTTCATCCATTTCTCTTTTTCATCAACGTCTTTTCTTGCCCTATATGTTGCAGGATCTCCAACATGATGGCCCTGCCATCTGTAAGTCTTACATTCGATCAACGTAGGGCCTTCTCCTTCTCTTGCCCTGTCTATCGCTTTCTTTGCCGTTTCATACACTTCAGTCACATCCATACCGTTTACCACAACACCCGGTATTCCGTATGCACTGGCTCTGTCTGCAATATCTACAACATTGGCTACATCTCTTATATCAACAGATATTCCGTAAAGATTGTTTTCTATGATGTAAACAACAGGTAACTTCCATGCCGATGCCATATTGAGACTTTCATGAAAAGTGCCCTGATTGGAAGCAGCTTCTCCGAAAAAGGAAATGGCAACCTGGTCCGTCCCTCTGTATTTAATGGAGAAGGCGGCGCCGGTTGCGATGGGTATTTCCGCTCCTACGATGCCATTTGCGCCTAATATGCCTTTATCCAGTGCCATGATGTGCATGGATCCGCCTTTGCCCTTTGAATAGCCATCCTTCTTTCCTAATATCTCAGCCATCATTCTTTTGATGTCGGCCCCTCTTGCTACAAGATGACCGTGCCCCCTGTGGGTACTTCCGATATAGTCATCATTTTTTAAAGCCGCACACACACCTGTGGCAATAGCTTCTTCCCCCATATACAAGTGTGCCAATCCTGGCATCAGGCCTTGTTTATAGAATTCGAAAACCTCTTCTTCAAACCGCCTCATTCTATACATCGTCTCATAAAATTCGGTTAATTGTTTTTTAGAATATTCTTTTACTTTCATGTCTTAAACCTCCTATGATATTAAATTTCCTCAGGCACACTATTATTGCCTTAAGACTGTGATTTGAGCCATTTAAATAATTTGTGTTTGTCGATGAGCAATTCATTCATCTATTTCCCTTTATCAAATACAGGCACAACTCTTGCTTTTAAATATATGGCATGTGTCCATTTTTTTCTAAAGTACATGAGTTGCAAAATATATGCCATATCGGGATCATTTTGAAATTTACTGCTTTTTATCGTTTCATAAACAGAGTTCTTGGCTTCAGATGGAGTTTTCATTCTGTCGAGACGCACAATTCCGTCTGAAGGTTAGAAATCGTGCAAATTCATAGTCATCGGATAAATTTGCTATTAAATAATATTTACAAGCGCTCGACAAGTATTGACAATTTTTTATATAATTAATATATGAGCTGTCCATTTATCATTTTAAAAGGGAGGGAGAGCGATAAAATGTCCATTTATTCAAAGAACTATCAAAACAGCATTGTGCAATTATGGCACACTTTTGTGCGCGGTGACACACCATTAGATAAAAATGCTGCTGAAAATTCAATACGAAAGGTCATCTATGAATCATGGCAGCGTTCAAAACAATACAATATAAATCCTTTTGAAGTAAAGTCTAAAGTTCTCTCATCCAAGGAATTTCAACAAAGAATCATTCAGAAACAGGCTCTGATCGAAGTCGCTCAATCTTATATGCATAATTTATATTCCTTTGTCAAAGGATCAAATTTTGTCGTTATTCTGACGGATGAAGAGGGATATATTCTGGAAATGATTGGTGATGACGAGTTTATTAAAGAAAGAACCAGAACCAGCAACCTGGTTCTGGGTTCCAATAGAAGTGAAGAGTATGCAGGAACCAACGCAATCGGTACCCCTCTGATTATAGATAAACCACTGCAGGTATGGGGAGAAGAACACTATGTCAAACCTCATCATCCATTTACCTGTTCAGGTGCGCCTATCCACGACCAGAAAGGTAATATTATCGGCTGCCTGGATATTACAGGGCCAAGAGAAAAAATTCACCATCATACACTGGGAATGGTAGTAGCCGCAGTAGATGCCATTGAAAAGGAAATGAAAATGAGAAAAGCTTATGAAGATATTTCTATTATCAATAACCAGCTGACCGGTACCATTCAATCGATCTCTTCAGGAATCATCATGATTGACAACATTGGAATCATTACTCAATTTAACAATCATGCTGCCAAAATGTTTAAATTAAGTGTTAAAGAATTATTGGGTAAAAATCTTTATGATATTATTGATTGTCAGGCTTGCCCAATTGATTTTTTAAATATTAATAAAAATATTTATGACAGAGAAGTTCATTTAACCAACCTTTATCATGAACAACTTCATCTGTCTGTCTCCGTATCCATTATTCCAAATAACCACGGAAATAGGATCGGTGCTGTAATTGTTATTAATGAAATCCAGCATATCCATAAGCTGGTGAATAAGTTCAGCGGGTTCAATGCCAAATATACTTTCGACTCTATAATAGGAAATTCTCAAGGTATAGAAGAGGTAAAAAAACTGGGTGCCATTGCTTCAAACAGTTCCTCCAATGTGTTGATCCTCGGAGAAAGCGGAACGGGAAAAGAATTGATCGCCCAAGCAATTCATAACGCCAGCAGCCGTTCAAGAGGACCTTTTATCGCCATTAACTGCGGTTCTCTGCCGAAAGGATTAATTGAAAGTGAATTATTTGGGTATGAAGGAGGCGCCTTTACAGGTGCAAATAAGGATGGGCATCCCGGAAAGTTTGAATTAGCTGATGGAGGTACAATTTTCCTTGATGAAATCGGAGACATGCCTCTGGACTTACAGGCATCCTTGCTCCGCGTCCTTCAGAGTAAGGAAATCGTCCGAATAGGGGGTAAAAAAACAAAGCAAATAGATGTAAGGATCATGGCTGCTACAAATAATAATCTGGAAGACAGTATTATACAAAATTCCTTCAGAAGCGATCTTTATTACAGATTGAATGTTTTTTCTATCTTTGTACCGCCTTTGAGAAACCGAAAAGAGGATTTATCTATATTATGTGAGTATTTTATCCAGTCCTGTAATATTAAACTAAGGAAAAATATAAAAGGTCTTTCTGATGAAGCTTTCTCATTATTAGCTTCTTATCATTGGCCCGGAAATATAAGAGAACTGGAAAATGTCATAGAGAGAGCTGTTAATCTTGCCGGCTCAGAAAAAATTCTTCCTGATAATCTTCCACATAATATTGCCGGTAATCACAATAGGAGACCAATTTCAACAGTATCAAAACAAAACAATATTCAGGCATCTTCACCCAATGACACAGACTCCGAAGATAATAATTCTGTCTCTTCAATAAAATATGTAGAACATCAGGCCATTATTGAAGCATTGACAAAAACAGGCGGAAATATGCAAAAATCTGCTGATATGCTTGGAATCGGAAGGCGAACCCTTTACCGTAAAATCAACAAGTATTCCATTGATCCTGATAAATTTCGATGATACATTATATACCGGATAATTCTTCTGCCAGTTGAATCAATGATGAAAAGTCTTCTTCGCCTTTTCCTTTTGCATTAACTGCTGCAAGAAATTGTCTTGTCATTGCTGTAATAGGAAGAGGCACGCTATATTGTTTAGCAGCTGTCAGGGCAAGGTCAAAGTCATTTTCCATCATACTGATACTGAATACCGTATCATATTGTTTCTTAGAAATCTGGTTAAATTTATACTCAATCAAGGCCGATACTGCTGTGCTTTCACTTATTACTTGAAGGGCTTTCTTCCTGTTCAATCCTGCTTTTTCCGCTAAAACCAATGTTTCAGCCAACACTTGCATGTTTACTCCGGTTAACATGTTTATGATAAGCTTCATGATTCTTGATTCTTCTCCTGTTCCTAAATAATATTGACTGATACTGATTATTTTGAACAAGTGCAGTGTTTTTTCATAAGCCGTTCTGTCTCCTGATATGAAAATTTTCAGTTGTGATTTCGATGCAAGCTTCGCATCTCCTGTTACAGGTGCTCTTAATAATTTGCATCCTTTCATTTCAATGATTTCATTTACTTTTGAAGAATGTTCAGGAGATACGGTTGTCATATCGATTACTATTTTTCCGGACGTCAGACCTGAAGCGATGCCATTGTCTCCAAAGTTTACTGCTTGAAGAACCTGCCCTCCGGAAACCATTGTAAAAATGAAATCGCATTTTTCCGCTATTTCCTTTGGTGAATCTGCCCATACTGCTCCTTCGTTTAATATTGATTGCGCTTTTGCTTTTGTCCTGTTCCAAACAGTTACATTTTGCCCGGATCTCATAAGGTTTTTACAAATAGGAGTTCCCATATTTCCCAGTCCGATCCAACCAATTTTAGCCATATAGATGACCTCCTTTATTCATATACTAAAGATAATCCATTAATTGTTGATGTACTGTATTTTGATTACATAATTTTTTATACAAATATTGTGCCATATTGAAATCCCTCGTTTTTTTATTGAAATAAAGACATTTTAAAAAAAAATATATGCGGTATGCCATTTTGGCACATATAAAAAAGAAGCGGCACACTCTTTTGTCATCTACGCACACTAAAATTTCTGAATAAAATATATTTGCGTAATCGTTTTTCCATTATAATAGATTTGGTATCATCCATACCTCAAAGTCTTCAACGTATACCCTTTATGAACAATTTATATGGATTCGTATAATCGGCATTCTCTCAGCTTGGCATACTTTTTGCTGGTTTATTAATGCGAAATAAAGTTAACATTGAGGAGGTAGAAAAATGAAAAACAAAAGAAAGATAGCTTTTTTACTTAGCTTCGTATTGGTTTTGACCTTAGCCTTTACAGGTTGTGGAGGATCAGGCGGTGATGTTGAGGATACATCAGACCAGGATCAGGCCGATGCAGGTCAAGTTTATGAGTTCAGTATCGCCCATATCCAAAATGACGGCGATGCCGGGGATGAGGCTTTAGACTACCTGGCAGAAATTCTTGAAGAAAGATCTGAAGGCAGGATCGATGCAACGGTATATGGAAACAAATCACTTGCAAGTTCTGATACGGAACTGGGTGAACTTGTAAGACAAAACTCCGTACAATGTGTTCCTGTTCCAACTCACACCATATCAGCAATGGCAAATATCCCTCAATATAAGGTGTTTGAATTTCCATATTTATTTAATTCCTGGGATGATATATATACATTGTTAGACAGTGATATGGCCAATGAATGGGCTAAAGTACTGGAAGAAGAAGCAGGCGTCTATATCTATGACGGTTTTGTAAAAGGCTGGCTGAGTATTGGAACGAAGAAAGGCCCTATGAACACCCCTGAAGATTTTAAAGGATTAAAAATAAGAACAATGTCAACAGATATGCAGATGGCATTGATCAATTCTCTTGGAGCCGGTGCGACAGTAGTAAGCTATGGTGAATTATATACTGCGGCACAGCAGGGTACGGTTGATGGTATGTTAACCGCTACATCTCTGTATAAAACAGACAGATTTTGTGAAGTTATTGATTATCTGTCAATTATCCGTGCCACAGCTCACTTCCACATTCCTGTGGTCAATAAACAATGGGTAGATTCTCTTCCTGATGACCTTCGTGCAATCTTTGATGAATGTATGGTAGATTATGTATCAAAAGCCCGTGAACTGGAAGAAGCTGCTGATGCAGCAGTAATTAAATCCCTGGAAACTGATGAAGGTTTAAATGTCAGAGTATATACAGACGAGGAAATAAAACCTTTTATAGAAGCAACCAAGACAGTCTGGGATGAAAATTATGATGTTCCCGGTGAAGGCGTAATGGATGCAGTATTAGAATATCTTGGAAAAGAAAGACCTTAGTTCTGAAAGTATAAAAAGTATAAGATGAAACATTAGCATTAAAAGTAAAATAATTAATAGCCAAGCAGTGATATTATTATGATTCTTTTGCTGCTTGGTTATTAAAAATCTAACCAAATGGAACTAACAAGGCGGTGAAAATTTGGATACGAAAAAAGAAAAATGGTATAACGAAATTGAAAGCAATATAGCTGTTTTAATAGTAATTGTAATGCTTATCATTTTGACGCAGCAGGTTTTTATGAGATATATCGTCCATCGAACATTTGGCTGGTCAGATGAAGCTGCAAGATATCTGCTGATTTATTTTGCTTATATCACAGCAGCTATTGCAGTATACAAGAATGCACATATAAAAATCGACTTAATCCTTAAAATCTGGCCTGCTTTCCTGCGGCCCTATCTGAAGCTGTTCAGCAATGTCATCTTTTTTATTTATTGTATCGTTGTTGCATACTTCAGCGGTATCCTGACATTGGAATTATATTTATCAGGGTCGATTTCACTAGGATTCGGCCTGCCTATGTGGATTGTCTATGCAAGCCTGCCGATTGGCCATATATTCATGGCCATAAGACTGATACAGGTTGAAATTAATCTGATCAAACACCCTGAATTATTAGAGGATATAGACATAGACGAGCTTGCAATTGAAGAAGCAGGATTAACAGCTGAAGAATCGGTAAAGATGAACAGCAAGGAGGTGCCTAAGCAATGAGTGGATTAATACTTATCGGAATATTTCTAATTACGTTGTGCTTTCATGTCCCTATTATGATTGCACTGGGTATTGCCAGTGTTGCATATTGTCTCACAATTGCTGATGTCCCCATTAATATGATCATGAATACTTATTTTACCTCTATGGATTCATTTCCTTTGATAGCCGTACCGTTCTTTATTCTGGCAGGCGATTTGATGATGCAAGGCGGCATATCCAAAAGACTCATAAATTTCAGTCTTGCTTTAATAGGCGGTATTCGCGGGTCACTGGGAATGGTTACTGCTTTAACAAGTATGATATTTGCTGCCGTAGCAGGGTCCGGCACCGCGACAGTTGCCTGTATCGGTGGAATCACTATCCCTGAAATGCTTAAACAGAAATATGATAAGGGTTTTGCCTGTGCTTTAGCAGCTACAGCAGGTGCATTAGGTCCTATTATCCCGCCCAGCGTGGCAATGATCCTGTATGGAGTTATTTGCGGTGTATCCATAACCGATTTATTCATAGCAGGTGTTATACCGGGAATCATGATGGCAGCAGCATTGATTCTTTTAGTGCATTTTATTGCAAGGAAAAGGGGTTATGGCTCAGGTTTGCTTGAAGATATAAAAAAAGGAGAAGTCGTTTCATTAAGAAAAGCCTTTAAAGAAGCCGTATGGTCTCTTATGGTTCCTACAATTATATTAGGCGGTATTTATGGCGGCATTTTTACGCCAACTGAAGCAGCCGTAGTTGCCTGTGATTTTGCAATATTCGTCGGTATTTTTATCTACAAGGAATATACGTTTAAAGATATCCCGGGCATTATTAAAAAATCAGCAACCACAGCAGGAACGGTCATGCTGCTGGTAGCTTGCGCCAGCGCTCTTGGAAGATTATTATCCTTTGAAAGAATCCCCATTGAACTTGCAGAAGCAATCATTGGATTATCAGATAACAAGATCATTATCCTTTTGATTATAAACTTATTCCTGCTTGCTGTAGGTATGTTTATGGAAACCTATGCAGCGATCATTATACTGGCTCCTATCCTGCTTCCTACAGTAGTTAACGTTGGGGTTGATCCGCTTCATTTTGGTATGATAATGGTGCTCAATCTGACACTTGGCTTATGTACACCTCCTGTTGGTGTAAATCTTTTTATTGCATCCAGGATAGGCGATTGCCCGTTGGATAAGATGTTTAAATGGCTTTTACCAACTCTTGCCGTTTTACTTGTTGTATTGCTGCTGGTCACCTATATACCGGCACTTTCCATGGCACTGCCGGGACTGATACATTAGTTCCGCACATTGATGATAATTTCATAAAAACTTAAAGGCTCCGAATAGTACTATATTCTTGCTTTAACAAACAGATACTAACAAATAGAACGCCTTGATAATGGTTCATTAAATAGATGTAAAACTCCGATAATTGTTATATAAAAGTTTTTATCTTCCCTCAAATAATACAGAAAGGACGGCTCTTGCAGATTTTCCGTAAGGACTGTCCTTTTAGATTAAAGTCATTCTTGATTTAAGTGAAAATATTTGTTAAAATTTGTTAAAATTAGTTTCCCATTAGGAGGGTTTATTATGAAGTGTATCATGAGTCCGTTTTCCCTTTGTTACGAAAATATCGCTGCTGAAGAATATCTGCTCAATAATATGGAGGAGCATATATTTTTATTATACATCAATGCACCCTGTATTATTATAGGGAAAAATCAAAATACTTACTCCGAAATCAATCAGAATTATGTCAGGCAGCATCACTTGCCCGTAGTTCGAAGAATGTCCGGAGGCGGTGCCGTTTATCACGACCTGGGTAATCTGAATTTTTGTTTTATTGCAGACAATAAAGGCAAGGAAATCGATGTTGTCTTTAGGGAGTATACCCGCCCTGTTTTGGATGTGCTGCACAATCTCGGCGTCCCGGCAGAATTTACAGGCAGAAATGATTTGTCTGTAAATGAAAAGAAAATTTCAGGAAATGCTCAGTATTATACCTCCTCAAAAGTCCTTCATCACGGGACTTTGCTGTATGATTCCGATATTCCGTCTCTTGCTGCTGCCCTTAATGTTTCTGAAGAAAAGTTCGTGGATAAAGCAGTCAAATCAGTTCGGAGCAGAGTTGGAAATATCGTTGACTATCTGGATAAACCGCTTTCTATTCGGGAATTTTCGAAATTAATTACCAATCATGTCATGAATACTTTTTCTGATTGTCAGGCTTATTCACTTACAAAAAAAGATATAAACTCTATAAAATCATTGGCTGAAGAAAAATATGCTACCCATGAATGGAATTATAATGCTTTTTCTGAATTTACTTATAAGAATAATTTTAAATGTACAGGAGGAAATGTAGAGCTGAGATTGAACCTGAAAGACGGTATTATTAAAAATATTAATATTTATGGAGATTTTTTCGGAAAAAAAGATATTAAAGAACTGGAGAATTTATTAAAGGATACTTCTTATGATTTTTCTGTTATAGAAAAAAAACTTTCATCTATTGATCCGGATGATTATATTTCCGGATTGTCCTTACCTCTTTTTATGGAAAAAATATTTTAATTATTAAAGTGTAAGTAAGAATTTAAATGAAAATACATTATTTTATCTTTATGGTTTTTCCCATTTGTTTCTACCATCAGTAGAGAGTATGAAACTCTCACTGATGGACACTTCATTCCTTAAAGCATTGAATGAACAGAGAAACTATATTCGGGTCGAATTGAATTCCACTGCTGTTGACAAGTTCTTTCACTGCCTCTTCATGGGTCATTATTTTTCTGTAAGGACGAACGCTTGTCATGGCATCATATGCATCTGCTATCGAAAGCATCCTGCACTCAAGCGGTATTTCTTCCTCTTTTATATTTAATGGATATCCGTCTCCGTTCCACCATTCATGATGCTTGAGGATCCAATCTGCTATAGGCACCAGATCTTGTGCGGATTGGGCAATACGATATCCTATTTCCGAATGCCGGTTCATTTCAGCCTTTTCTTCAACAGTCAGATCCCCTTTTTTAAATAATATCCTGTCTTTTATACCTACCTTTCCGATATCATGGAATTGTGCAAAAAGCCGTAGCTTTGTCAGCCTGCTCTCGGAAAAGCCAAGCTTCTTTCCCAACCGGACAACATATGTCTGAACACGCTCTGCATGTCCTTCTGTTATAAGATCCCTTTCTTCCATAGCCTTCATCATAGTCCTTACAATGGCACTTCTTGCACTGTTTCCCTGATAGAGTTTTTCACGATACATATTATTGTCCGCTTCCTTGAAAACATCATCCACATTGGAATTAGAACCGGAACAAACGGCAAAACCCAGGGAAATACTTAAAGGAAGCTGGGGATTTTTCCTGTTGTATTTCTGTATCCTGTCTCGAATCTTATCAATAATTTCCCGCGACACTGCCTTTTTATTACTGTATACGATAATGGCAAATTCATCTCCCCCAATTCGTGCAAGCAAATCATTCTTTTGTATACATTCCTTTAAAATTTCTGCTGTCTGTATAAGTAATAAATCACCACTGTTATGCCCCATACTGTCATTTACCAGCTTCAGCCCATCCACATCGCATATGATAATAGCACAATCTCCATAATGCTTTTTTCTCAGGCATTGCATTTCCTGCTCAAAGCTGGCACGGTTTTTTATACCCGTCAGTGAATCATGAAAGCTTAAATACATCAATTCTTTTTCACTTTTTTCCCTCGAAGTAATTTCTTCAATGAGCGTCTTGTTCATAGCCGCCAGCTCTTCTGTTCTTTCTCGGACTTTTTGCTCCATTTTGCTGTGGGCTTTGAGCAATTCCTCTTCTACATGTTTTTTTTCAGTTAAGCTATCTAAAAATGTATTGAACCATCGCGTTAATTCACCGATCTCATCATGAATCCTTTCAGGTAATCTAAAATCTAAATCAATGGAATCCTCTTGAATTTTCTTAAAAAGGTCTGTTATATTTTTTATGGGGCGGACAACTTTTTGGGAGACCCACAGGGATGCAAATAATATAAAGAATAGGCAAATGCCGGAAATAATCAGTGTACTGTTTCTGATATGCTCCGCTTTTTCAACCAGCAGTTCTACAGGTATCAGGTTAACCAGAATCCAATGGCTCATATCTGATTTTGTATACGTCACCAGCATTCTGCGGCCATTGATATATTCGGTGAAGGAACCGTGACTTTTGTTCAACTCCTGGGTAAACTCAACTGGAAGAACGCTTCCGATCTTTTCTTTGTCAGGGAAAAAAACGAGACGATTTTCCTGATCAATAATCATCATATAGGTCTCTTCACCGTTATACTGGTTGATAAAATAATTATAGAACTGGTCAATACTGTAATTCACAATGAGCAACCCATCCGTTCTTCCTTTTAATGTATCAGGATTAACCGTTTTTAATGCTTTGGCCGCAACGATATTTTTTGTATCCAAAGAATTATGATTAATGTTATCTTCCACACCAATCCACGCAACATCGTTGAGTGGAGACACCTTTTTGTATATTTTATTTCTGACCTCTTTATTGATGGACTGGACATTAAGAGTATCTCCTACATGAAAATGGATACTGTCTGCCGCAAAAATATCAATGGATACCAGCCCTTCAAGATGTGTGTATCCATTTAGTATGGAACTGATTTTTGCCTGAGTTGTCAGTTTCTTATAATCATCCTGCTCTTTTTCTTTTCTACTAACCGCATCTTTTATCTCATCAATACTTGAAATATTTTCAATAAGACTTTCAACTTCACCCATGATAATTTCCATATAGTCTTTTTGATCCTGCATGAATCTTGAAGTGTAAGCATCGGCCTGCTCTTTTATAACAGAACTTGATATGTAATAAGAAAGGGCCCCTACTGAAATAAGCGGCAGTATACTTACAATGAGAATAAAAAAAATGAATTGATTCATAAGAGAATTTTTTTTCATCGTTGCTTTTCCTTAAACTTATTATTTTGAGTTATTATAGACAAGTTCCGTTTCTATAAGAATCTCGCCCGATATTGGTTCCCATTTTCCTTCCAACAGTTTAGTCGCATACTTTACGCCCAGATATCCCTGAATATCAGCATGCTGATCCACAGTCACCGTAAGCCAGCCGCTTTTTATGGCTTCCCTGGCCTCATACAAAGCATCATAGCCTGCGACCAGTACATTATTCATTTCCGTTTCTTTTAAATATCTAACAACGCCTAAAGCCATCATATCATTAGCACAGAAAACAGCTCTTATTTTGGGATTCTGCTCATAAATTTTTTTGATGACTTCATATCCCTCGTCAATTTTCCAATTAGCTGTTTTAATTGCTGAAACAGTAATGTTTTCATTTTCCCGGAAAGCGCGGAAGGCACCCTTTTTTCGATCTTCAGAATTCGTTGCCCCTAAAATACCTTCAATAATTACTGCCTCTGCAGGTTCCGATATCTGTTGTGAAATGAATTTTGCAGCCGTGTAAGCCCCTTTCTCGTTATCAACGCTGATGAAAAGAATTGGCTCAAGACCCCATTGTCTGGACAAAATCAGATCCAGCCTATTATCGATGTTTACAATTACAATTCCGGCATCCTGTGCCTTTTTCAGAACCGGAATCAGTTTTGAATTTACAGGTGCGATGACAATGGCATCTACTTTATCATCTATCAGTTTTTCTACAATGGATATCTGCTGCTCTATGGATGTTTCTTTAGCGCCTGCTTTGACAATCAATTCTATTCCCAGCTCTTTTTCAGCATCCCGGGCACCTTTTTCCATCTCAACAAAAAATGGATTCGATGATGTTTTCATCACAAGTGCAATTTGGATCGGCTTCTCCCTAATGGTATCTTTTATCTGATCACCCTGCGCCTGACTGTTTAACTGTTCAATCCGAACGCCTGTTTTTTCACATGCTGCCATCAATAGCAAAAGCAGTAAAAAGATACATGTACAAGTTTTTTTAAGCAATTTATCCTCTCTTTTCTATGAAAATATTTGGATAATTTCTTACAATTTTCTTTTTTTTTCGACTATTTTTTTATTATACAATACTTTTCCTGCTTTTGGCATCATAAATTTAAAAACCTTTCCGCCTGATTTAGCTGAAAGGTTTCTCCTTTTTTTATCTTTACTTTTTAGATTCGTTTTTTTCTTTAATAAAGAGTCCCATTAGTAATATATTATCGTACTTACCCTCGATTTTTCTGGCATTCATCCGCTTGCCTTCGTATAAAAACCCCTGTTTTTCATAAAACCTTATGGCAAAAATATTACTTTCAAATACCTCCAGTTCTATTTTTTCAATACTATTAAACTTAACGGCATGATGGACTGCATCCGCAAAAAGTTTCTTCCCAATTCCTTTGTTGCGATAAGGTTCTAACAATCCCATTCCTAATACTCCTACATGATCAAGCCCTTCATGCTCCTTTGGAATAATATCGCACCAGCCGATAACCCTTCCATTATTTATTGCATAAAATTGAGCATAGTTCATTTCTACAATCATTTTTACAAAATTTCTTGTGCTTTCTGAGGAAAAACCTGTAATGGACGCAAGATATTTTCTTTCACGGCAAATGGTTTCTACAGCCCTGCAGTAACTTTCTGCATATTGGTTTTGGGCTTGACAAATTAAAATATTTTCCATTTTATTACCTTTTTATCCATAATATCTATTATTTTTACATTAAATGATTTATTAATTCTCATATTTAGTCAATATTTAACAATATAATACAATGTTTTTAATTCATTTATTAGTGGTTAGTGGTTGACTTCATTGACCCACCGCAATGCCTCTAAATATAAATCCACAAAACGTTCATTGGTCATATTGTCAATGAACCTCTTTCCTGATTCGC
This sequence comes from Anaerovorax odorimutans, assembly GCA_016841185.1. Classification (GTDB taxonomy): domain Bacteria; phylum Bacillota; class Clostridia; order Peptostreptococcales; family JAAYPU01; genus JAENZQ01. The sequence continues at coordinate 42,547 of JAENZQ010000019.1, forward strand.
CCCAATTGGCCATTTCATAAGATAGAACGATATCCAGAACTTTTTTTAACTCATTATCTCTTTTTAATAGTGCTTCCTTGACATCCGTCGTCAAGGGCAATTCAACAATGATATCTTGCATTCTACGGTTTAAAAGTGTATCGATAGATGAAAACATTCCTGTAAGAAAGAACTCAAGGTGTTTATTCTTCATTCCTGTTTCAAGGGCAATGAACTCCATTAATTTGCCTCTTACCAGGCAATTATTGATCAATTCTTGATTCCCTCTGTTCTGAATGCCTCTTAACGCCATTAAATAGACCCATTTTTTCAGTTCTTCAATCCCCAGTCTGACTAAAGCTTGCTTGATTGAGTATATTTTGCTCTTGGAAGCAAAAATAACCGAGTTGGCAAGTTTCAGTATTTTATATGAAAGTGCCAGGTCTTTTTCAATAATTTCTGTTATTTGCTGCAGATCCGGCTCCTTCTGATTAAGTGCTTCTATTATTTTGATAAGGTTGGCATTGAGAACTTCTATCTTTTTACCGGTCAAAATAACCGGTTTACTGAAAAAATACCCCTGAAATAAATCATACCCCATATCCAGGGCAATTTTATAATCTTCTCTGGTTTCAATTTTTTCAGCTAAAAAGGTCTTTTCTTTATATTGTTTTATAAAATTTTTTTGTTGGCTTAAACCGGTTCCGTCAAACTCTACTTTTATAATATCGGCCAGATCTACCAAAGGCTTAAATGATTCCTGAAATATAAAATCATCCAATGCAATGGTATACCCTTTTTCTTTTAATTTTTTACATGTTTGAATGATGGTATCTGTTGCCTTGACTCTTTCTAATATCTCAATAACTATTATATCCTTGGGTAATAGTAGAGGAACTTCATTTTCAAGCAATTCTTCCGAAAAATTTATAAAAGCTCTGTTTCTGTTTGTAAGCTCATCAAATTGCATAACAAGGAAAGCATTGTGTATCAGTTCGGAAGTAGCCTGTTCATCATCAAGTCCTTCATAAAAATTGTTTCTGCTTCTTCGATAAAGTAATTCATACCCGAATATACGCATACTCCGATCAAATATCGGCTGCCTTGCTACATATACTTCCATATAAACACCTTCATTACCCCTGTTATAATTCTATAATATCTTATCCATTTATGCAATAAACCGTTGGCAATTAAAAATAATGTGAACCCCCTTAAAAAGAACAGGAACCTCAAAAGTGAGGTTCCTTTACATCTAACTCGGATTTTTACCGCTATTTAGAATAGCAGTTTCCTCCAATTCTTTCTCTGAAAGAAGCAGTCCGCTTTCCAACAAAAGAATAATTTTATCTTCTATTTTTGCAATTCCTTTCACATATCTGCCTTTAAAGTCTTGGTTGAATCGCGGCGGTTCCGATATAGTTTCTTCATTAATAGTCAAAACTTCATCTACTCTGTCAACAATAAAACCTACCATGGTATCCTGTACATCTACTACAATAATACATGTTCGCTCGTCGTATTCCGCTTTTTCTTTATGAAACCTTACACGGACATCAATGGTTGGTATGATTTTTCCTCTCAGATTAATAACCCCATTTACATACTCCGGCTGTTGAGGCATCTGAGTAATCTTTTGCATGCCGACAATTTCAATGACATTGGAAATCTCTATTCCATAGTATTCTTCATCAAGGATAAAGGTCAGGTACTGTATCATAGGTTCACCTCGCTTTGTTCAGTTTATCAACAGTTTACAAGTTAGACAGAAACGTTAATATTTTCCGAAACTGTCGTCATCCAACTCAATTTTTAATTCTTTCTTTTCGTCCTCTTTCGGCTCTTCTATTTTTTTATTGTCTGTTGTATTTCCGATCAATTTCTTTTGAGCACCTTTAATTTTAAATTCCTGAATCAAAGCTTTAAGCATCTGGGCCTGTCCGGCCATTTCTTCACTGGCAGAGGCGCTTTCTTCAGCTGTAGCCGTATTGCTCTGAGTCACCTGTGATATCTGCTCGATGCCCTGGTTGATTTCGTTGATAGCATTGGCCTGTTCGTTGGAAGCATTTGCAATCATACCTACGATTTCTACTGCATCTGTGACACCTGTAACAATTTGTGCCAGTGCTCCCGCCGTATCATTAGCAATTTTATATCCGTCTTCCACTTTATTAATGGAATTGTCAATAAGATCTGTCGTCTCTTTAGCCGCTTTTGCACTTCTGGCCGCCAGATTTCGAACTTCTTCTGCTACTACGGCAAAGCCCTTGCCGTGTTCTCCTGCTCTTGCCGCTTCCACTGCTGCATTCAATGCCAATATGTTGGTCTGGAATGCGATTTCATCTATCACTTTGATGATATTTGAAATATTCTTTGAAGACTCTTTAATTTCATTCATGGCCTTCAACATTTCATCCATTTGGGTATTGCCATTCTGTGCATCAGTTTTGGCTTTTTCAGATAAATCGTTGGCTTTCGTTGCATTCTGGGCATTTTCTTTGGTTTGCTCCGCTACCTGTGTAATGCTGGCACTGATTTCTTCTACAGAGCCTGCCTGTTCCGATGACCCCTGCGACAAATTCTGGCTGGAAGCAGCTACTTGGTCCGCACCTGTTTCTACTTGTTCTGCAGAAGCATTGATTTCATTCAGTATTTCATTCAGTGATTCGATGGTATGATTCATAGCTTCTTTAATTCTTGCATATTCCCCTTTATATGCACCTTTGACTGCCACCGTTAAATCTTTCTGAGCTATTTCCTGCAGAACTGTTGCTGTTTCCTGTATGGGTTCAACCACTGCATCCATAGTCTTATTCATGCCTTCTATGATTTCCCTGTAACCGCCTTCAAACTTCTCTGCATTGCCTCTCACGCTTAGGTCACCTTCTATGGCTGCATCCGCTAACATGTTGGCTTCTTTTATGAGTTCCCTTATAGCAGTCATCATTGCTATGGCTGAAGGGATCAACCGGTCATTATCAGATCTTTTCCCGATTCTCTGATACTCTTCTAACAGATTTGTATCTCCCTTTGCAAATTCCTCAAACAGCTCCTGAATGGCTAATAATCGATTTCGAACCTCATTGGTAGAATCCGAAAGGACCTTCAGATCTCCCTTATAATCCTTCATGCCTCGTGTCAGGTCATTTGTAGACATCAGGTGGAGCACTTCACCTGCATCATTGAGGCTCTCTACTATCACATCCAACGTCTTATTCATACCGGAAACAATATCTCTGTATCCCCCATGGAAGTATTCTTCATTTCCCCGGACTTTAAGTTCTCCGCTTGCTGCAGCCTCTGTCAGACCGTTTACTTCCTCAACCAGACCCGATAGTTCCGTAATAACTTTTTTCATACTTATGGATAATACATCTTTATCCGATATAGGCTGAATATCAATTGATAAATCACCTTCGGCGATTTTCTGAGCATTTTGGGCCTGCTCTTTGATATTATTGGCCATTTCCGAAAAAGCATCCGTCAGCATGCCCACCTCATCCCTGCTGTTGGAAGTCACCTCAACATCCACATCTCCTGTTGAAAGTTTCTGTGCGGCCTTTGTGATTTCCTTGATGGGTGTTGCAATAAGCCGGCTCAAAATGATTCCTATCAATATTGCTATTACAACTCCTGCCGCAATCACTATAATCATAATCATGGTGGCAGAATTTGCCGTTTCCGTATTGCTATCCGCCTTTTCATTTGCTTCTTCCGTCTTTACTTCGACCATTCTGGTAATAATATCCTGTTCGGCTTTGAGTGCCTTACCATATGCCCCATCGTCTCCCATTAAGGCAATGGCCTCCGAAAGTCTGTTTTCTTCAATTAATTGCATGGCTTTATTATAAGCTTCCGCATAATCCTCTCTTGCCGCTGTCAATTCTGTATAAAGCTTTTGTTCCTCTTCAGACATAGGAACTGCCCCAAAAGCTTCATAGGCTTCTCCGAACACCGCCCTCCTTTCATTCATCTTGTCAAGAGCCTCCGCTCTACCCTCGGAGGTTTCTGCAAGAATGGCATAGTACATATAGCTGCGTACCTCCTGAAAGGTCTGGGTCATTTGTCCAAGATATGTAATTGGCACTAAGTTTAGCTCGTAAAGTTCCGTATCCGCCTGGTTAATGGTGCGCATGTTCTGGATACCTATCACTCCGACAACTGCAGCAATAAGAGCTACCAAAACAAATCCGATGATCATTTTAGTCGCAATCTTACGATTTAGAAATATTGACATATAAACCCTCCTCATCTTATTATTAGATAAATTTTTCTTTAATAAATTCTGAGCTTATTAACCGCCCCCTTTCTATATAAGAAAAAATCCAAATTGAAAACTGCCATTTCACAGGCTCTGTAGTTCTGTACTACACTTTATATGTTTCGAATTTTCATTTGGATTTTAATTGAAGTCGATTTAAAATTTATCGAAATGTATAGAAATTAATATTTTATTGTCGTTTTATGTTTTTCTTTTACTGTTCTTCCTCTTTTTATTTGTATATGATCTTTGAATATATTTTTTGCTGCTTGGACAAGTTCATTTACTTCTATGAGTATTTTCAACATTTTAATTTTTTTCCATTTTTTTACAAGTTCAACATATCATTTATATACTTACTAATATAATCGGAAATATAAGAATTATTTTAATAATCAAAATGAATAATTTGTATATTTTTGTCGTAATTTATAATATTTTGTGATTTGTATCTGTTATTTTTGAATAATAAAAAGAGCCCCCTTTATGAGGCCCTTCTATTTGTACATTAAATGTCTTAATATTTTCCAAAACTATCATCATCCAGCTCAATCTTTAATGCTTTTTCATCATCCTCTTTTGATGATTTTTTAATTTTTTTATTTTCTGTTGTATTTCCAGCTAATTTCTTTCCGGTACCTTCAAGTCGAAATTCCTGAATCAAAGTTTTTAGCATCTGAGCCTGTCCGGCCATTTCCTCACTGGCGGAAGCACTTTCCTCTGCTGTGGCCGTATTGCTCTGAGTCACCTGTGATATCTGTTCGATGCCCTGGTTGATTTCATTGATTGCATTGGCCTGTTCATTCGAGGCATTGGCAATCATATTTACCACTTCTCCCGAATCGGATACAACAGCTACGATCTTGGTTAAGGCTTCGGCTGTAGCATTGGCCATTTCATAACCCTCTTCCACTTTGCTGATGGAACTATCGATGAGCTCTGTCGTCTCACTTGCCGCCTTTGCACTTCTTGCCGCCAGATTTCGGACTTCTTCCGCCACTACGGCAAAGCCCTTGCCGTGTTCACCTGCTCTTGCGGCTTCCACTGCGGCATTCAATGCCAGTATATTGGTCTGGAAAGCGATTTCATCAATGACCTTGATGATATTTGAAATATTTTTTGAAGACTCTTTGATTTCATTCATGGCTTTCAGCATTTCTTCCATTTGACTGTTTCCATTTTGTGCATCTTCTTTCGCTCTTGCCGACAGGTCATTGGCTTTTGCCGCATTTTGCGCATTCTCTTTAGTCTGTTCCGCCACCTGCGTGATGCTGGCGCTGATTTCTTCTACGGAGCCGGCCTGTTCCGACGAGCCCTGTGACAGATTCTGGCTGGAAGCAGCTACCTGGTCTGCCCCCGTTTCCACCTGTTCCGCAGAAGCATTGATTTCACCTAATATTTCATTTAAGGATGCGATGGTATAGTTCATAGCTTCTTTGATTTTTGCATATTCGCCCTTGTATTCTCCATTCACTGACACCGTTAAATCTTTATCTGCCATTTCCTGAAGTACAGCAGCGGTTTCCGTTATAGGTCCGACTATTGCATCCATGGTCTTGTTCATGCCTTCTATAATTTCTTTATAGCCACCTTCAAATTTTTCCGTATTGCCTCTGACGCTCAAATTTCCTTCTATAGCTGCATCCGCTAACATGTTGGCTTCTTTTATGAGTTCCCTTATAGCAGTCATCATTGCTATAGCTGAAGGGATCAACCGGTCATTATCCGATCTTTGTCCAACTTTTTGATACTCTTCCAACAAGCTTGTATCTCCTTTTGCAAATTCTTCAAATAATTCTTGTATGGCCAACAATCGGTTTCTCACTTCATTGATTGAGTCTGAAAGCACTTTCAGATCACCTTTAGAATCATTCATTCCTTGAGTCAGATCATTAAGGGACATCAGGTGTAAAACACGTCCTGCTTCATCGATGTTTTCCACTACTACATCTAAAGTCTTATTCATACCTGAGACAATATCCCTATATCCACCACTAAAATGTTCTTCATTTGCCCGAACTTTTAGCTCTCCGTCCCCAGCTGCTTTTGTTAATCCGTTGACCTCTTCAACTAATTTCGCCAATTCTTCTACAACCTTTTTCATGCTTAAGGATAAAATATCCTGGTCAGATTTCGGAACGATATTAAGTGATAAATCTCCCTGAGCGATTTTTTCTGCATTTCCTGCCTGTACCTTAATATTTTGAACCATCAATTGAAATGCACCCATTAATTCTCCTATTTCGTCTTTTGACTTCTGTATTATATGCACATTAATATCTCCGGAGGCAAGTTTTCTGGACGCTGCAGAAAGAATCCTAACCGGCTTCACAATCAAATTACCAAAAATCACATACATAATGACTGACAGGATAATGCCCGTTATAATAACACTCAAAATCAATATTGGCAGATAGCTTTTAGCTTTTGCCAACACCTCATCTGCATTGATGTCACAGCCTATTACCGCAACCACTTCTCCCTTTGAGTCCTTTACAGGAAAAAAAGCAGAGACAAGATTACCGTATTCTTCTCCCCCGTCCCATATTTCCGTAATTGAAGTTTCTCCCTGTTCAAACGCTATAAGGGCTTCCTGCGGAAGTAAATCTTTTGGATCTGTCAGGCCAAAGTCCAGAAATCCTTCTGCGCCTTTTTCCCTGCTGCCATCTATGATATATTGAAAATTGTCGGCGTCTGCTTCAGTAAATATGTATAGATATTCGGCCTGAACCTCTTTATTTATATTCAGCATCCATTTCCTTGCTTCTTCATAATACGGGTCCTGTGTGTTATTACTTTTTATCAGACGATCGAGCCTATTTATATCAATATTTCCGGCCACCGATTTTGTAACACTTAAAGCCTTTTCCCCCATTAGTTCTTCTATGTTGTTATTTAATGCATAAAACCCTATTCCCCCAATTATTGAACAACTGATAAGGATAAAAATAAGAATTAGAATAGAAAACTTAGTACCTATAGATTGTAACTTATTCATAAAAACCTCCACATATTATAAAAATGGTTTTATTAAAAAGCAGCTTACCCTCCTTTATAAAATAATAAAAATCTAACTTGGAAACTGGCTGCCACTATAAAGGCCCTGTAGTTTTGCGTCTCATTCTTTCGAATGATTTGCCCTTTCATTTAGATTTATAATGCTTTATATTCAATATCTTCATTATATTAAATTCTTTAAAAATAATCTACCAATTTTTGTCGTATTTATGTGAATTTTGTCGATTTGATAAGCTTTTTAAAGGAACCCCGTAAGGTTCCTTTTTTAACTAATTTTAATTTGGTACCCAATCAGTATTTTCCGAAACTGTCATCATCTAAAGCAATCTTTATATCTGCTTTTTCACCTTCTTTTGGCGCTTGGATTTTTTTACTGTTCAAAGTATTTCCCTCAAGCTTTTGCTCCGTATTTTTAAGGCGAAATTCCTGAATCAGTGACTTCAGCATCTGAGCCTGTCCTGCCATTTCTTCACTGGCGGAGGCGCTTTCTTCCGCTGTGGCCGTATTGGTCTGAGTTACCTGTGATATCTGCTCGATGCCTTGATTGATTTCACTGATGGCATTGGCCTGTTCATTGGAGGCGTCTGCAATGGCACCTACAATTTCAACTGTATCTGAAGCTCCTGTGACGATTTGTTTTAAAGCACCGGCTGTTTCATTGGCGATCTTGTATCCGTCTTCTACTTTGTTGATGGAATTATCAATAAGTTCTGTGGTTTCTTGTGCTGCTTTGGCACTTCTGGCTGCCAGATTCCGGACTTCTTCCGCCACTACGGCAAAACCTTTGCCGTGCTCGCCTGCTCTTGCCGCTTCCACTGCTGCGTTCAAAGCCAGTATATTGGTCTGGAAAGCAATTTCATCTATTACTTTAATGATGTTTGAAATGCTTTGAGAAGAATCTTTAATATCATTCATGGCACTCAACATTTCTTCCATTTGCTTGTTACCATTCTGAGCATCAAGCCTGGCTTTTTCCGATAAATCATTTGCTCTTGCAGCTTTTTCTGCATTTTCTTTGGTTTGCTCCGCCACCTGTGTAATACTGGCACTGATTTCTTCTACGGAACCGGCCTGCTCCGATGATCCCTGTGACAGATTCTGACTGGAAGCAGCCACCTGATCCGCCCCCGTTTCCACCTGCTTTGACGAAGCATTGATTTCCGATAAAATCTGATTAAACTGATCTATAATATAGTTTATAGAATCTTTAAGCTTGACAAAATCACCTAAATAATCTCTTTCAATTCCTTTAGTCAAATCTTTATCAGCCATATCCTCTAATATGGTAGAAATCTCCTCTATGTAGCCTTGAATGGCTTCACTCATAGAATTTAAACTATTCTTTATTTTAGCATGATCGCCTTTATAATCCCCTTTGACTCTTGCTTTTAAATTGCCTTCAGATATCTCCTGCAATACATCCGATGCTTCCTGAACCGGTTTTATTACAGCATCCAATGTATCATTTATACCGCCTACAATATCTGCATAACCGCCTTTGAGTCCTGATGTGTCTGCGCGGTATGAAAGATTACCCTCTAATGATGCTTTCGTAAGTCCTTGAACCTCGCCTAGCATTTCCAATAAAGATTCTAAGACGTGATTCAGATTGACCACCAACTCTTTATAAAGCCCTTTATATTGATCGGTATTCGGAATATATTCCATTTGAGTTCCTGCAGCCATACCCGAAATAAATTCCATTCCAACTTGTAAGGGTTCGGATACAGCATCCAGCATTCTATTTATACCGGTTATAATGTCTTTATAGCCGCCTTTTACTTTTTCCTCATCACCACGGGCATCTAAGTTTCCTTCTATAGCAGCATCAGAAAGAAGAATGGACTCTTCTGCTAAATTTTTCAGTTCTTGTACAACCTTTTTCATACTGAGAGATAGCACATCTTTATCTGATTTTGGCTGAACGTTTATGGATAAATCCCCTTCAGATATTTTTTGAGCATTTTGTGCCTGCTCAGCGATATTATCGGCCATGATTTTAAAGGTGTTTGTAAGCTCTCCTATCTCATCCTTTGAACGGCTGGAAATATCTACATCGATGTCCCCTTTTGCCAGCTTACCGGCTGCAACCCCAATCTTATTAAGGGGTTTTAAGATAAAAAAATTCATTTCCACCATAATAATAATCGATACAACTAACAAATTAATTGCTGTAGATATATAGACGGAAAAATTTCCGCTTACCAGACTGATTTTTTGGACCCATCCATTGATAAAAACAGCAATCGTAGGGCTTATTAAAAGTGCTATCACAATTCCTATCAGCATTTTAAGCCTTACACCAAGCTTGACCTTTCCAAATACGTTGATCGTTTCATTTTTTTTATTTATTCCCATGATCTCACCCCATTGAAATTAAGTAATAAAATAATATCTAAGCCTCCTTTTATATATTTTATTTAGATAAAAAACAAGAAACCCTTTTGGGAACTGGCTGCCATTTTACAGGCCCTGAAGTTTTGCGTCTCATCCTTTCGGAGTGATTTGCCTTTTCATTAAGTTTCTTAAAATTAGCCTAAATGCAACAATATACTTAATATGTTGCATAAACATTTCTTTAAGTCTTTTAATATTAACAACCTTTGTAAATATACTTAATTTTATAAATTTTTTTAAGTGTAAATGTTATGTATCTTTTTATAAAAATAAATAGTTATTTGTGCATTTTTAAAGTATAATTATATGTTTTTAATGTTTTAATTTTTGTTGAATGTGCCTTAACATTCGAGTATCCGTTGTTTATAGATGGTAATATATTCATTATTTTTGATAATTATTAAAAAAAATGGAGAAATTTTTATTTATTTGTCGTATAATGATTTTATGCAACATATTAAGTATATTGTTGCATCAATCAGAATTATTTTCCAAGTTCTAAATCTGAATGAAAGGGCAAACCTGTCGAAAGACAGGGACGCAAAGCTACAGGGCCTGAAAAGGCAGCCAGTTTCCAACTCGGATTTTTTATTTATAAGTGAAAAGATATAGAAAGGAGATGTATTAATTAATTTTATTATTTTTTTAATTAATGCTAAGGTAAAGTAAAGTATGAAAAAAAATAATTTAAAAATCAATGAAAAAATCAATGTTTTTAATCATGTCAAGCTGAGCATAAAAATCAAAATGCTTGTAGGAATTATTATTGCAATATTAGCAAGCTCACCAATTGCTGTTTTTATCAATGGACTGGTTCTGAAGCTTACCGGGATAACCGGTAATTTCTCGGTGTACATATCAACAGGGATCAATGTATTGGTTGTATCCATCATTATCATGATCGAGCTTAATTTGTTCATAATAAAACCATTGCAGAAAGTGATCATGGCCACTGAAAAATTAGCAGCAGGAGATATCGATATCGATTTGAATTATAAAGCCAAAGATGAGATCGGACAACTTTTTCTTTCTTTTAACAAAATCATTCTCAGCCTAAAAGAGCTTGTAAATGAATCGGATATACTAATCAACGAAACAATCAAAGGAAATTTAGGCATACAAGGTTCAGAAGGACAACTGGATGGTAGTTTTAAAGATATCATTCAAGGTATGAACAGATTAGTAAAAACATTGACCCACTACATCGATGTCTTACCTAACCCAAGCCTCATTATCAATAAGAACATGGAAATAGAATACATTAATGAAGCAGGCGCTGATCTTACCGGTTTATCACAGCAAGAAGCTATAGGCAGAAAATGCTATGATGTTTTTAAGACTTCTCACTGTAATACTGAAAATTGTTCATGCATTAAAGCAATGAAACAAGAAAAGCTGATATCCGGCAAGACAGATGCACACCCAAACGGATTGAATTTAGACATTGAATATTCCGGCACACCTGTAAAGGATACGGAGGGTGATGTCATCGGTGCATTTGAAATCATAGAGGATGTAACTGAAATAATAAAAGCTCAAAGAGAAGCCAAAGAACAAGCAGAAGCCGTTCAGGAGCAGATGGATATTGCAAAAAAACAGGCAAAATATCAGGAAAATGAAGTTAAAAAACTTATTGTCAATTTAGATAAGCTTTCCAAAGGAAACCTGGATATTTCGACTTCTCTTGAAGAGGCTGATGAAGATACAAAAGAGCTTGCAGAAATATTTGAAACCATCAATAACCGTCTGGAGATCAGTGTGGATTCTATAAAATCATATATACAGGAAATCGCCGACACCTTATCGGCTGTAGCCAATAAAGACCTGACCGTAGATATCGAAAGGGAATATCTTGGCGAATTTATAAAACTGAAAAAAGCCATTAATCACATTGTTGCTCAATTCAATGTAATCCTAAGTGAAATCAATGCTTCTGCGGAACAGGTAGAAACAGGTGCAGATCAGGTAGCTTCCTCCAGCCAGAATCTGTCTCAGGGCTCATCGGAACAGGCCGGTTCCGTAGAAGAAATCAGCGCCAGCATCACACAGGTGGCAGAGCAAACCAAAGAAAATGCGAAAAACGCCAAAAAAGCTAATGAATTATCCGCAACAGCAAAACTAAATGCTCAAGAAGGCAATACTCAGATGGAAAAAATGCTGAAAGCCATGAATGATATTAAAGATTCTTCTCAAAGCATTTCAAACATCATTAAAGTAATAGATGAAATTGCTTTCCAGACCAATATACTGGCTTTGAACGCAGCAGTGGAAGCGGCAAGAGCAGGCGAGCACGGCAAAGGTTTTGCCGTAGTGGCGGAAGAAGTCCGGAATCTGGCAGCCAGAAGTGCCAAAGCAGCACAAGAAACCACAGAACTTATTGATAATTCCATCAACAAAGTAGAAGACGGATACAAGATCGCCAATGAAACAGCCGGTGCTTTAAAACAAATCGTCACAGGAGCTTCAGATACAGTTGAAATTGTAGGTGCCATTGCAGACGCCTCCAATGAACAGGCCAATGCCATCAGTGAAATCAATCAAGGCATCGAGCAGATATCACAGGTAACTCAGACCAATACGGCCACAGCGGAAGAAAGCGCCTCCGCCAGTGAAGAAATGGCAGGACAGGCTCAGATGCTGAAGTCACTGATTCAGGAATTCCGTCTTAAAAATACGAGGAAAAAACTTGAGGGAAATACATTAAACAGTAAAAAAATCCAAGCACCACAAGAAGGTGAAAAAGCAGATATAAAGATTGCTTTAGATGATGACAGTTTTGGGAAATACTGATTCGAGACTTCAGCAGGGACAGCCCTTTCGGCTGTCCATATCAAAACTCCCAATTATTTATCTGGACAGGTCAACCCTGTCCAACGATAATTTTTGAGTGATTTCTGTATCTTTTATTTAATAAAGTCTCGTGCCGCTTTTAAGCCATACGCCGGTTCCGCTTCAAGTACGCCTCTATTTATTGCTCTTGCCATTACATCCGTAGCTAAAGCACCCACCGCATCCGGCATGACTTCTACCTCTCCGGCGGACATTACAAATATCGTATCCCCGTCTGCCATCGTATGGACAGGCCTTATTGCTCTTGCATATCCATTATGGGCAATGGATGCTAATTTATTGGCTTGTGATTTTGTAAGTTTTGCATTGGTTACGATACATCCGATTGTTGTATTCCCGCTGAATACATTTCTGTTATTGGCGTATTCCGCATACATGGTCTCTTCTGTATTGGATATGGCAGATTTATCTTTATTTAAGATTCCTGCCAATCTTTTTCCGGAATTTATATCCACAACATCGCCTAATGAGTTTACTGAAACAATAGCGCCTACAATCAAATCTCCAATTTGTACCGCATAAGTCCCCAAGCCGCTTTTCATCATATAGTCGACGCCTAAAAACTTTCCTACAGTTGCGCCTGTACCGGCACCAACATTTCCTTCTGCAGGTCTCTCGGACGTTGCATTTTTACAAGCCTCATATCCCATAGCCTGATCCGGTCTGCATTTAGGATCTCCTACTACAAGATCAAAAAGAGACGCCCCGCAAACGATAGGAACAACGCCGACCCCTACATCAAAACCGATTCCTTTTTCCTCCAGATACTTCATTGCCCCGGCACCGGCATCTAACCCATAGGCACTTCCCCCGGACAACATGACCGCATGAATCTGCTCAACCATATTTACCGGCTTTAACAACTCAGTCTCTCTGGAAGCAGGTCCTCCCCCTCTGACATCCACGCCGGCATATGCACCATTTTCACACAAGATAACTGTACAGCCGGAACCTCCGTTAAGATCCTGTGCATGTCCAACTTTTATACCTTTTATATCGGTTATCTTTACCTCTTTCATATTAGCCTCCAATCAAATAAAAAAAATCCTTATGATCTTAAATAAACACAGGGGCAGCAAAAAGCTGCCCGCTATATTAGATAATTATACTCTTCAATTTTTATTACATTGTCTGCATGATCTGAACCGCTTGTATCAAAGCTATGATAACACCGACAACAGCTTCTCCTCCCAGGAGGCCTGCAGCGATTATCTGGCCGGTACCTCTGCCTTCGTATTCAGGAGCAGCCTTCATAACGATGAATCGTAAAGCGCCGCCTATAAATGCTGTTGCAGACAGATAGAACGGCAAATAAACACCAAGTCCAAGTGTCATAACCGGGAAATTAACAATGTATAAGACTACCGCTACAACCAATCCTATCAGGAAAGCAGGCATATGAGATATACCTCCCACCATGGCTGCTACGGCACCTGCCTGAGGAGCCGGGAACATATCAGGGTTACCGAAGGCTTCGGGGCCATAGGCTTTCAATATGACAAAAAGAACAATTACAGAAACAAATCCGCCGATGATTCCGCCGATGCACTCTCCGAACCACTGTGCCTTAGGATCAGACTTGAGCACATGTCCAGCTTTAAAGTCATTCAAAACGTCTCCAACTAAACCACATGCTACCGCAACTATTGCTGCTACAAAGAAAGCTTCGGTCTGACCGATGCTGGATGCTGCTTTAGCTGCAATTAAAACAATGATGCCAAAAATCTCCATAGGATTAATACCGGATTGACCTACACATTGTGCCGACATGGATGTAGCAACCCATACACCAATTATGGTAATAATTGAAGCTACTATTCCCATATCCGCTAAAATTGTAAACAAGAAAGCAAGGATGACCATAACAATGGGTGCCCATCTTAAAGAGATAACGCCACCGCCTAAATTATCTTTGCTGAACATAGGCCCAAAGATCTCTTTTGCTTTTGGAAGAATACCTTTGACGATGATTCCAATACCGGTACCTACCATAAGCCCGATTCCAAGTGATGCCTTGATATTTGCTGCAGTAGTGGCATCCCAGATTCCTGCCGCCTGGCCTCCTATCAGAATCCCAAAATCACCGATAATAGCACCCAGGAACCATACGCCAATGAATACAGGCCCTATGATAAATCCAACTGCAAAAAGCATAGGTGACAGCCAAACACCGCCAAGTGAACCGTAACCCATCATTCTCTGGAACCATACAACTCCGCCGGAAAACATTCCAAACCAATCTCTCAAAACCGTAAATACAGCAGCTATCCCTAATGATGAAAATAGCGTTCCGGCCTTTTTCCCGCCCTCATCTCCTACGATAAGAGTTTCAGCTGCCGCTTGCCCCATTGGATAGGGAAGTTCCTTAGTAACTACAAAATATTTTCTTATCAATGCCGTAAATATCAGGCCTAAAATAACACCGCCCAAAGTAATTACAAGTAAAGAAACAGAGCTGACCGCAGCATCAGGATTCAGCATCCAGATACCAGGCAGCGTAAATGCCAGACCGCCTGCTACCATTGCGCCGGCTGACATAGCAGTATGCGTAACGTTAATCTCATTGATGTTGGTACTTCCCATTGCTTTAAGTGCAAACATGGATACCAAGGCCACAAACATAATGGGCCAGGGCAAAGCCCCTAATTTCAACGCTACAAACATAGAACTCATAGTTAGAATAATAGCGCCTATAGCACCAATTACCATTCCACGTACAGTAAACTGTTCACGGAATGATCCCGCGTACTTAACACTTTTTTGTTGTTCTTCAGACATGTTTTTACCTCCTTTACCGCTAATTTAATATTACTAATACTTAGTTGGTCATATCCCTGGAATTTTAAAAACCATGTTGCTATTTTTATTGATTGTATTTATACTCATCAAATATAGCTTTTTTATCTGCCATTCTTTCTTCTAAAGTTTTTGTTTTGTCATACTTATAGATAGCTTTCTCCCAATCGCCGTATACCGCATTCGGAAATACAATAAATTTATCCCCCCATTGGTCTTTCATATCATCTACTGCATCTCTTCTTGCTGTAACGCCTTCTGTAACAGGGAAAAGATCAGAGAAATCTTCTAAATTGTCCCCGAGCAACATTACAACCTCATAACCTTGTTCGACTATACCCTGTCTTCTGGATTCTTTACTGGAGGCCATTCCTTCTTCTCTGATAAATACATGATCTTCATCAACCATTGGAAATCCCATTTCTTCCATTCTGGAATATGTAACTTCTCTTAAGGAAGGATCTCTATTGGTTACATAAAAAACAGTACCGCCATTGTCTACAACATAATTCATGAATTCAACAGCTCCTGGCAGCGGTAAACAAGCATCAGAGGCTAAAGACTCTCCAAATGCGGCTCCTGACCACTCGCCGTCCTGAAGAACATCGGCTGTAAACATAACTCCATCCACTAAAGTATCATCGACATCAGCAATAACAGCAAGATTATCAGCATCTTCATACTCCTCTAATGCCTGGTCAAATCTTAAAGTAGCCAGATTAAATGATTGCCAGAAACAGGCTCTTGCCTCGGCTGAAAGTTGCCAGAGCGCAGCATCAACCTTTTGTTCTCTGTCAACTGAATCAGATATTCTCAATGGATCAAATGCAAATGCAGTTTTGGTAGTATCATCCCATTCTACATCATAGCCTATAGATTCGAAAAATTGTCTATACGGAACATATATGCGTCCATCATCATTATAGATATTCATTTCACCAAAATCTACATCTTTGCCTTGAAAGTTTACTTTTATTGTATCGCTGATAACAGGTGCAGCAAAAACAACTGTCGTTGCCATAACAAATACAATAAGGAATACTAATAATCTTCTTTTTTTAATGTTCTTCATATTATCCTCCTTTAAAAACATAACAAAATTATAGCATTAGAACAGATCAACCTATCCTCCTCTCACATTCATTTATTCAATCGATCTTTATTAGGCCGATTTTAATGTCGATATTTGGGGGCTTATGCCTGCGGATTCTCTCCGATGTAATATGTAATTTATTATTCTTCTACTCTATATCCCAGCTGCATAGATATTTCTCTTGCCGTCTCCAATATCAGTTCCGAGTATAATTCAAGATGTTTGCTTTCATCATATCTATATTTTGGGCATGCTACACTGACAGCTGCAATGGGGCTTCCATGAAAATCAAAAATAGGGGCTCCGAAACAAATAAGGCCTTCTACATATTCTTCATCATCAAAGGAAAATCCGTTGATTCTCACATTACTCAGTTCTTCCAGAAATCTGGATTTGTTAATAATTGATTTTTCGGTAAATTTTTCGAAGCAAGTGTTATTTATGTATTTTGTTATCTCCTGTTTGGAATCATAGGCTAATAATGCTTTGCCAAGTCCGGAACAATAAATTGGCACACTGGTTCCAATATCTAACCTGACCTTAATGGTTGAATTACTTTCAATTTTATCGATATATATGATTTTATTATCTGCTCTGACCCCTAAATTAACAGTCTCCTGGGCCCTGTCTGCTAATTTTTCTAAATATGGTCTTGCTACTTTTTTAATACCCGTTCTTTTTACTACCTTATTGCCCATAACAAAAAGTTTATAGCTGTTTGAATACTTTTTATCTTCTTTACTTTGATTCACATAGCCCGCTTCTTTTATTGTATTGATTAGGCGATGTACCGTTGCTTTATCCATTGAAAGCCTATTGCTTAATTCACCTAAGCTGAGCTCTCCGCAATTGTCCAGCTCCTCTATAATTTTAAAAGCTTTTAAGACAGATTTTACACTGCTGTTCTTCTCTTTTCTTTCTTTTATTGGTAACATATAGTATCTTCTCCCTATACTACTCCAATTATTCTCTGTCACCGCATTCTTAGTCTGTAATATCGCTTTAATGTCCTAAAGCATTGAACACATTTTCCTATACTGCATCCATCTTAAAGCAGCTTGATCTCTATTTAATTTCACAATGCGAAACAACATTTCATTTTGTCCTATGATATAATTATATAGCTTCAATTTAGAAAAATCAAGAAATATTAAGAATATTTACATAGCCATTTACTGCAGATTTAGACACATTTCACCCGAAAAGAGTGCAAAATGAAATAGTAATTTATAATTTTAGCACCCTGGAGTACTTATTATTAAATGTATTATAAAATTATATATCATATGGCGTTTAATTTAAGTGCCAGGCAACTTCTTTTTTACAATGTCTTGATAGTGTGGTGGAAGCTCATAGCTTTCAATATGTTCAAATTTCTCAATTTTTACCCCTTCTAAATTGATTTTAAAAGTAATCCTGTCACGACCGACACTTAAATGGGGACCAACATAGGGCTGTACTTCTAACTCTACCGTATATGAATAATTTAACTCAGGAATCTTTCTAATGCTTATAAACTTATAAGAATAGGGGGCTTCGCCGGGAAGAGATATCATATATTCATCATAGTAATTATCTATTGCTTCTTCAACATATGGATAAAGCAAAGTAACAAACAAATTATAATATACTTGCTCGTCTGACTCTTTGCTATAAATCTGGCTGCTATTTGAAGCAGTTTGAATTTCCATATCGGACAAGTTGATAATTTTGTTTGCTACCACGGATATACTTAAAGATAGTACCAGGATGCTTGATGCTGAAGCAAATATAAACTTTCTTTTCATGAACTTTTACCTCCATAGTAATTACTATTATTCTATTTACTAAAGTAGGCTATTTATTAAAATATAATTTTTCTAAAATAGAATCTTATATCCAATGGGGCTCTCCTCTGTAAGAGGGTCCATCTCTTTGAGGAATATTCCATGGCTTTGTTCTTGTATTTACTAAAATATAATAAAAGAGTCGGGATCTTGTGGTTACGGCAACGCCTGTAAAAAATCAATCCGGAGAGATTATAAAGGTGGTAAGCTTCACCAGAGACTTGACTGATATTTTAAATCTGCGGGAGCAGTATAATTCCATTCGTTTTCATCAGTATATTGATGTTCACAAACTGGGGATTCAGCGAACCTATTGCTAAAGTATATTTTGCAATCGTTATCTTACTGTACTACACAGCACAGACCGTACTTGATATTTCATCATCAGCTCTTGGATCAGAAATGACACTTGACTACGATGGAAAGATCTATACTTATCTACATATAAGAATTACTTTGGCCTGTTAGCAACTGTTGCTATCAGCCCTACACTCGAACTGGCAGCTTATCATTCAAAATATAACAAAAATAACCGATATGTCGGTTATTTTCTTATGACACTTCTATGACAAAATTACTCTGTCCCTTTTGTCAATATATGTTTTTTTTGATTCAATAAAGCAAAACTATAACTGAATAGATAAAGGTATGAAACAAATAGGGAGGATTATTAATGCCACATTTATTAAAAAGAATTGGTCTTATTTCCGACACTCATGGTCTGCTACGAAAAGAAGCTAAACAAGCCTTGATAGGCTCGGATATTATTATACATGCCGGAGACATTGGAAAGCTTGAAGTATTGGATGAGTTAAATACAATTGCACAAGTATTCGCTATCAGAGGAAATACCGACCATGAACCTTGGGCAAAGAAACTCCCTTTAAAGCAGTATATTAGATTTAAAGGTTTAAACATTTATGTTATTCATGACATCAGCCGAATGGACAATGATCTTTCAAATGAAAAAATAAATCTTGTTGTATATGGGCATTCTCATAAACCCATGGAAAAAAGAATAAAAGATGTAGTATATGTAAATCCCGGCAGCGCAGGGCCTAAAAGATTTCGCCTGCCGATTTCTGTTGCTGTCATTGAAAAGCAAGGAAATCATATGGAAGTTATATTCATAAACCTATAGAGATTTCTTTTTCTGTGTTTGTCCTCAATTTTTTTCTCATTTCTTGGCATAGCTCCTATCAACTCAAACAGTATTACTACATATTTTACATTTTTGATTTAATTCTTATTCTATCGATAAAAACCGCATGACAAAATTGCTCTGTCCCCATTTGTCATATGTGAAGATTCTTAATCTGGCATTGGTATTTCTTTTAAATTGTCTATTCTTTTTATTTCATACGTGAGCAAGGCTTTGGAAACAATCGGTTCTTCAAGCTCTGGGTTAACTTTTGGCATTTCTTTTTCCATGTACGATTGCAGCACTAATGTTTTGTCAACTGATACTTTTGTTAATTCAAAGGTCCTTTTATCAATCCATAAAGAAATGGGAACAGGCTCTTCAGAATATGCAAGCTTTGGGATTCCTATTTTAATCTCAAGCAAATCTCCCCCTGTTATTTCATTTCTTAAATCATCAAGGGACATATCTTTTGAATCTGCTAACATATTCATCTTAACATAATTATTTCTAATGTACTTTTGATATGCTTCTAGGATGGTGGTTTGTTCAAGATATCCGTCATATTGAAGAATGTTTTCATCCTTTACTTCATCATTTTCGACTAATTTAAAAGTGTCTATATTTGAGCTTAATAAATAAAGCCGAGCATCAAAATTACTCCTCACCGAATCAATGAGCCAATCAGCCTGCTCCTTTGTCGATGAAGAGATTTTCTTCCATTCACCTAAGACAGGTTCATTACCTATAGTTGCATCTTCATCAAGCCCAAATCTCGTGAAAAGATCAATTTGATCATCATTTAATACTTGATACGATTCTCCTAACGATCTATATTGATCACCCGAATATAAATTTGTATTTGTTGAATCGCTTCTACTCCAGGTGACAAAGGGTTCAAATATTATTTTCTGTTCATTTACCATTTGAGATATGAGTTGCTTGTCACCAAATCTTGTAGATTCAACCCTGCTTGTCATTAATTCATAGCTGTTCACCTTTGAAAGAAGCTCAATGGTTTGCAGAGTACCTTGTCATCATCCGAAGTATCAGAAGTATTTCCGCATCCAGATAAATTAAGAAGAAATAGAAAAATAAGAATAAGAATGAGAATTAATTGCTTTTTCATAAAACCCTCCGTATTCAAATATAACGATGCTAGTGAAAGTCGACTCTAAAGTAATATTAACATAAAGAGATATAGTTTCACCAACTAATGAAGACTAAGCGGCCAAATCTCTTTACCAGATTGTATATAATCTGCACAGTCTGACCTTCTTGTTATTGCTATAATGCATG
>JAENZQ010000020.1 GCA_016841185.1 Anaerovorax odorimutans
AATTTGGCATTTTTCAGATTGCCTCTGGTACCATTATTGCTTTCTTTAAGTTGTGCGGCACTATCGGGAGGGCTGGGAGGTATGATTGCCTATAATATTGTAAAGAGATTTAAACACCTAAACATGACGGTTCAATAAAGAGAGGGATATGATGATTTTTAAATCGAAGGCATTGATGCCATTGGTATTTATTTTTGGTTTACTCATAGGGGCGTTTGTTTTCAGCATACTGGATACTAAGAACGACGGATACAGTTATTATTTTAAAGTGATGGGTGATGTGGAAAATCCTATTCATGTAAGCGACATGGAAGATCATGAGACGGTTGAAATCACTTATGATGACCGGAAAACAGAGGCTATCCCTTTATCGGTATTGATAGAGGAAGTAAAACCTCTTTCAGATCATGCTACAATTCTTTTTGTCGGTACAGACGGATTGACTTCCGAAGTCAATCTGGAAGGTATCGAAGAAAGTTATATCAATTTTTCAGAGGAACATGGCTGGAATGTCATGAATTTCAGACATCCAATCAGCAGCAATATCAAGCACCTTAAAGAAATTGTAATTGCAGCATCAGATGAATACAATGAATTTGGAATAAACCTGTTTACCGAATATGCGAATATAAAGAATATAACCTGCGGACAGCTTTATAAAAATGGTGTGTCCGGAATAAATTTTGAAGGAACATCAAAAGTTGAAATAGAGAATACCGCTAATGATGTAACGGTTTATACTACTGAAAAACGGATGCCTTTGGATAATATTTTTTCTGAAAAGAATGAGAAGGATGTTTTTGTGGTTTTTGGAAAAGATGGATGTCAGGTTATAGAAACCGGGACAGGCTATCTTAAAATGAATGAGAACACGATTTCTTATGTATCCGAATCAAAGAAAGCAGAAGTGACGGATATTGCAGGCATTTACTGTGGAAGGTTATTACCGGGCATCACGGATACTTTCTATGATACTGATTACTATTTAAAAAATGGCAGGAAAGTGATGGTGTTTTTGCTGGATGGGCTAAGCTATGAGCAGTATAAATATGCAAAAGAGAAACAATACATGCCATATATGGGCTCTTTGGAGACGGTAATTAAGGCTTTCAGCGCCTTTAAGCCTGTTACAAACACAGGATTCACAACTATGATTACGGGAAAAACTCCGGATGTTCATGGAATCCATGACAGGAGTACCCGAGCTTATAATGCTGTAAGTATTTTTGGAAAGGCTTTGGAATATCAAAAAAAAGCTGTCCTCATTGAAGGGGATATTAAAATATTAAATACGGAAATTCAGCCTATTTTAAATATTGATGCCAATAAAGACGGAGATATCGATGATGAGGTTTTCAAAACTGCCCTTTCAAAAGCAAATGAATCAGATTTATGTTTTATACATTTTCATGGCATTGATGACAGGGGGCACACTTTTGGGCCCATGTCGGATGAAGTACATCAATACATATCCCGGATAGACGGTTATGTGGAAACTCTGAGCAACAACTGGGAAGGTATTATCATTATTACGGCGGATCATGGCATGCATAGAACCGAGGAAGGAGGCAGCCATGGCGCTTGCAGGTATGAGGACATGATTGTTCCTTATATTGTGATTCAAAAATAAGGAGGTAAGCCCTATGGATAAAATCACTAAGATTGTCATTTTTATTATCATTATACTGGGCGTTGTCGTAAGTATTACTTTATTCCTCAACAGAGAGGATACCGATCAAAGAAAGGAAATGCTGAGCAGTGCTGAGGTAAAATTGATGGTGTCAGGAGAGGAAATTGCAACTTTATCCATGGAAGATATCCAAGCAGCAGGAGTGGAAGAATTTGAAGCGGTTTATGATACGTCAAAGACAGAACCGGTTATGTTAAACTATACAGGAGTTCAGCTTAAGAATATTCTGGAACAGAATGGCGTTGACCTTGATGGAAAGGAAACAGTGATTTTGAGTGCGGTAGACGGATATACTGTCGCTTATTCCATGGAGGAAGTGCTCATGGATAAAAATGTTTATCTTGCCTATGCAGAAGAAGGAGAGCTTTTGAAATCAAGAGAAGAGGGCGGCAGCGGCCCTTATGTAACCATTGTGGTCAGCGATACTTTCAGTTCAAGAAGATGCAAATGGCTGACGATCATAGAGGTGCAGTAAGAATGGAAGCAGTTGTGGTTAGCCATTTATCTTTCAGGTATCCCGGTAAAGAAAAGTATGTTCTGGAAGACATCAATCTTTTGCTTGAGGAAGGGGAAATTACTGCTTTAATGGGGATGAGCGGCAGCGGAAAGAGTACATTGTGCCGATGTATTTCCGGTATCATTCCCCATGTTTATAAAGGAGATATTAAAGGCATTGTGGAAATTTTTGGAAAAAACATACTTGAAATGACACTTCCGGAAATTGCAACAAAAGTCGGAAGTGTGTTTCAGAACCCGGAAACTCAGCTTTTTTCGCCTACGGTTGAAGATGAATTGGCTTTTGGACCTGAGAATTTATGCATTGAAAGGGAAGAAATAGGCAGACGCATTTCAGAAGCCCTCAGGCTTGTCAATATGGAAGATTATCGGTATTCCAATCCAAATCAGCTTTCAGGAGGTCAGAAGCAGTTAATCGCTATTGCTTCTGTTTTGACGCTGCAACCGCAGGTTTTGATTTGCGATGAAATCATGTCCCAAATCGATAAAGCAGGCAAGAAATTGCTTAAGAATGTTTTAAATTCTTTGAAACGGCAGGGAAAGACCATATTACTCATCGATCATGATCATAAGAATCTGGATATATCCGATAAAACGTTGATACTTAAGGATAATAGAATATCTGAACATTAAATCCTAAACAGATGGTGCAATTATGATAAGAGCAATAGAGTTAAACAAAATAAGTTTTTCATACAAAGAAAACCAAAGGCTTTTTAAGGATCTGTCTTTGACTGTTTATGACGGTGAAATAACGGTGATTTCAGGCAGTAACGGCAGCGGAAAAACAACATTGGGGAAGCTTATGATGGGAATCATTAAACCCGAAGAGGGCAGTATTACCTTATTTGGTAAGGAGTCGTCAAAGATGAATCTTGGTCAGAGGGGACAGCAGATTGGATATTTATTTCAGGACCCTGCACGTCAGTTGTTTGCTTCTACAGTATATAAAGAATTATCTTTTATCCTTGAGTTAAAAGGCTATGACGAAACCATGATTCAAGAGCAAGTGTCTAAAATGCTGGATATTTTTCAGATCGGGTATCTTAAAGACATGTGTCCTTTTTATTTAAGCGGAGGGGAGAAACAGCGTCTTGCACTGGCAGCTGTTCTGATCAACCAGCCTAAATATTTGATATTGGATGAACCTACTACTTCATTGGATCCGAAAAGAAAACAAATACTGTCAGACATACTGAAACAATACCGTGAAGAAGGCAAAGGAATCATGTTGATTACCCATGATGAGCCCTTTGCTCTGGAACATGGCCAAAGGGTCATTGAAATAGAAGGAGGAATGATAACTTATGATTCCAAATTCGAAGCTTGACCCACGCACTAAATTAGCTATGGTGATGAGTTTATCCAGTATGGGGATATTGATGAACGATATTGGAATAATGCTCGGAATTTTTTGTATAACCATTATTATCCTTAAATTATTAAAAGTAAGTTTGCTTAAGATTTTAATAAAACTTAAACGGATACTTTATATGGTTGTGGTATTAGTCATTATTCAAAGCATATTTGTCAAAGGCGGAAACCCTATTTTGGAACTGGGTTCATTGACTGTTATTTCTGACCTGGGGCTGCAAAAATCTGCCGCATTTTTACTTCGCATAGGAATTGTTATCGCTTCTGCATCTATTTTGACAACTGCAAGCTACAGAGATATCGTTCAAGGGCTGGTTCAATGGAAGATGCCTTATGAAATTGCATTTATGGTATCTGTAGCAATACGTTTCTTGCCAACTTTTATGGAGGAATTCAGGGATGCCTCTGTAGCCCTTCAACTCAGAGGTGTTGATTTCGAAAAAATACCTTTTAGGAAGAAACTGACCGTGTATTCCTACTTGTTTTTTCCTGTGGTGTCAAATGCCATATTAAAAGCTCAGGAGTTATCAATCGCCATGGAAGCCAGAGCTTTCAGAGCTTATCCTTTTCGAACCAGTTATCTGGTTTTAAAAATGAAACCCCTGGACTATATTATTACAACAGTCAGCTTTATTACAGCGGTCACCGGAATCACATGGTACTATATTTAAATACTGGGGGAATAAGAATGAAAGTATTTTCTGTATTTGGAATTACAAAGTCGGGAAAAACAACAACGATTGAAAACATTATACGGGAGCTTAGAAGAAGAAATTATTCCGTAGGATCTGTAAAGGAGATTCATTTTGAGGCTTTCAGAATAGATCAGGAAGGAACCAATACCGACAGGCACAAAAAAGCCGGTTCTCAATTGGTTACGGCCAGAGGGGAATATGAAACAGATATCTTATATCAGAACAAGCTTTCCATGAATGAAATATTGAAAGCATATGATCATGATTTTGTTGTATTAGAAGGTGTTGAAGATATCAATGCACCTAAGATTATTACTGCTCATAACATAGAGGAAATAGAAGCGCGTTTGGATGAAACGGTTATTGCTATTTCAGGGATTGTCTCCAATCATATGGATTCATATAAAGGGATTCCGGTAATGAACAGCAAAACAGATATAGTAAAATTAGTTGATTATATAGAAGGTAAAGTATTTGAACGACTGCCTGATTTTCCTGAAGATTGTTGCAGTGTCTGTGGCTATTCATGTACTCAATTATGTGCAGAGATTATAAAGGGAAACGCCAAAAGAGAAGATTGTATAATTAACAGTCATAAAACCCGTTTAAAAATCAATGGAAAAGATATTGATATGGTCCCTTTTGTAGAAAAAATATTATATAATGCGGTTATAGGAGTTGTTGGAGAGCTGGACGGTTTTAAAGATAATTCTAAAATTGAAATCACTATTGGATTTTAATGATGAAGATAATAAAAATATTTAAAAGCAAAAAACATAATGTTTGCAAAGTGAGTATTGAAGAAAATATATATGTTTTGAAAGAATATTCAAACAAACATTCTTTTATTAAAGAATATGATATCTTAAATTTTTTGGCTTCTAAGCATTTAAATGTACCAGAAATCTTAGCAAATGACGGAAATCAGCTCTATTTGGATTATATTAAGGGTATGAATTTTCTGGATTACTTTACGGAACTTGAAATCAGACTGTCGGAGGGATATGAGGATTTCTTGAATCGCTTTGCGGATTTTCACAGAGTTTTATACCAGGCTCTGAGAGAATATAAGAAGGACACGATTTTAGGCGACATGAATTTCAGGAATTATATTATCATGGGGAAGAGAATTTCCAGAATCGATTTTGAAGATTGTACTGTAGGAGCCATTGAAACGGATATAGGAAAAATGGCGGCCTTTGCACTAACCTATGATCCTTCCTTTACCATCTGGAAGAAAAAATTCAGCCGAAAATTGACAGATATTTTTTCAGATAAACTAAATCTCTCTAAGGAGAAAATCATAACTGCAATGGAAAAGGAATTGGATGATATTAGAATAAGAAGAAAGTGGTGATATTCCGGGCTTTCAAGAAGAATATTTTTAATAAATATAATCCAAACTACTTGTTAAATAAAAAGGGTTGTGGTATATTAAAATCGTTAGTTAAAGTAACTCATGGATTGACTCTTGTGCCCTCCTTAATTTAGTTGGAGTGAAGTATTAAGAATGTCAAGGTCCAAGTTAAATTAGGAGGTAAAAAATTAATGGCAGACAAAATAATTGTGTGCAAAGATTGTAACAGTGAATTCACTTTTACAGAAGGAGAGCAGGCTTTCTACAAAGAGAAAGGATTTGAAAACGAGCCACAAAGATGTCCTGAATGCAGAAGAGCGAGAAAACAACAAAGAAATAACAATAGAAATTATTCAAATAACAACAAGTGGTAAAATCAAAGGAGAGTAAAGCTCTCCTTTTTTTTAAAGTTTTTGTTTATTATTTATTTTTTGTGGTAAATATTAATTGTGATTAAAAAAAGATATGTAAAAATACCCGGTGGGCTTTGCCGGTTAAATATATTAACCAATACTATTAAAAGGAGTGATAAAAGAATGCTTTGGAAATGTACTGTTTGTGGCATGACTGTCGAAGGAACGGATGCTCCGGAAAAATGTCCAAAATGCGGAGCGCCAAAGGAAAAATTTATTAAACTGTCTCAGGAGGAACAGGACAAAATATATACCTCTGAAAGAACCAATGATATACATATGGAAATGATTCATCTTTGCGATAAAATAGTAAGTCTATGCAAAGAAGGGATCGATTTGAAATTAGATCCTCCCTGTGTAGATGTTTTTACTAAAGCAAAAGATGAAGCGTATATCATCAAGCAAAGATCAAAAGCTGAAATTGCCGGACATATTGGCAAAGGAAAATGGTAAAGGAGGAGAATGTTTATGAATCTAAAGGGGA
This sequence comes from Anaerovorax odorimutans, assembly GCA_016841185.1. Lineage (GTDB taxonomy): Bacteria > Bacillota > Clostridia > Peptostreptococcales > JAAYPU01 > JAENZQ01. The sequence continues at coordinate 6,530 of JAENZQ010000020.1, forward strand.
CAAAAACTGAAAAAAATTTACAGGAAGCTTTTGCAGGAGAATCACAGGCAAGAAATAAATATACATATTTTGCTTCAAAAGCTAAAAAAGAAGGCTATGAGCAAATTGCTGCCTTTTTTCAGGAAACGGCAGATAACGAAAAAGAGCATGCAAAAATATGGTTTAAACTTTTAGACGGTATTTCTACAACTGAGGAAAATTTGGTTTCGGCTGCAGCCGGAGAGAATTATGAATGGACAGATATGTACAGCCGCTTTGCTTCTGAAGCACGGGAAGAAGGTTTTGAAGACATTGCAAGATTGTTCGATGGTGTTGCTGCCATTGAAAAACAGCATGAAGAGCGCTATAAGGCTCTATTGGAAAACGTTAAAAATAAAAAAGTTTTTGAAAAAAACCAGGAAGTTACTTTTAAATGCAGGAATTGTGGCCATACATTATTATCCGATAAAGCACCTAAAGCCTGCCCCGTATGTAAGCATCCTATGGCATATTTTGAGATTGAATTGAAGAATTATTAAGTATTTGGCATTTATTTTTAGAAACAGCAAAGGATGGCTTTCCTGCCGTCCTCTGTTTTTTGCTGTATTTCTTTTTTAAAATACAACCAAAGGAAAAGCCGCCTTAATTTACCTCGAATTACTTGAAAGAAGTAATGAAAAAATAATACTATATATTAAAAATAAGAAGGTGGTAATCAAATGTCAAGACAATCGGTTGATGCTAATGCCCGGGAGGCTTTAAACCAAATGAAAACTGAAATAGCAGAAGAATTAGGGATGAATCATCTTGAAATACCTGTAGAAAAAGGGGAAATGACATCAAGAGAATATGGATTTTATGGAGGACCTGTTGGTGGAGAAATGACACGAAGGCTTGTGGCTATGGGAGAGAAGGAGCTTGTTGATAAACAGCAAGGGGAAGGTGACAGGTAAAGGTGACAGGTGACAGGGGATAGAGAGGAAGAGAGATAAGAGATAAAAAATAAGAGATAATGAGGTAATTGAAATGAATCTTGTGGATCCAAATGCAAGGCAGGCTTTAGAAAAAATGAAGTCGGAAATATCTAAAGAAATAGCTTCACGAATATATAACGGGGGTACCATTGGAGGGAGAATGACTCAACGGCTTGTAGAGATGGGAGAACAGGAATTAATCAAAAGAACAAATAATTTTAAAGAAGGAAAGAGTTGATTTTACTAATGGAGCATAAGAATTATTCCAATATTAATAATCCCTCTGAAAAAAGGAGAAGAAAATTAGTTGAAGGTCATGATTTTGGAGATATAAAATTTAGAGAGCTCATAGCAATGGGCGAAAAAGAGTTGATGGATAAAAGCCAAAAGAAATAAATAAAGCAGTATTTATAATCAACCTTTTCAATATTATTAAGAGAAGTTCCTGACTATTAAAGCAACAGGGTCTTCTTTTGTTGTTATATTGTTATATAATAAAAGATTATAAGGAGGCAGCAAAAAAATGGAAAAACATAAGATATTGGCATTAGCAGTTAATCATAGGAGTAAACAGATCGATCGGGTACAAGACCTCTTCACAAAATATGGTTGCAGTATAAAAGCGAGAATAGGGCTCCATGAGGCAGGAGATGCTTGTTCGGAAGAAGGGCTCATCCTTCTTCAGCTTGTTCCCGGTGAAGAAAACCTGGCCTCTTTTATGGATGAGCTTAATGTCATTGAAGGTGTTCGAACAAAATATATTGAATTATAACTTAAGCGCTTGTATCTCCAATAATCTCAATTTCTTCCATGTCCTGATTTCTTCTCACAACTTCAACTGCTACGATGAAAAAGATAACGGAACTGACCAGGCTCAAAAATGACGCAAAAAGAGCCAAACGGTCAGGGTTTATAGTGTTATCGTTTTTACCAGACATTTTTATACTCCTCTCAGGAATGATAGAAACTTTTATATACATTATATGTAGTAAGTATTTTTAGGTGCAATTTCTCAGAGAGATAAAAGAGGAATAAATTTCCTTGTTTTACTATATAATATAATCGTGGTACAATGAGTTAAAGGATTTTTTGTAATACAAGGGAGAAATGAGATGCTTGATATTAAGGATATCTATAAAGCACAAGAAAATATTGAGGGCATTATCCATAAAACAACTATGGAGAAGTCCAATACTTTTTCAAAAATCTGCGGAGGAGAAGTTTTTTTAAAATATGAAAATCAGCAAAGAACCGGTTCTTTTAAAATAAGAGGAGCATATAATAAAATTGTTTCATTGGATGAACAGGAAAGAAAAAAAGGCGTTATTGCGGCAAGCGCAGGAAACCATGCTCAGGGAGTCGCTCTGGCGGCAGGGTTGGCAGGGATAAAAGCGGTAATCGTAATGCCACGAAATGCACCGCTTTCTAAGATCAATGCTACAGAAGGATATGGCGCTCAAGTTGTCCTGCATGGTGATTGCTATGACGATGCTTATGGTAAAGCTTCAGAAATTCAGAAAGAAAAACAGATGACCTTTATCCATGCTTTTAATGATTATGACATTATGGCAGGGCAGGGTGTTATTGGCCTTGAAATTATTCATAATCTTCCGGAAGTGGACGTTATAATAGCGCCTATTGGAGGAGGAGGACTGCTTTCAGGAATATCTGTTGCAGTCAAGTCTTTAAAACCGGATGTTGTGATTATTGGTGTTGAAGCAGAAAATGCAGCAAGTTATAAAGCTTCTAAGAAAGAAGGAAAATGTATTATTTTGAAAAATGTATACACCATTGCCGACGGAATTGCCATTAAAAGCCCCGGAGATAAGAATTTTCCCATATTGAATCGATATGTAGATGATGTTGTTACTGTCAGTGATGAAGAAATCGCAAGCGCTATATTATTGCTTCTGGAAAGAGAGAAACAATTGGTAGAAGGTTCCGGAGCTGTTGGACTGGCTGCACTTCTAAATCATAAAATAGATGTAGCAGGCAGGAAAGCAGTGTGCTTATTGACCGGAGGAAATATCGACATGAATTTTATCAATAAGATTATTGAAAAAGGACTTATAAAGGCAGGAAGAAATATAAATATTCGTACAGTGGTACCGGATAGGCCGGGTATGCTGAATAAAATCACTGAAATAATTGCAGCAGAAGGCGGGAATATACTTAATATTTATCATGATCGATATGATAAAGATCTATCATTGGATACGACTATTATTCATATAAGGCTGGAGACCAATAACGTTGCCCATGGAGAAAGGATTATTGATGTACTGAAGCAAAAGGGTTATAATATTCTTTTATAATAAAAGAAAGCACCTTTGGTGTGAGATTGTTGAAAAAGCCTACAATCTCCAGGCTTTTGAAAAATTCGAAGTTCAAGGCGCGCTGAGAGCGAGCAGCGGAGCTTACTTCAGGTAAGTGAGCATGTTCGCTTGAAAGTAGCAACGCAGAAATTCGGAGATTTTCAACAGCCTGGCACCTTTGGTGTCATTGTCGAGGCATAATATGAGTGAATAAGTGAGACTGTCCAATCTGTGAATTGATTGCAGTTGTCATTCGCTCTTTTTTATTTTTTGTTGAAAATAGTTGAATTATGTTATATATTAAAATGTATGTGTATTAAGTATACAATATGCAATCAATAATTCTTCATCAAATGAAAGGAGCACTTTTTTCATGTCTGATATTTCATCTTCTAATGCAAAAATTACAGTTATAACAGCAAATCCTTCTGCAATAGGTCTCTTCGGGCTTGCAATGGTAACGCTGGTTGCTTCATCTCAAAAGCTTGGATGGACGGAAGGCACTGCACTTATCATTCCATGGGCTATTTTCTTGGGGGCGGCTGCGCAGCTTTATGCGTGCTTTAATGATGCGAAGCTCAATAATGTTTTCGGGGCGACCGCATTCGGCGGGTATGCTTTTTTCTGGTTTGGCGTTGCAGCTACCTGGCTTATTCAAAATGGTGTGTTTGGAGAAACGATCATGCAAACTGCTGATATCAAACAGCTTGGATTTGCTTTTATCGGATATCTGATATTTACAATATATATGACCATTGGTGCCATGGAGACAAGCAAGGTTTTATTTATTATATTTGTATTGATTGACTGTCTGTTTCTCGGATTGTCATTAAGCACATTTGGGATATTGAAGGAATTTTTCCACGGGTTTGCAGCATATTCGGAATTCATTTTATCTTTAGTATCATTCTATGGGTCTGCAGCTGCAGTGCTTAATGGGCATTTTGGGAAAGAATTTTTGCCGGTGGGAAAACCATTTGGTATCTTAAAATAGATTTGTATGTATCTCATAGAGGGGCAGAGGATCAGAAGGATAGAGGTCAGAAGGACAGAGGGATAGATGGGCAAAGGGTCTTTAATAACAATGAGAAACACTCAGATGAATACTATAAAATTAAAGAAAGAGTATCCAGATGTTTATATATCCGGTGTTGACATAAAAATAAAATCTGTTATATACTGTTTTTAGTAAGATTTTGATAACGGAACAGGCGATGTGTGATGGCATATTGGCCGGGCTTTTAAGCAGCAGGTAGAACCTGTGGGACTGTATTCCTACAGGTTTTTTTATCCGACAATATAGAGTCTGATCCTGAAATTTGGTTGGAAGGCAGTTAAAATGAGATTTAGGGATTATGTTTGATAATTAAGGGGGTATTGAATGCAATCGATGGATTATAAAAAGGGAGAGACCATCACCCTTTTATGCTTGATTGGCAACATTGTATTGAGTATATTGAAGCTGATGGCTGGAATTTTAGGAAACAGTAAAGCCATGGTAGCGGATGCATTGCATTCGACATCAGATGTTATTGCTACTGTTGTTGTTTATATAGGGATTAGGATTGCTAAGAAACCCAGGGATAAAGGCCACCCGTATGGGCATGGGAAAGTAGAGCCTCTGGCTTCACTCTTTGTAGGGATATTACTGATTATTGCAGCATTTGCAGTGATACAAAGAATTGTTCTGTGTGTTTCGCAGCACTCGTTTACCACACCTTCTTATATGGCTCTTGCAGCTGCACTTTTCTCAATTGTGGTGAAAGAGTTCATGTTTAGAATTACTTATGCAGAGGGGAAAAAAATAAATAGTGAATCCATTATGGCCAATGCTTGGGATCATCGGTCAGATGCGTATTCCTCCATAGGGACTTTTTTCGGTATTGGGGGAAGCATTATTGGCCAGAGATTCAATATCCATTGGTTGGAGTATATGGATCCTTTGGCAGGTGTGATTGTAGCGTGTATGATATTAAAGGTTGCTTATAATATTTTGAGGCAGTCGGTTAAGGGTTTGATGGATACTTCTCCGGAAATGAAGGTATTAGAACAGATAGAAGAAACCGTTTTTCAAATCCAGGATGTTTTGGGTATTCCGTGGATAAAGGCACGTTATATTGGACAGTATTTGTTTATTGATTTGGCCCTGGAGGTAGATCATAGCATGACTGTTCATGAGGGTCATGAAATAGCCGTCAAGGCAGAGAAAGCAATAAAAAAGAATATACCTTATGCTTTTGAGATTATTGTCCATATTGAACCAGGTGAGATAGAATAGTTTATGGAGTATGGAGTATGGAGTATGGAGTATGGGTTAGAGATTAGAGGTTAGTGAATGAAAGATTTTGCTCCAAATCATAGTGTTGACATTTAAAAGCTGTTTTGATATGGTAGTATCAGAATAATGCATCACACGACTGGCGGATCAGTGGAAAAACCACATGGAGTGTGATGAATATGAAAGCCGACCGCCTGGGCATAATAAGTCCGGGCGGTTTTTATATTGGAAATATACGGATGTTTGTTATATAAAAAACCTGTTATTACCCGGTGATATGTATAGGAGGTATTAACATGAGAAAAGAATGGAGAAATTTCAAAAAAGGAGAATGGGCATGTAATATTAATGTAAGAGATTTTATCCAGTCTAATTATATGCCTTATGAGGGAGATGGCAGTTTTCTTTCCGGGCCCACTGCGAAAACTTTGAATGTTTTGAAAGCATATGAGAGATTACATAAAGAAGAGGTTGAAAAGGGTGTTTTGGATGTTGATACTCAAAATATTTCAGGAATCGATAATTTTAAGCCGGGGTACATTGATAAGGAAAATGAAGTAGTTTTTGGATTGCAGACAGAGGCACCCCTTAAAAGAATGATAAACCCTTATGGAGGTATACGCATGATGAAAAGCTCTTTAGAGCAATACGGATACCCTGTAAAAGATAATATAGAGATGATTTTTACCCAATTTCGGAAAACACATAATCAGGGTGTTTTTGATGCTTATACGGATGAAATGAAAAAAGCACGAAGTGTCGGATTACTTACCGGGCTGCCGGATGCCTATGGAAGAGGAAGGATTATAGGAGATTACAGAAGAATACCTTTATATGGAGTTGACTATCTAATTGCTCAGAAGAAAAAAGATTTATCGAAGTTAGAAGGATATATGGATGATGAGAAAATAAGATTAAGAGAGGAAATAACAGAACAAATAAAAGCATTAGAGAAAATGAAGAAAATGACGTCGGTTTATGGTTTTGATATTTCCCAGCCGGCATCTACTGCTAAGGAAGCAGTGCAGTTCTTATACTTTGGTTATCTCTCGGCTGTGAAGGAAAGCAATGGAGCCGCTATGTCATTAGGAAGAACCAGCAGTTTTCTGGATATTTATATAGAGAGAGATTTAAAAGCAGGTATTATAAATGAAGAAGATGCACAGGAACTGATGGATCAGTTTGTTTTAAAGCTCAGAATGGTCCGGCATCTGAGGACTCATGAGTACAATGAGCTGTTTGCAGGTGATCCCAATTGGGTAACGGAATCCGTCGGCGGAATGGGGCTTGACGGGAGAACGCTGGTAACGCGTACATCCTATCGGTTTATTCATACATTATCTAACCTTTCGGCAGCACCTGAACCTAATATAACGGTATTGTGGGCCAGAGAACTGCCCAAATCCTTTAAAAAATTTTGCATGGAAATGTCAATAAATACTTCTTCTATTCAATATGAAAATGATGACATCATGAGGCCTATGTACGGTGATGACTACAGCATTGCCTGCTGTATATCCGCTATGAGGACCGGGAAGGAAATGCAGCTGTTCGGTGCACGATGTAATTTGGCAAAATCCCTTTTATATGCTGTTAATGGAGGTATTGATGAGATAAAAAGGGAAAAGGTTATAGAGGGTATAGACAGATTGGATGATGACATTTTAAATTATGAGAAAGTCAGGAATAATTTGAATATGGTTCTGTCTAAAGTAGCGGATCTTTATGTCAATACCATGAATATTATCCATTATATGCATGATAAGTATGCTTATGAAGCAGGGCAAATGGCACTCCATGACAGTTACGTCGGCAGATACATGGCTTTCGGTGTAGCGGGTCTGTCTATTGTGGCGGATTCTTTAAGTGCAATTAAATATGCCAGAGTAAGACCTGTTCGCGAAAATGGTATTGCTGTTGATTTTGAAATCGAAGGAGAATATCCCCAGTATGGGAATGACGACGACAGAGTAGATTTTATTGCATCGGAAATCCTGGAACAATTTATTTCAGAACTCAGGAAAACATCTGCTTACAGAGGAGCAAAGCATACTTTGTCGGTATTGACCATTACTTCCAATATTGTATATGGAAAAAAGACAGGGTCTACACCGGACGGAAGAAAGATAGGGGAGCCTTTTGCTCCCGGAGCGAATCCTCTTCACGGAAGAGACAGAAACGGTGCTTTGGCTTCTTTAAATTCCGTTGCAAAAATCAGATATGAGGGTGTCTGCGAAGATGGCATCTCAAATACTTTTACCATAGTGCCCCATGCTTTGGGAAAACTTAGAAGACATCAGACAGAAAATCTTGTATCCATTTTAGATGGCTATTTCACCCAGGGAGGGCATCATTTGAATGTCAATGTTTTGGATAGGGAGATGCTTTTGGATGCAATAGAAAACCCGGACAAGTACCCTTCCTTAACCATAAGAGTTTCAGGATATGCTGTGAATTTTAACCGCCTGACACGTGAACAGCAATTGGATGTTGTTCATAGATCTTTCCATGAAAAAATATAGGGAGTGAAAAAATGGGAAAGATTCATTCTATTGAGACAATGGGAGCTCTGGATGGTCCGGGAATCAGAATGATTATATATTTTCAGGGGTGTCCGCTAAGGTGTTTGTACTGTCATAATCCGGATACATGGAATATGGCTCATGGGATTGAAATGTCAGCAGATGAGGTGGTAGAAAAAGCGAAAAGATATAAACCCTATTTTACCCCGGGCAAAGGCGGCGTAACTTTTTCAGGCGGAGAGCCTTTGATGCAGCCTGAGTTTCTGATTCAATGCCTTAGAGGGTGTAAGAGGAAGGGCATTCATACGGCTTTGGATACCTCAGGGGCCGGTATTGGAAAATACGAGGAGATATTGGAATTTACTGATTTAGTGATCCTGGACATAAAACACGAAGAAGCACAAATGTATGAAAAACTTACTGGAGCCAGCATAGAAGCATACCATAAATTCAAGAGAGCTGTTCTCAAAAAAAATAAGAAGGTTTGGCTGAAACATGTGGTAGTACCGGGGTTAACGGATGCTGAATGGCATCTGGAAAAATTAAAAAAGGAAATATACTCTTTTAATAATATTGAAAAGGTAGAATTATTGCCATATCATACAATGGGCATCCATAAATATGAATGCCTGAATTTGCCGTATGCTCTTTCAGGGGTTGAGGCCATGGATAAAAAAAAGCTTGAAACTTTGCAAAGAAAGCTGCTTCAATGTCCGGTGAATTAATTAAAAAGGAAGGCATGATTTCGTTAGGTAAAATACTGTCCATATGATAGAAGAGGCAGAGAATCTATGGTTGCACCATAGATTGTTTCATTTGATTATCAATGTAAGACAGACTGAATTTTTTCTTTATATATGCGGGAAAATATGTTATTCTAGTATGGAATATTTGGTAAGGAGACAATGTAATGAAAATAATTGCCGTCAAATCAAGTCCCAGAAAAAATGGCAATACCAATACGATTATTGATAAGATAATTGAAGGTGCACGAGAGAATGGGCATCTTGTTCGGGTATATGATTTAAATGAAATGAATTACAAAGGCTGTCAAGCTTGCAGAGTATGTAAAGAGAAAGGCGTCTACTGTATTATCAACGATGATTTGAAAGATTATTGGGATAAGTTAAGAACGGCGGATGTACTGGTTTTAGGATCTCCCAACTATATGGGTACTGTAAGCGGATTGTTCAAAAGCTTTATTGACCGCCACTACTGCACAAAAGATATTAAGATGAATTCAAAATTGCCGCCGAATAAAAAAGCTATTCTTGTTTTTTCCCAGGGCGTTTCCGACAAGACGTATTATAAAAGTAATTATGATGTTATTGAAAAATACCTGAAGACCCATCAAATGGAAGTTCAAACCATTATTCACAGCGGACATGTTCATGCCAGAGAAGATAAAGAGCTGATGGAAAAAGGATATCAATTGGGGAAAAGTTTATAGGTTTATGATTCTCAGACGGAGGTAAAGTTTATTGAAAGTGTTAAACAGAATCCTGACTGCTTTATCAATGAATCGGAGTTATAAAGAATACATAAAAAGGTTTAGGATAAAAGGCAATGAAGCAATATTGGAATTTGGATGCGGAAAAGGAGAATTATCTAAGCGTATCGTTAAAAAACTGAACAAGGGAGGATACCTGACTTGTTCCGATATATCAGATTTATCCCTGAAAGATTTGAAAATCATCCTTAGAAAATATGATAACATCAATTGCTTCCTTGGAGATATTCGAAAGATCAATATGGATGAAGATATTTATGATATGATTATTATAAATTCTAATTTAGATTATATTTCCAAGGATGAAAGGCTTTCGTATCTCAACTTTTTATTAAGGTTGCTTAAACCTCACGGGAAAGTTTTTGTCAGACAGCCCATTTCCACTAAAGAGGGTATTTCTTCTACAGAGGTCCGACGGCTCATGAGAAAAGCTAAATTGAAGGAGATAGATTATCAATTTAATAAAGTAAAAAAGAAGCAATTAATTTATTTTGGAGAATTTAAAAGCACTTAATATTCTTATGTGGTTAGATTTATGATCTGTTTTTATATTTTATAAAGGATCCATTTGGAGTCTTCAATGATAAATTTAAGTTCATAGACTTTTTCGATACCGTTTACAATACTTTGACAGTGATATACATAAGATCGAATACCGGCAAGCTTTTCTTCCCGTGTTAGTAAAATTTTATGGACTTTTATAATTAAATGTGAATTATCCTCATTTTTAATTCTGAATCTTAATGGTTCAGGAATTTTTTTATCTTTAAACCATGCAATCATTTCAACAGGTTTTGAGACAATTTTCATACAACCACCCCCAAAGATACAAGTGTTAATGAATAGTTAATAAATCAACTTTCCTACTTGAATAATATAGCTAAGTGTTTATATTTCAGGGGAGACATTCAATCATATAATTACTTTTTATTATGGGAAAGCTGAATTAATATGAATAATTATGGTCAGAAATTTAGGTTAAGCTAAATTTCTACCTTAATTGTTATCTATTATCTGGTTATTTACAATAGGCTTGTCATCATAAGATAGTTACCTTCGTTGACTCCGCCTTGGACAGGAGAAATATTGCTGTGGATGAAGCAGCTCCTGACTAATGAGTGATCACCATATTTTTTCCGTATGATATCAATTGTTCGATCCAGATTTTGATCCTTTTCTGCGGAATCAAAAAAAGACAGCTGGTAAAAATCTTTTGAAATAAATTCCGATACTCTGACACCCAGATGACGAATCGGCTCATACTTCCACACTTCATTGAAAAGTGTTTTGACAGAGTTGAAGATGTCTGTTGTGGAGTTCGTGGGCGTATTAAGCTTCGCCTGATGTGAATATCGAAGGAAACTATCGGTTTTTATAGAAACAGAAACCAGAGAGCAGAGACAGTTAAAACTTCTCAATCTCATAGAGACACGTTCCGTTAAAGCTAAGAGGAATGCATGAGCTTCCTTTCTGTTTGTTATATCAAAGGGAATGGTAGTACTGTTTCCCAGCCCTTTCTGTATAATTTCATCATTATTACGAACAGGAGAGTAATCGATACCATTGGCATAGTTCCATATAACAACACCATGGCTTTTCAATAGTGTCTTAAGATAGAGTACATGGGTATGTGCTAATTCACCAATGGTGTTTATGTTGATTCTTCTCAATTTTTCTGAAGTTGCCCGCCCTACCATAAAAAGCTCTTCTATAGGAAGAGGCCAGAGCTTAGACGCAATCTCTTCAGGAAATAATGTATGGATTTTATCCGGCTTTTCAAACTCGGATGCCATTTTAGCTAAAAGCTTATTGGTGGATATACCGATATTGACGGTAAAACCTAATTCGCTTTTGATCCTTTCTTTTATGGCTGATGCAGCATCTATCGGTTTTCCAAATATTTTTTCCGATTCTGTGTAGTCGAGGAAACATTCATCGATGGAATACCTCTGTACTTGCGAAGAATAAGAGCAAAGCAGCTCATACATGGCATTACTGCATTTAAGATACAAGTCATAATTTGGAGGAACGACGGTCAAATCAGGACATTTTTGTCTGGCTTCATATAAAGTTTCTCCTGTTTTAACACCATATTTTTTGGCCGGGACAGATTTTGCCAGTACGATACCGCTTCTTTTTTCAGGGTTGCCGCCTATAACGGAAGGAATATTGCGAAGATCTGTACGGGAACCCTGTTCAAGCCGCAAAGCAGCTTCCCAGCTTAGATATGCAGAGTTGACGTCTATATGGAATATTATCATAATAGCAACCTCCCAGACCGCTGAAATTCCCCGAATCTCATCGTTGCAGCCTCAATTTCGCGTACTCATGTGCGGCAAAAGCACATTCCGCCGCTCAATCTCGGCGCGCCTTGACCTTCTACCACTAACCTCTAACATCTAACCTCTAATATAGTATATTCATATTATCACGAACATATGTTCTTATTCAACAGGTATTTTTATAAAATTCTGGGATAAAAAGGATTGAAAAGAGAAAAGAGATTTTGCCTTTTGGGCAAAATCTCTTTGATGAAGATAATTATTTTTACAGGGCTTATTCATTTTAAACTTTTACATATTATTTAAGATTCTCCGGATTCAGACCTTCCAGTTCGGAAATGACGAAACGACCGTCTTTTCTTATAAGGACATCATCAAAATATATTTCACCACCACCATGTTCAGGAGTCTGAATACAGACCAAGTCCCAATGGACAGCAGATTTATTACCATTAAAGGCATCTTTGTAAGAATTACCGGGCGTAAAATGAAAGCTTCCCATAATTTTTTCATCGAACAAGGTATCTTTCATAGGTTTTAAGATATGAGGATTAACGCCGACAGCAAACTCACCGATATAACGAGCGCCTGCATCCGTATCCAAAAGCATATTGATACGTTTCGTATCATTTGCTTCTGCTTTTACTATTTTTCCATTTTGAAATTCAAAACGGACCTTTTCATAAGTAAATCCCTGATATTCGGAAGGGGTATTATAAGAAAGAACTCCATTAACGGAATCCTTCACCGGAGCTGTATAAACTTCCCCATCAGGAATGTTTCTTTCTCCGTCGCATTTTATGACAGGAATATTTTTAATTGAAAAAGTTAAATCTGTTCCGGGACCGATAATATGAACTCTATCTGTTTTTTCCATATGGGATACAAGAGCATCCATTGCTTCTGACATTTTCGCATAATTTAAATTACAGACATTAAAATAAAAATTTTCAAAGGCTTCTAAACTCATGTGGGCCAATTGTGCCATGGCATTATTGGGATATCTTAAGACTACCCATTTTGTATGATTAACTCTTTGTTCAAGTACCGGGTGCAGCATTTTATTATACAAGTTAACATTTTCTGAAGGGACATCAGAAAGCTCAGCAGTATTGTCAGACGCACGAATTGCTATATAAGCATCCATACCTTTCATCTGAGCCATCTCGTATTCTTGTAAAAATTGAAGCTGAGCTTCATTGCAATCCATAATCAGTTCACGTGAGATAGATGAGTCTTTGATATCATAATAAGGATAGCCGCCTGCAGCGTAAATCTCCTTAATAAGTTGGCGTACAAGATTTTTCGGAGCACTTCCGCTGGAAGAAACAAGAACCCTTTCTCCCTTTTTTACAGAACAGGAATAATTGACCAATGTATTTGCAAGCTTTTTTATTCGTGGATCCATAAAGCATTCCTCCTTGAATTATTTATTATATATTATATACATTTCGCCGGCAGCTATGCCTTTGCGTTTTTCGGTTTCACGGCTTCCATGATAAACAGGAAGACGCCTGCCATGATAAAAAAGTCTCCTATACTGAGCATTTGAGGAAAGGGATAAGGCTCAGGAATGGGGATGATATCCGATAAAAAGCTTAAGCGGGTAGATTCTGTTATCAGGCAATGAAAAGTGTCTATTCTGGAAGATGTCAGAGATAATATATCGTAGCCGGCAAATTCAAGGCCCTCCAGAGAAACGGGCATCAATCCGTTATTCAGGGCAATGGGCACAGAATTCATAAAAGTACCGATAAAAATAATGCGCATGGGGATACTTTTATAATTTAATCCCAAGCAGAATAGTATAGATAGATAGGAAAGTATCACAACAGGATAAAAATGGCTTTTCAAAAAATCCATTTTTAATAATATCTGAAGAATTCCGGCTGCCAATAGGAAGTACCAACCTTTGATATAAATATTTTTAAGATTACTGATCCTGCCTTTTCTTAAAACCGATGCTATTAAAGAAGCACCTGCAGTTTCTATTAACATGGGGTTTTCACATCCTTGTTGTTAAGTTCTTCTTCCAACAGTTTTATAAAATGTTTTGCGTAAATAGGATGTAATTGAGTACCGGCATTTCTTTTTATTTCATCCAAAGCTTCTTCCTTCGATAATGCTTTTCTATAAGGCCTTTCGGAAGTCATGGCGTCATACACATCAGCAATGGCCAGAATAGCAGCTTCCGGACGTATTTCATTTTCCTTCAGGCCAAAAGGATAGCCTTTCCCGTCATAGCGTTCGTGGTGCTGCAGGATAATAGTGGAGATATCTTTAAGGAAATCTACACCTTCAATAATTTCTGCTCCAATTATGGCATGTCTTTTGATTTCTTCATATTCACTGGCAGAAAGAGAAAAAGGTTTTTTTAAAATATTATCACTGATCCCTACTTTTCCGATATCATGAAGCAGGGCGGCGATTCGGATACTTTCAATTTTATCTTCCGAAAGGTTAACTGCTTGTGAAATCATTTCTGCATATTGCTGTACCCTTGAAGCATGGCCGCTGGTATAGGTGTCTTTTGCCTCGAGAAATTTATTGAAAGCCTGAATGGTTTCTAAATAAGTACTTCGCATATTAATATACAGTTTGAATGAAAATCTTGCCAGCAAAAGGGGGCCAAAAAATAATATGACAGCTCCCGGGCCATAGCTCATGTAAGCCAATGCCAGAATAACTCCAATCAGTCCGATTGTAAACATATTAAAGAAAATACCTTTGAAAATATTTATCCATGAAGAAAGTATACTTTTCTTATTATGAATTAAAGCCATAAGTTCTGATAGGAGCAGAGTATTTATAAGTGTATAAGAAAGAACGGAGAAAATCGTAGGGATAAGATTAAATTCTCCTATGGAACCACCTGAACCTAAATATATTAAACTTGATATTCCTGCAGCAATAACACTTTGAGCAGTATTAAAAAGAGTTTTATAAAAAGGTGTATTAAATATATGTGAAAACTTATTCCTTTTTTTTATAATACAAAATACATATGAAGAAGCAGAAGCTATGATTGCTAAAAATGGGCCGCTTACTATTATACAAGCCAGATGTGTGGCAAAGCTCACAGAAAGGCCTACGCCATTAGGGAGAACGATTACTAAAGACTCAGATATTGCTGCAAGGGTCATCCAAAATAATATAATAGAAATTTTTGGTAAGGGGTAGTGAGATGAAATGAAAAGCGTTAGAACAATTGCAATAACAGTGATGATAACTACGTAGTATAAAACTCTTTTAGGAATATTCATTTTTTTCACCTCAATATATTTATCAGACCGGATATTGTACTATCTCCAGCTAGCTCCAGCGCCTGCTGAAAGAATAAGAGAAATTAAACTCATTGCAACAATAAATAATCTCTTCATTCGAATATAGCCCCCTTTACAGAGTACTCTGCCTGTCCGCTAATTAAGGCATGCTATATCCGCTTCGCTTTTGTTTTCAAGAAAAAGATTATCCGGTCTGATAATCGCGAGATAATTTGACCAAAATTCTGTTGATTGCATCCAAAGCTGATTTTACGATCATTTCATCATTGCTTTTTCCATTGGCTGCCGATCCGGAAAGCAAGGTTTCTTTACCGCTTATGAAGGTGGTGATTAATGTTATAAAAGCTTCTTTGCCTGAAAGGATAACTTTGAGAACGTCTTCAATTATAAAGACGTTTTCCGAACCGAAAAAATTCTCTACAGCATTTATAACAGCCGCTGTTAATAGTTTGGGAATATTGCTTGAAGAATGGGGACCGGAACTTATCCCTATAAAATATTCACCATCTTTTTCCAAAACCACTTTTGCATTAAATATTTTTCCGTTGGTGGAATGCTCAATGGTAGCGAGCTTCAGTCTGAAATCTTCATTGAGACTACTTTCTTTTTCAATTTGTGCAACACTTATGATTTTATAATCCACATCTATATTGAATTTGGAAATCAAAATAGATTGGATATCACGAGATAATTGTTTTGGATTTTTCTGCATATCGGAAACTACATGGATTTCTTTGATTTCCTCATTTTCCAAAACAATCCTGCTGCAAATAACAGAACTTATTTTATTTAGAAAATTTTCTATTTCTTTTATGTTCATTTCTTCACCCATAATAAAGACAAGATTGTATTCTATTTTGATTATAAGCAAAAGCTGCGTGAACTTCAATAGAATAAGGTAAATTTAAACACAAGGATTCCCGTTAAATGCAAGAAATGACAGTAAATATAACTATATGGCATATATTTATGTCTATAACGCTAATTTACGTGTATTAAAATTTAAATATCCATATTCTTTATAAGCTTGTTTTTGAGTTTCTGTATTTAAGGAATATAAATGGTCCATATGTTTAATTACCGTGGTATTAATTTTCCCGCATATTTTTTTCTGCAACGCCATGTTTTTTAAAATTTTAATGACGGCATCTTTTCTCATAGCCGGCCGATAAGGGCGATTTTCCGACAAAGCTGTAAATATATCGGCAATCATAAGAATCTTTTCTTCTGTAGATAAATTTCTTTCTGTTTTCCTGTTTGGATAGCCCGAACCGTCCATTCTTTCGTGATGTGAGCAGGCGATTTGAGCGATATGTTCGAAACCACCGATCATACTCAGAATCTTATGAGAATATAGAATATGAGATTTGATTGTTTCAAATTCTTCATCTGTAAGAGAAGAATTTTTTTCAAGGAGATCTTTATCAACTGCCAGTTTCCCGATATCATGAACTAATCCGGCGATTTCAAGGTCTGAAATGGTAGTGTGTGCCAATCCATATAATTTGCCGATTTCGCGGGCAATTCTGGAAACACCAGTAGAATGGGCGGCTGTGAAAGAGCTCTTATAGTCTGTAATTTTCCCAAATAGAATAAGAAAATTTTTAATTTCTTCATGATCGGTGATCTTCCGGTCATATTTAAAAGAAGCTTTTACTATATCTTTAGAAATACCATTTTTATAATTTGCCCAAAAGGAATTTTTTTCCAAAGCTCTCTCAAGAAAAGGAAAAAGTGCAGGATTAAATCTTTTCCCCATGTCATCGGAGACTTTATCCAGAATGTATTTTTTATGGAGAGCAATATCAGCAGGTGATTTGTCAATCAGAAAAGTAAGCCGGTCGGACAAAAATACAATCTGACTCGACAAGGGAACACAGGCGAATAAATTTTGATCATATCGATGGTGGTGGTATAAAATGGTTTCGGCAAAGTTACTGTAATAATGGATTTTGTTTAAAAGCGAATATCCGATTTTCGCATGGCGGCTTTCATCTTCGAAATCATAGTTTTTAAGCTGTCCATACAGATTTTTTGAAAATACACCGACATCATGAATAACTGCAGCCGTAACAATTTCCTGAACCGATTCGTCTGATAGATCCATTTCATTTAGGATACTTAAAGCGATATAAGCGGTATCGTAATGGTGCGAACCAACGATGGATTCAACATAATCCAAACTCTCCGAAAAAGCAAAGAGGAGTTGATTTCTGGAAACTAACATAAAGCTGCCCCACCTTGAATTTTATTTAACAGGTTCAGTATAGCATTATTCGGATATGTTTTCCAGAACGAAAGACAAATTTTGATAAGATTCGGGAAGATAGAGGCTATTGAAAAGGTCGCCTTTTCGTTCCAGACGTTTATGAATATTTAAAAGCGTAAAGTCTTCAGGGCGGCAGCCTTTTTCTAATTCCTTCCATGTGACAGGAGTTGATACTGCTGCGGTATTCGCTGCTCTCGGAGAATAAGGAGATATGATTGTCTTGTTGTACCACATTTGGAGGTAATCAAAATATATTTTTCCATTCCGTTTGTTTACAGTTCGTTCTATGGTAAAAAAATGGGGGTATTTAGAAGTAAAATAGGAGCCAAAGAAACCATTGATTTTTCTTGCTTGTTCATAGGTATACCGGTGGCCGACAGGAATATAAATCTGGATACCTGAAGCCCCCGATGTTTTAGGAAAACTTTCAATTTGAAGAGAAGACAAAGTGTCTTTTATCAATAAAGCTGCATGAACAACGTCTTCAAAGTGCTGCCCTTCGGAAGGATCTAAATCAAAAACAATGGATTCAGGATTATCAGGATATGATAGATGATTAAAAGTTGCATGAAATTCCAGAGCACCTTGATTACCAAGCCATGCAAGAACAGGCAAGGTATTGAGAATAATATATTTTTCTCCATCTTCTCCGATATGGTCCACCCATTTTGGAGAATAGTCAGGAAGATGCTTCTGATAAAAGAAATGCTCGTGTATTCCGTTGGGATACCGGATGACAGTCAATGGCCGATTACTGATATGCTTTAACATGAAAGGTGCCAACTTAATTAAATGTTGGATGTAATCGATTTTTCTGATTTCAAGTTCAGGCCAGAGATATTTATCAGGGTGTGAGACCTTTACCTCTTTATCTCCATAACGTAATATTACTGCCGGCATATTATTTCCTCCCCGCATGCTTCATCTGGTTTTTCATCTGAAAAGCCTATTATTTCAGGATGCCTTAGATGGCCATGACTGTTTCTCTCCAGATAACTGACATAACAAGTCAAAGCAGGTTTAAGCCATAAAGTATCGGGAGCTTTAATGTGATTTGTGAAAGGGCTGGCGTCACTTTTTAAAAGAGGCATATGTGCTTTTAAAAGATATAAATCATTTTGTTTCAATCCGGAGGAAGCGTTTCCGATATATAAAAGGTCATTCTGGTGATATATGCCAAGAAGTAATGAAACAGGCAGATTGTCTTTTAATTTAAATCCGCCAATGACCGCTAACATTTTTCTTTTTATTTTTGTTTTGAACCATTGATCGTGTTTTTTACCGGAGATATATTTGCTGCTTATATTTTTTGAAACGATGCCTTCCATTTTTTTTTCCTTCATAAGGTTAAAAAGAGAATCTCCGTCTGAAAAATCATCGGTAATCGCAGTAAAGCCTCCATTCAGATAATGTTCCTGTAAGGCTGCTTTTCTTTCAGAGTATTCTAATTGCCTCAAATCCTGATCATTAAGATATAGTATATCAAATACGATGTAGGAGACAGGATCGTTTTTCATTAGATGATTAATTTTACAGTCGGATTTCAGCATATGCCGGGAGAGTATTTTTTGAAAATCAGGCCTGTTTTTATCATCAAAAGCAACGATTTCTCCGTCTAAGATACCGTTACGTCCTTTAAAATTTTCTTTTAATCTTTGAAGTTCAGGATATTTGGAAGTAATATCCATATTTTTTCTTGTCACGATTTTTACTCTGGAATTTTCCATATAGAGAATGCCTCGAATGCCATCCCATTTTATTTGATGGATAAAATCAGAATGATGTGTAATAATGCTTTTAAGTATCGGTTCCATGGGGTTGAAAAACTCTTTGATCATTATCCGGCACTCTTTCGTTCGGAAGTCTTTTTCTTTTTCTTTGCAGGTGCTTTTTTAGTTTCTTTGACACTTGCTTTTAATGCTTCCATAAGATCAATGACATTTCTTTCAGGTGCTTCCGGAGCTGTTTGGATTTCTTTGCCTTCGATTTTTTTGTTAATAAGATTTCTTAAAGCTTCCCGGTAATCATCCGTATATTTTGCAGGATCAAAGGTTTCTGTAAGATTGTCCACAAGCTTTGTGGCAATATCCAGTTCTTTTTCATTTACCTCTGATTCTTCCGGGATGCCTGGAACAAGGCTGACCGATCGTATTTCATCCGGATAAAAAATGGTTTCCATAAGGAGAACATTGTTGTAAATTCTCAAGGCGGCCAAAGATTGTCTGTTCCTAATGGTTACCTTGGCAATAGCGATTTTTTTAGTATCCATCATGACTTTTCGTAGAAGGCTGTATGCATTACCTCCGTTATCCTGTGGTGTCAGGAAATAAGATTTTTCAAAGTAAATTGGATCTATTTCATCAAGGCTGACAAAGTCCAGGATTTCTATGGATTTGGAATTCACAGAAGTTTTAAGAGAATCAAAATCCGATTTGTCTACGATAATAAATTGGCCGGGTTCGTATTCAAATCCACGGACAATATCTCCTTCGCCAATTTTTTTATTACAGGTAGGGCATACTTTTTCATATTTAATTGGCGTATTACAGTCCTTATGCAAATATTTGAACCGGATATCTTTTTCTTCTGTTGCGGTAAACATTTTTATAGGAATATTAACCAACCCAAAACTTATTGAACCTTTCCATAAAGTATGCAAAAGAATCACCACCTTAAGAAATTGAGATTTAAGATTGAAAAAAGTTTTATAAACAAAATTTCAGATTGTAGGTAAAGTAACTTGACAAATTTTATCCAAACAGATAACGAAAGGAATATTTATTATACTATTATTTGTTTTTAAGTGACGGGTTATTCAAAGGATTTGATGTCCCTTAAAACATGTGGGTATATTTTTTGATCATGAAAAGAATTTTGTAAAAATCGGACAAATATTTGATAGAATAGGAATTGAGTTTAGGAGGGTGAAGCAATGATTGAAGAGATGCAGGCAAAATCCATATTAAACCGCATGAAGCAGCCATCTGCGTGGTTCGGAGTGAATTACGGAATGAATATCTACAGAGGGTGCCAGCATCACTGCATTTATTGTGATTCGAGAAGTGAGTGCTACAGGATAGAAAATTTTGATGATATTCTGGTAAAAACCAATGCACCGGAGCTACTTAGAAAAGAACTTTCCCAAAAAAGAAAAAGAGGTGTCATCGGAACAGGGGCTATGAGCGACCCGTATATTCCTCTGGAAAAAGAGTACAACCTTACGGGCAGGTGCCTGGAAATTATTTCAGAATACAGATTCCCTGTACATATTTGCACCAAAAGCAATTTAATCCTCAGAGATATGGATGTCCTTGAAAGGATCAATAAAGTTTATGCCTGCATCGCCTTTACATTAACAACCGTGGATGACGATCTTGCAAGAAAGATAGAGCCGGAGGCGCCTTTGCCGTCGGAACGGCTTAAAGCCATGGGTGTCCTTTCTGCGATTGGAATCAAGACAGGCGTTTTGATGATGCCCATACTTCCCTTTATTGAGGACAATGAGGAGAATATTGCCGATATTGTCAATCAATCATCCGTTTACGGAGCATCCTATATCGTCCCTGCCTTTGGTATGACTTTAAGGGACAGGCAGCGGATTTATTATTACGAAAAGCTGGAATTGCTGTTTCCAGGATTGCGTGAAAAGTATGAGAAACGATTTGGACAACGCTATTCCTGCGGCGTGAATCACTATAAAAAATTAAAAGGGCTGTTTGAAAAGCTTTGTAAGGAAAAAAATATCTCCACCCAAATGCCTTCTTACAGCAGGGAAGTGAGTAACTGCCAGATGGACTTTTTTAACAGGATATAATCAGGGTGCAGTTACATGGTTTTATTTTTCAGATATCCTTTATAAAGGTACATATTCTTATCGGCAACTTCAATGAGTTTGTCATAATTTGTTCCATGGTAAGGAAATTCGGCGATACCATAACTGAAGCTGCAAACGATGGCAATGTTTTCATAATGAATAGGATTGTTTTCGAAAGCCAATCTGAGATTTTCTAAATCATCGGAGAGCCGGCTGATATTGGAATTGAAGATAAGAGAAATGAATTCATCACCGCCGTATCTTGCCAGAATATCCGAATCCTTGATCCATGTTTTCAATGTAGTTGCAAAATGCAAAATCAATTTATCACCTGCTAAATGGCCATATGTATCATTGACATGCTTTAGTCCGTTGAGATCAAATAATATAACTGAAAAAGGCTCGTTGTTTTTCAATGCATGATTTCTGACAGTGCTAAACAATTTTTCAAAGTGTCCTCTGTTGTATAAACCGGTATTCACATCATGTTCGGAAAGATAAGTGATATTTTCATATAGCTTAAATTGGTTGATAGCAAAAACCAACTGCCCCCTCAAATATTCCATCATGGCAAAGTCTGCTTCATCAAATACGTTATTTCTGCTGCTGTCAATATTTAACAAGCCGTATATTTTTCCGTCTATTATGATGGGTGCACTGATAAAGGATTTGATTTTTAATCCGGCTTTGTTTTTGAGGAAAATGATATCTTCATGTTTTTCCAAATCATTTATAACTACGGTTTCCTTTATATTTCCGTTGGTTATTCGCCATTGAATAGAATCTTCTATGCTGAGTTTAAAGCGTTCTACTTCTTCTTCCAGATAGCCTATAGAAGCTTTTATGGTGAAACAATCATCATCTTCCAATAGCAATATGCAGCCTAAATCAGCATGATCCATAGATGTTAGGACTTTTTTGAGGATAAAATCAAAAAGTTTACCTAAATTCTTTATATTCATAACAGAATTATTGATCTCTAAAACAGCATCTTTTAATTTGATGAGCCGTTTGACTTCTTTTTCTTTTTCCACCTGTTCCGTGATGTCATTAATAACGCCTACAATTCCCTTGAGAGTTCCGTCTGGACCAAGGACTACGGCCTTGTTGAAAACCACATGATGAACGGTTCCTTCTTTGTTGGTGATTTCCAGTTGATATGAAAGGGACCCTTTGGAGGACATCAACTGAAGATCCTTCTGGTGTATCACTTTTGCCAGTTCTTCAGATCTTATTTCAAAGATATTATGATCGATGATCTGGTCCATTTCCCGGTCCAGATATTTGCAGAAAGAATCATTGCAATATTTATATACAAGATTGCTGTCTTTATAAAAAATGGGGTTTGGAATGGTAGCCATCACCGTACTGCCAAAATTCAATCTTTCTGCAAGAGAGATTTCTCTGTTTTTCCATTTGGTGGCATCGTAAAGGATACCAATTATTTTAGTATTATCATTTTCAGAAAAATCACACTTTACTATGCGAACATACCTTTTGGTATGATCAGGGAGAAGTATGCAGAACTCTATGGAATTTTTTGTTTTACTTTTTTCTAAGTTGTTGAAATAAGCCTTTACCTGTATGACATCATCCGGATTGACATACTTATCGATGGAGGCGTTAAGGTCTTTAATGGCTATTATTATGGTCTTTTTTATAAAATCACAAGACCCGGGGGAAAAAACAATATTTTGAGAGATATCGTCAAACTCCCAAAAACAAAAAGGAACCACTTTGCCAACTAGTTTGAGTTTGGATTGCAGTTCTTCTCCGTATAAAGCTAAATTTCCAATTAAATCATTCATATTTGATAAAATATGCCCATTTAAGCTCATTATCATCAACCTTTATTGAATACTATAGTAAAATTATAGTATATTTTACCGAAATAAAAAAGTATTTTTGTTGGAAAAAGATGTAAAGAAAAACTTGGAAAAATAGGATAATAAGAATTGATATGGTATAATCATATACAAATATATGGATTTGAAGCATTAGGATATCTCAATTAAAAAATTGAAATAAAAAAATATTCGAATTCATTTTATGTTGCTAAAAAAATAGCTGAACATAATGGAGGGAATCTGATAATTGACAAATTTTAAGACAAATGCCATTAGGATCCTTGATAAAGCAGAAATCTCATATGATGTACACACCTACGATTACAGGGATGGTTTGATTGACGGTGTGTCCGTTGCGAAAAAAAGAAATATAAAACAGTCATAGATGATTCGATAAAAATGTCCGATACATTAATTGTAAGTGCCGGAAAACCGGGATATCAGGTCGAGTTAAAATCTGAAGACCTCATTAAACTTATTCAGTGCGGCATTGTAAGTATTTCTGTAAAAAAATAATTTGACAGCATTGAAGAAAAAATGATTATGTGACAGGTTTATAAAACAAGACATAATAAAAGGTTACTCTTTACCTTGCTTGACAGAACCATATGAAGAGAGTAAAATCTAATATTGTTATCTGATGAGAATAAAAGCTTATTTGTTTTCCTTTATTTTATCTGGAGAAGTGTCAGAGTGGCCGATTGAGCCGGTCTCGAAAACCGGTGCACGGTATCCGTGCCGGGGGTTCGAATCCCCCCTTCTCCGCCAGAGCAGAGTTCATGAAAAGATGAGCTCTGCTTTTTAAATTGAGGGGATTCGAACCCGAGAGGGCGCGAGCGTAAAGCAAAATGACCTAAACGGTGATTTTGTAGCGAGCGTAGGAGTCCGGTACCAGAGCGGAGCGAGTGGTGGACGACGTTAATAGCATGTGAAACAGGCGGGAATCCCCCCTTCTCCGCCATTCAAAAATGAAGTAAAAGGACTTAAACCCTTGTGGTTTAAATCCTTTCGCTTTTACATTATTTATGATATTCTTAATACATATTATTTATATAATTATGGACAGAAGGTAAAATAGATATGCTTTATATAAAATATCCGTGTTAATTCTTAATATCTATAATCATTCGAGGTCCTCCAATAATGGTTTTTGCCTATTTAGACTAAAATTTTGGAGAAAACGTATATGGATTTATTGAAAATTAGAGTATTTGAAGATAGCGATATATTTTTAATGAAAACGTGGTTAAATAAAGAGCATGTCATGAAATGGTATGAAGACCCTAATGATTGGTTGACTGAGATTTACGGACGCTTTGATAAATTTAGTTTTATAAATCATTTTATTGCTCTTTATAACGATAAGCCAATAGGTTTCTGCCAACATTATACTTGTGCAGATGCTAATGAAGATTGGTACGGAGATATTCCTCTTTCTGGAAGCTATAGCATTGATTATTTGATTGGAGAAGAAAACTATTTAGGCAAAGGATTAGGAAAAGCTATCATTGATTTACTTGTAAAAAAAGTATTTTCATTAAATGAGGCCCAGAGAATTATAGTATTGCCTGAAATAGAAAATACAGCTTCCTGTAAATCTCTTTTAGCAAATGGCTTTATCTTTGATGAAAAGAATAAGTTGTATTGCAGAACAAAATAGTAACTACGCAAATGCAAATTATAGAAAACAGCGGGCATGTAGATCGCTGTTTTCTTTTTTGCATATTGTCCATTTAGTTGTTGTTTCCTTTGTCTACCAATATATCTAAAGACAGGACAATTTAATCCTACTGCCAAATTGGCTCTGATCCTTTGTATTGCATTAGATAAAAAATTTGAGGAACTATTTTACTTTGATTGACAAATTCCAATTTGTCGGTGAGATTATATTTATTATAAAAAGCTGAGTGCCGGCATCTTTTATTACCTAACTTCACAGAGCAGAGTTCATGAAAAGATGAGCTCTGCTTTTTAAATTGAGGGGATGATATAGCCAGTTTGGCAGAGAAGAATGTTGGACTGGTTATTGATTTGGTTAAGGAAATAAAGTTTGTCAATTTGTCAAGCCTGACCCCATGACATTCATGACATTTGACCCCATGACATTCTTTTTTATTTTACATAAGCATTGGTTCAGGCAATCGTAACTGTGGTGTTGTTAGTTCAGGTGGTAAATGAGAGAGAAGTCTTGTCATTTGACGAATTATTTTTGCCATATGAGTGAATATCGCCGTAGAGCGAATATTGAGCAGTGGAAGATGGAAATAGGGGAGTAAAATCCCCTATTCAAATAAACTTTTGTTTAAGCATGTATATAGCTGTATGCCATTGGTATCATCGTCCACACGTACAATTATGACTTCCTGTTTATCATTTCTGTTGATTGTTATCTTGGAATCCGAGCTGGTTAAAACAAAAGCTTCTGCAGTGATTTCAACTTCATAACTGTAGTGTTCCAAAGCATCTTCGGCGACTAAATATATCTCTTCGTCGTATTCGAAAGCCTTCATGTCATTGTAAGTTGTTTCAACATATTCCCCTTTGTCCGCAGTTGGGATTATGCCCACATAAATGGTATTATCCTGAAAATCAACATCTTTTCCGATAATCTCACCCATTTGCCGTAAAGGTAGATAGGTACTATTATCAATCAAATAACCTATTTGTCCTTTATCATTGCCGTCAACAATGACTTTAAACGGATTAGGAACTACATTATAACTTGAAGCAAATACCGCAAAAGTTGTGGTAATCAATATACCCACAATTAACCCTGAAATAAATTTTTTCATAATCAATCGACCCTCCTTTGGAGTTATTATATAACATTTTTGAAAAGATATGCAACTAAGCTGAGCGTGGTTTCCAAAAGCATTTTGCTTGCATCCATAAGAATATTTGATACTATAATATAAGAAATTGTATTGCAGTGAACAGTGAATACGAAATAATAAATAATTAATTAATAACACGGAATAGCTATTATAGAAAATGATTGAGGGTAACAATGTGTTTATGAATAGAGAGCCGCCGTTTATGCAATAAATTGAATATGGAAGAAGTATCGAAGTGATCAATTATTAAGGATTAATGTAGATTAATTTGTTTATATACTATGTTCATTTGGCGAATTATTTTTGCCATATGAGTGAATATCTCCAAAAAAGTTTGCGTTTAACTTTCACTGTTGGTATGTGCTTTTGAACCAATAATTTTATCTCCTCCATTGTCATATACGTATCATGCTTACAATGCCTTTCCCAAACTGCTTTTGAATGGGCATCATCTTTATGCAATCTGCCGTTTTTTATTAGATTCATTGCAATATTAGGGATAAAAGCACTTCCCCATATAATATAATCTGTTAAAGACTTCGCTTTTGCAAGGTCTAATATAATAAGTTTCCCGCCCTTTTTGAGTTTTTCTTTTGAAAAACATAAAAGCCACTCATATGGTAAGTGATGTGCTGTAGCAGTTGTTATAATAACATCAAGGCTACCACTTTCAAATTTCATGTCGAGAATATTTCCGCAAACATATTTGATATTCTTGTTTGGATGTAATACTTTTGCCTTTTCAATCATCTTATCGGCGAGGTCAACAGCGATCACATTTTGGGATTTTTTTGATAACATATATGAGAGTTCACCTTTACCACAGCCGATGTCAAGGCAAGTTTCAACATTATCTGGTATAAGTTTCATGAGTTGCTTAAAATAACAGTTATTATGAGTCCATTTTGGTTCATCAAGTTCTGAAATTTCATTAAAATCAATTTTTACAATATTGTAATCTTCCATATATATTCCCCGATTAATATAAATAATCATATTCGCAATATTAAACAACTGCGTCAAACTCAATTATACTATTGAAGTAATAAAATGTATATATCATATTTGAGGAGGTATATCTACAAGCCATATTCCATACTCCATAATCTATACTCCAATATTGGTACCCGTCTGGGCCCACCTTCATATACTGAGAGTAAAAAGTAGAAGGTGTGATTATCTTGATTATACATGTTGTGAAACCGGGGGATAATATATATACTATTGCCCGGCAGTATGGAGTGCCTATGACAGATATAATCGAAGCCAATGAATTGCAGAACCCTGACCAATTAGTTGTGGGGCAGGCGCTGGTAGTTCCCGGCGGAATCCGCAGGCATACGGTCCAAAGAGGAGACACTCTTTATTTAATAGCGAGGCAATACGGGGTGAGTCTTAATGCTTTGTTGAGGGCGAATCCTCAAATAGAACAAGGCGGATTGATTTATCCCGGGCAGGTCATCAATATTCCTGCTCCTGTTTCTAAAATCGGGTCTATGGAAGTAAACGGATATGCTTTTCCCAGTATCAATATGGAAACATTAAGAAAAACACTTCCGTATCTGACATATTTAAGTATATTCAGCTATGAAGTACGCCCTGACGGAAGTTTAAGCAATGTTAATGCTCAGCCATTGATTCAGGCTGCAAGAAATGCAAATGTAGCCCCGCTTATGGTCATTACCAATATTGAAGAAGGCGGAAGCTTCAGCAGCGATCTTGCCCGTACTGTCCTTACCAACGAACAGATTCAGGAAACCCTTTTGGACAATATCGTTGAAATATTACAAACCGAGAACTATTACGGTCTGGATATTGATTTCGAGTATATATATCCTGAGGACAGAGAAGCCTATAACGACTTTCTAAGAAACGTAAGGCAAAGACTTGAACCTCTGGGATATACCGTTACCACGGCTCTCGCTCCCAAAATTTCAGCAACTCAACAGGGACTTCTCTATGAAGCACATGATTACCCTGTTCATGGTGAACTCGTGGATCATGTTATTTTAATGACCTATGAATGGGGGTACACATACGGGCCGCCTTTGGCCGTAGCGCCCATTAATGAGGTTCGTAAAGTGCTTGATTATGCAGTAACTGCCATACCAAGCCAGAAAATACTTATGGGTATACCCAATTACGGATATGACTGGACACTGCCTTATGAACCGGGGACTGCAGCAGAGGCCATATCCAATACGGCGGCAGTCATCAGAGCCGGTCAGGTAGGGGCTGCCATACAGTATGATCAGACTGCCCAGTCTCCATATTATAACTATTACGATAACAATGGCAGGCGGCATATCGTATGGTTTGAGGATGCAAGAAGTATTGAGGCGAAGTTGAGGCTTGTAGACGAATATGATTTGGGCGGCGTGAGTTACTGGACTATAGGAAGATACTTCCCGCAAAACTGGCAGGTTTTAAGTGCCATGTATGATGTTGAGAAAGTATTGTAGATAAAAAGCAAACAAAAGATACCTTATTGTGATTAACGCAACAAGGTATCTTTTTTGCTATTAAGTACAAGCGTCATTAAGGTTCTGGGTGAATTATCTAAAGTATTCTATTATAAACTGCGGTGCGGAATCGCTCTTATAAAAGCCGGTTTCCATTTGCCCGTTATTGAAGACCATGGTTACCATGTAACCTTTACCGGCATGATAATAGCGGTTTTCATATGTATCAAGTATTTTTTGTACGCTACTTTCATCTGTTATGACCATTAAGTCAGGCGAGGATTCAGGCACGGTCAGTCTGTTCGGGCTGACAGTGTCTTTTTCAATGAAGTATTCATTTTCATCCTTTCTGTGAATCGAAATGTATTTGATATCCTCTGAATAGACGGATATGCTATCTATATAACCTTTGAATTCAAGCCAGTTCAAAGTGTTTTTATAGGATTTTTTAAGTGAGGGTGCATGATAATATTTCTCCTGTAGTTCACTATTCTCTTTCCAGAAGAAATCGATTCTGGCCATAGGTGCTTTTTTGGATGTCATTTCTTCAAAACGCTCATTTAAAAGATCTTCTCTCAGGGCCTGACATAATTCCTTTATTTCCATAGGGTCAATAATCTGCACGGTCCTATCCCTCAGCAGGTAGGAATCCAGAGAAATGTTTTTTAAATCTTTTTCGTCAACATCAAAGATAGGGTTGGTGGCCCGTATGTATTCATCGGATTCATATACTTTTTTGACGTATGGATTATGCTCGAAAAATTCATAAGGCAAAGCATATTGCCGGGTAAAAATCTTTCCGTTTTCCATGAAATAATTTAATGTGATATGGTAGATTTCACTTTCATGGTCTTTTTCAAGCCATTTTTTATTATCTATTATGGATTGATGAAATTCAAAAGAAGATTCAATGTTATTGGCGCTTGAAAGCATATGAAGGTCTTTCCATTCTTTTTTGTCCGAGGGAAGGCCGCCATAATAGATGCTTTCTATTTTATCAAATGCCGGAAGTCTTCTTTCATATCCCAATATGTCTGTTTGGATCAACACTGCAAAAAGTGCTGCCATGAGCAGAAAAATGAAGTAACCTTTTAAATGCCTGAAAACCCATATGGTTTTTTCTACAATCATCTCTGCAATGATATATGCAACCAAAGATCCTATAATAAAACCTGCATACATGCCAAATATTCTATTTTCGCCTAATGCCATGAGATACATGCCTAATATGGTCATTCCACAAAATGCAACACTGTATTTAAACAATGGTTTAAGAAAGTTAAAAGCAATAGAATCTGTTGATCGTTCCAGTTTACGGTGCATATAGAGGATGTAAGAAATAATAAGAAGAAAGATGGTTAAAACAATGTACCATGTGATATTACCTGATGAAAAGTCATTGCCATCCAGTTTTGAGGTAATGGGTGATAAATTTACCACAAATTCATTGATCCTCCAATTTGAGCTGAAACCGAAAATAAATTCATCCAAATAAAGCAGCACCAGCATACCGATACCGGGAAGCAAGAACAAAAAACCAAAACCGAATATGGTATGCAACAGGGAAGTTCCGGTGATAATACCTGCAAAAACAGCAATAGAAAAACCTGACAAGGTTATCAACAGATTTTGACCTGTCCATTTCATTATAGCTGCTGTGGTGAATATATCTGCCGGCACGGTTGCATGGTCGTACACGGGTTTTTTAATAAGAAGTAATATACCGCTGGTTATGATAATCGGCAATATAGTTAAAAGAGTGCCGCAGATACAATGAGTGACATATAATTCTTTTCTTGTGAAAGGAAATGCATGCATAACCGCTGTGGAGTTGGTCTGCTGCAGATATCTGAAAATCAGTACGGCAACAGCCAGTGGAGCAGTTGTTATAAATAAAAAAGAAAAAAATGTATCGTTGGTAAGGAGCCGGTTCACCAGATAATAACCATTTTTCGTTAATGTATTGTAGGCCATTAAGATAGGTGAAATGTTTGTAAGAAACAAAATCAGAGTATATAAAACAGGCACTGCCCACAGGCGTTTCAAGTCTTCTATAAATATGTTTTTATTAAAATTAAAATAAGATGTCTTTGATTTCATGGCCGTCACCCCCAAGTTCATAAATAAAGATTTCTTCTAAAGTAAGAGGCAGTACGTCTAATATTAAAGGATTTTCTTTTTGAAGCATTTCAATAATATTATTTCTGTTTCCTTTGACGATAAATAAATCGATGCTTCCTCTTCTTTCATGGTGAAGCACATTTAACTTTTCCTGCAGCTCTTTTGGTACTCCAAGATTGTAGGCAACCTGGATTTTGGAAATGTCTGATTTTAAGTCATCTAATTCTCTTTCAATAACCATTCGACCGTTATTAAGGATACCGATGGAATCACATATGCCTTCAAGCTCTTTAAGATTATGTGAAGAAACAAGTACGCTCATTTCTCTTTCGGAGACATCTTCAATGATTATTTTCCATACGCGTTTTCTTACCAAAGGATCAAGCCCGTCGATAGGTTCGTCAAGAACCAGTATTTCCGGCATACAGGACATGGTCAGTATAAAAGCAGCCTGCTTTTGCATGCCCTTAGAGAATTTGCTGATTCTTTTACTCTCATCCAGCTTAAAAAGTTTCAGCATAAATTTGTATCTCTCCTGATTCCAATTGGGGTATATTTTTTTATAAAACGCCGACATATTTTTTAAATTATACATAGAGAAGAAAAATAAGTCGTCAGCTATGTAACCGATGCTTGATTTTAAAGAAACATCCTCAAAAATGGGACTGCCTTTTATCAATATGTTGCCGCTGTCCTGCTTATAAGCACCGACAATGTGCTTGATCAATGTGGTTTTTCCGGCGCCATTGGCACCTACGAGACCATAGATGGAACCTTTTTGGACTTTCAGATTTAAATCTGAAAGAACGGGATATCCGTTAAAGGATTTATGTAAGTTTTTTACTTCAATCATTGTGTTTTCCCCCTTTCCATGCTGAGAAAATGTTTTTGATATGCCCTTCCATCTCTTCCGGTTTTATGCCCATATATAGCAATTCGCATATGTTATTATGGATCTGTTTTTTTAGATATTCAACTTTATTAAGATCCATGATCTGATCAGGACGGGAGATGAAACTGCCCAGTCCTTGTACGGAATAAATGTATCCCTGATATTCCAATTCACGATAGGCTTTTTGTATGGTGTTGGGATTTATGGTCAGCTGTTTTGCCAAGTCCCGGACAGAAGGAATTTTCTCATCAGGCTTTAAAATACCACTGATAATAAGCTCTTTAAATTTATCTACTATTTGTTCATAAATAGGTTTTCCGGTTTTCAGATTTAGCTGAAACATGGTGCACCTCCTTCCACGATCATTGCACACTATACGCAATGTACTATAACTATTAGTACAGTTATAACATACAATAATTAAATACAGGTGTCAATAGAGAGAATAAAGAAAAAGAAAAGAGGTCAGAAGGATAGAAGATTAGAGGGGCAGAGCTTTTTCAAGGTGAAAAATGATGAGATGAAAATCCTCTAACCCCTATTTCCCATAATCCATATTCTATACTCCATACTCCATAAACATATATATTTATAATAGTTAGAGGAGAGAATAAACTTGAATTAAAACCTTAAAAATAAAAAAATATTTGACAATAAAATGTTTTCAATTTAAAATAATTAAAATTACTTTTATTAATGATGAGGTTTATCAATGAAAGACTTAACACAAGGAAACGAAGCTAAAATAATTTTTGTATTTGCATTGCCCATGCTGATTGGCAATGTGCTTCAACAACTTTATAATACGGTGGATGGAATTATAGTAGGACGGTTTTTAGGGGAAACTGCGCTGGCAGCAGTTGGTGTAAGTTTTCCCATCATATTTCTGATTGTTGCGCTTCTGATGGGGATCGGCATGGGTTCCAGTATCCTTATATCACAATTTTATGGGGCAAAAGATTATAATAATGTGATAAAGACAATGGATACAGGTTTGGTGGCCAATTACATCGTTGTCATATTTCTGACCATTGTAGGGCTGTTGATCACAAGACCGCTATTAGTCTGGCTGAAGACACCTCCGGAAATTATTGCTGAAGCAGCGGCCTATTTAAAAGTCATATTTCTGGGTATGATTGGAATAGTGGGGTACAATTATATCAGTGCTATTCTCAGAGGGTTGGGCGATTCAAAAACACCCTTGTATTTTCTGATTATTGCAACGATCTTGAATATTATACTTGACGTAGTGTTTATCATGATCTTTCATTTAGGTGTAGCGGGAGCAGCTTGGGCAACTATTATTTCTCAATTGTTTTCTTTTATTTTTGGAGTTATTTATCTGAACCGGACACATTCACTGGTTAAAATTACATTTAAGAAGTTGCAGTTTGACAGAAAGATATTGATGGAGACTTTGAGAATAGGTCTTCCTACAGGCGTGCAGCAAATGCTGGTATCCGTAAGCTTTGTAGTTCTTCAGGGTATCATCAACTCATTTGGTACAGTGGTCATTGCGGCATATACAGCAGGGTCCCGCATTCAGGCCTTTGGGATCATGCCGGCAATGAACATCAGTATGGCGGTTTCGGCCTTTGTTGCCCAAAATTTAGGCGCCCGAAAAGAGGAACGCGTGAAGAACGGCTTTAAGGCAGGCCTTAAGATATCGGGATTGATTTCGGTGATTACCATAGCAGCTATTCTGCTTTTTGGTAAATATATGGTCATGCTTTTTAATACAAATCCTGAGGTTCTTGAAAAGGGATATATATATCTTATGATTGTAAGCCCCTTCTTTATCATTGCTTCTGTTATGTTTATTACTACAGGCGTTTTAAGAGGTGCAGGCGATACCTTGAGCGCTTTGATCATATCCGTATCAGCCTTATGGGGAGTTCGTCTTCCTGTTGCGAAAATACTTTCGGGGATCATCGGATATACGGGTATTTTCTGGTCAGTGGGAGCTGATTGGACGGTGGCAGCTTTGGCAGCGGTCATATACTATTTCACAGGACGATGGAAAAATAAAGTGAATGTATCGAAGTTTGAAAAAGGGGGTGAAGGAAAAAATGACGGATGACCGAAAGACTGCAGAAGAATTGCACCAAATGATGATTAGGCTTAAAAAGGTAATTAAGGCTAATTTAAAGGAAAATGAAGATTTAAAGGCGACAGAGGAGCAGTTCAGGACTCTGATTGCATTGAAAGAAGAAAGCGAGATTTACCTCAAAGATTTAAGTACAAAAACCGGTGTGTCTACATCCAGCTTGTGTATCATGCTAAACAAACTTTGTGACGAAGGTATCGTAAATAGGAAAACTGATGCCAACGATAGAAGGAATACGATGTATTTTCTTACAGATGAAGGAAAAGAAGTTTTTGAAAGGGAAAAAGAGAGCAGGATATTAGCCATGGTTGAGCTGTTGAACCATCTCAGCAGTGCAGAAAAGGAAGCTTTTTATCATCATATGCAAAATGTCAATAAGATATTAAACAAGCTAATGATATCAGTATAAGGAGGATATAATTATGGAAATGAATTTTGAGCTTGGCCCTATAAGACCTCCCAGTGAGTCCGACAGCTTGTTATTAAGAGTGACAAGAAATTGCCCCTGGAACAGATGCAAATTCTGTACCCTTTATAAAGGAACAAAGTTTTCGGCAAGGGCCGTTGAAGAGATAAAGAATGATATTGATATGATGGACCGTTACAAGAAAATGATTCTATCCTTAGGAGAAAAACCTGAAGTTGAAAAATTTAAAAAGCAGGTTGAGCCTTTAAGTGAATCAGAACGGCATTGCTATTATATGGTTTATAATTTTATTCGCAACGGGCAGCAGTCAGCCTTCCTGCAGGATGCAAATTCTGTTGTTATGAAATCTGAAAGTATGGCAGAGGTTGTCGGTTATCTTAAGGAAAAATTTCCTGAAATACAGAGAGTGACGACGTATGCAAGAGCAGATACCCTTTCCAGATTGTCATTAGAAAATTTGATATTGCTGAGAAAGTCCGGAATCAACAGAATCCATTCCGGTTATGAATCAGGTTCGGATAATGTTCTTGGTTTGATTCACAAAGGCATTACCAAGCACCAGCAAATAGATGCCGGTAGAAAAGTCAAAGGAGCGGGAATAGAGCTATCTGTTTATTTTATGCCGGGCTTAGGCGGCAAAGAATTATCAGAAGAAAATGCATCGGAAACTTCTGATGTAATGAATCAGATTAATCCGGATTTTATCCGGATAAGAACATTTGTAGTGAAAAAGGAATCTGAAATATGGTATAATATTGTAAATAATCAATATTCAGAGTGTTCTGACCTGGAAAAATTACAGGAAATCAAATTATTGATTACAGGGCTTAATGGAATCGACAGCGTTATTAAAAGCGATCATATCGTTAATCTTCTTGAAAGCATAAAGGGAAAATTACCAGAAGATAAAGAAAAAATGCTGAAAATCATAAGCGAGTTCGAAGCGCTTTTACCTGATGAAAAGAAACTTTTTCAGTTAATCAGGCGTATGGGCAAGATCAGGACCGTGAAGGAGTTTGTCGGATTATCGGAACCTGAAAAGGGACGTTTTGAACAAATATTGAAACAGATTCAGACAGAAGAGGAATTTGAAGATATACTTGGTGAATTACTGAACCGGTATATCTGAGATAATATAATTTCAAAAGGAGAGGATAAAATGGCGACCGTACATATAGGAGCGAGTAAAGGAGATATAGCGGAAACAGTTTTACTTCCGGGAGACCCTCTGCGTGCAAAGTTCATTTCAGAAAAGTTCTTGGAAAATCCGGTATGTTATAATCAGGTCAGAGGTATGTTAGGATATACCGGAACCTATAAAGGAAAAAAAGTATCTGTACAGGGCTCGGGGATGGGAATGCCGTCCATTGGTATTTATTCACATGAACTGATCCGGGAATTTGGTGTCAAAAACCTCGTAAGAATCGGGTCCTGCGGTTCTATACAAAAAGATGTAAAAATTCGTGATGTTATTCTGGCTGTAAGCGCTTCTACAAATTCACAATATGTTCATACTTTCGAGCTGCCTGGTGATTTTGCCCCTACTGCCAGTTTTGAACTGCTGATGAAAGCAAAAGAAATCGCAGACAGAAAGGGAATACCGGTAAAGGCCGGAAACATATTGTCCAGCGATGTTTTTTATGATGACAATCCGGATTCATGGAAAAAATGGGCGAAGATGGGCGTGCTTGCCGTAGAAATGGAAGCAGCAGCACTTTACATGAATGCAGCAAGGCTTGGAGCAAACGCCTTGACATTGCTGACCGTAAGCGACAGTCTTGTAACCCATGAATTAACCAGTTCTGAAGAACGTGAAAAAACATTTACGGATATGATGGAAATTGCACTTGAATTAGCTTAATTATGAGGTGCTGTTATGGACAAACATATCATAATCGGAGTTGCCGGCGGGACAGGATCAGGGAAAACAACTCTTATAAATCATATTAAGGATATATTCGGTAATGAAATCATTACACTATGTCACGATTATTATTATAAGTCTAATGATCATCTGCCTTTTTCCGAAAGAGTCAAGTTGAATTATGATCATCCCAATTCCTTTGAGACTGATTTAATGATCAAGCATCTGAGGAATTTGAAAAACGGTGAACCGATTCAAAGACCCGTTTACAATTTTGTTGAGCATACAAGAATGAAAGAGACCATTACCGTGGAACCTGCAAAGGTTATCATTGTTGAAGGAATCCTGATATTTGAAAACAAGGAACTTCTGGATATGTTTGATATTAAAGTTTTTGTAGATACAGATGCAGATGTAAGGCTTATCAGGAGGATTTTGAGAGATGTACAAGAAAGAGGCAGGAGCATGGATTCTGTTATAAATCAGTATTTAACAACTGTTAAGCTGATGCATGAACAGTTTGTTGAGCCAAGCAAAAAAAATGCCGATATCATTGTTCCTGAAGGAGGCTTTAATACGGTTGCGCTTTCAATGCTGGAGGATAGAATAAGTACATTGCTAAAAAAGTAAGGCAAATGTTTTGCTTTCTTTATAAAGATAAACTGATAACTAAAAGTTAAGGGGGAGATTTTTGCACAGATTTAATAAAGATGCAAAATCTCCACCATCACTAATTACTAACCACTAACAACTAACCACCTAACACCTAACCACTAACACTAACCACTAACCCTTGCTAATAGAATGTCATCATCCTTCTCAGTATACTGTCATCACCTACAATATTCCGGATACTATAGAGAGATATAGGAAATGCAGGAAAGCCCTGAGCATATGGGGAAAGCTGATATAACTGAAAAAATATAACCAGAGATTTATCAGCTATATAATAATCCTGCTCCGGAAATATTTCATTAAAACCTCCGAGAATAAACATATCTCTTTCTTCAATTTGTTGTTGGATTATTTCTGACAATTCTTTTTTATAAGGGATGTCTTTTTTAAAAAGATCTTTGAGGGAAACTAACTTTCCTGTAGTCATATCAAAGGTAAGGCCTTTTATAATGGTAAAACCATGTGCTCCTCCGGAGTACGCGTAGCTGATCAATATAAGGCTGAGAATATTCCTTTCATTGGTTTTTATTTCATATGATCCCATTATTTCAATATTGGGATTTTGGGTATGGTTTTGCTGTGAAAGGAGGTTATTAACGGTTTTAATGATTTCATTATTGACTTTGGTTTCTATCCTTTTATCTGTTAATTCTATTACCATAGGATATCGTATTTTTAGATGAGGTTTTCTCATGGATAATGTATGGATCTGCACAGGCAGAGGAATCATATTCAATTTGAACGGCTCCTTTAAAAGAGAATTTTACCTAATTCAGTATATTTAAGTTTTTAATTTTTTGTTAAGGCAGGTTTCTCTCAAACACTATAATGTTTCGAATGCTTATTGAAGGAGTGATTTAAGTGCGCGTATTTTATGCCATCGAATTTGAAGGCGGTATAAAAGAATATATTTATGAGAAACTCTTAATTGTAAAAAATAAAAGTATAAACGGAAGTTTTTCCAGAAAAGAAAATATCCATCTCACACTGAAGTTTATAGGAGAAGTCAATAATAATGAAATAAAGACACTTTCTCTTGCTCTGGACCAGATTGCTGCAGGGAAAGATTCTTTTGATCTGTTTATGAACAGGATTGGTACATTTAACAGAGGAAATAAAAGTATTATCTGGATTGGAACCGAAAAGAACCGGAAACTCATTTGGCTTTATGAGAATTTGGAAGAAATTCTTTTCCAGTCGGGATACTCAAAAGATACAAGAGGCTTTTCTCCCCATATTACTTTAGGGCGACAGGTAAAGCTCAAGCCGGATGAAGATTTATCGGACATATCTATTGCGAGGAATGCAAGGATCAATAAAATATCTCTTATGGAAAGCACAAGGGTAAAAGGTGTACTGACTTACATTCCGGTTTATACAAAAGAACTGGTTTGATTTAAGATCTATGATCTAAGGTTTATGATGAGATCTATGATGTAAGATTTATGATGTAAGATTTATGATGTAAGGTCTATGATGTAAGATTTATTGATGAGAGGTCTATGATATAGGATCCATGATGTAAGTTGATCTCAGGTCTCAGGTGTAGGATTTCAGGTTTCAAGCCCGATGCTCAATCGTTCATTGACCATCGCTGTTCGCTGATAGGAGGTAAACATGAAAAGTTATAAAAAAGAACTTTGGTTTGATATTAAATCTCGGAGAGCATTTATTAATATCACAAAGAAAGTGGAAAATTGCTTAAAGGAAAGTGGTATAAAAGAAGGATTTCTTCTTTGTAATGCTATGCATATTACGGCAAGTGTCTTTATTAATGATGATGAAGCCGGCTTACATAGAGATTTCGAAAGCTTTCTTGAAAAGCTGGCACCGGAAAAACCCTACAGCCAATATGAACATAACGGGTTTGAGGACAATGGCGATGCACATCTCAAGAGAACCATAATGGGCAGAGAAGTTGTAGTTGCCGTGACAGAAGGGAAACTGGATTTTGGTCCCTGGGAACAGATTTTTTACGGTGAATTTGACGGAAATAGAAAGAAGAGGGTATTGGTCAAGATCATAGGAGAGTAAAGAGTTTAACTTAGAACTATTGCTCTGCATATTTTATATTAAAGGATACTTTTACAAAGTGTTTATTTAATATAAAGGATGTGGATAGATTATGGCAGATATGCAAGATGTTGAAAGGACTTGTTTACCTCAATTAGGGTCAAAGGCACCTGATTTTACAGCAGACACTACCTTCGGGCCTATCAGACTGTCGGATTACAAAGGGCAATGGGTTGTGCTTTTTTCTCACCCGGGTGATTTTACTCCGGTCTGTACAACGGAGTTTATTGCTTTTTCCAGGTATTTTCCTAAATTCAAAGAGAGAAATACCCAGCTGATCGGACTCAGCGTAGATGGGCAGTATTCCCATTTAGCCTGGGTATACAACATTTATAGAACAACCGGTATACAGATTCCTTTCCCGTTGATTGACGATTCACACAGGAAGGTTGCAAAACTTTATGGAATGATATCGGATGCCATGAGTGTTACTGTAACGGTCCGGTCTGTTTTTATTATTGACCCGGAGCAGATTGTCAGATGTATTTTATACTACCCGTTGACCACAGGAAGAATGATACCGGAAATATTAAGAGTCATAGACGGATTACAGACATCTGATAAATATAAGACACCGACA
Organism: Anaerovorax odorimutans; assembly: GCA_016841185.1. Classification (GTDB taxonomy): domain Bacteria; phylum Bacillota; class Clostridia; order Peptostreptococcales; family JAAYPU01; genus JAENZQ01. The sequence continues at coordinate 45,639 of JAENZQ010000020.1, forward strand.
CCGGCCAATTGGCTGCCTGGAATGCCGGTGATCGTACCACCCCCAAAAACATATGACGAGCTCCTCCAAAGAGTTCAAGAAGGCCAAACCGGCAAATACAGTTGTACCGATTGGTACTTGTGTTTTAAACGTGTGTAATATAGAAAAATCCAATTGAAGTCAATCCGAAGGGGTTGACTGAAACATAGTATATGAGTATAATTGAATATAGTAATATAATGGAGTATGGAGTATAGAATATAGAGGTTAGTGATTCCGCAGTTTGGAGTCCGGAATGTTTGAAAAGTAAAGTGTAAGTAAAAGTGTAAGTAAAAGTGAAAGTGAAAGTTTGTAGAGACAGTCCTTGCGGCTGCCCGAGTTAAGTACAAAGAAGGTTCTGATCTTAAATTATTTCTGTTGCATTGTAATCTGACAGGAGATGATAAGAAATGAAATTAGTAAAAATATTAAAAGCTTTGGGAGATGAGACAAGGCTTCGGATTTTGAATGTGTTAAAGAATACCGAACTTTGTGTATGTGAAATTCAGTATAGTCTTGAAATTACCCAATCTAACACTTCCAGACATTTAAAAACTTTAAGTGATGCAGGTTTAGTAGTATCCAGCAAAAAAGCCCAATGGGTTTCTTATAAAATAAATGATGCTATATTTGCCGAATATCCGTTTGTCAGAGAAATATTCAATGGGGAAATGGATAAACTCGAATTTAAAGAGAAAGATTTGGAGAAGCTTTCCGAATGTCTGGAAAAAGGGATTCCTTGTGAATGGCCTGAAAAAAGAATGAAAGGGAGTGAATAGTCATGGAAGTGAAAATTTTAGGGCAGGGATGTGCCAAATGTAAAAAAATGTATGAACATGTAATGAAAGCAAAAGAAGCCCTTGACGTAGATGCAGATGTGATAAAAGTCGAAAATTTAAGCGAGATTGTAAAATATGGCGTAATGATGACACCGGCTTTGGTCATAAACGGCGAAGTTAAAGTAGTCGGTAAAGTACCGACAGTTGATGAAATCAAAAATTTAATCAAGTAATTGAAGGAGAGTTTATTATGAGGATGCTTGAAGAATTTTTCCCTGAATTTACAGAAAAGTTGGATGAAATTGATCGGCTGTATCAGGAAAAACGGATGATCGATGAAAAAACCTATCAGTTTATTTGCTTTGCATTATCCATCAAAGGCCGTTCAAAACCATGTGTACTTAAGCATTTTAAAGGGGCACTGGAAGCAGGCGCCACTGTTAAGGAATTGTCTTATATTTTTGCGCTTGTTATGCGGGAAGCTGCGGGAGCGGATGACTGCTGGACCCATGATGTGTTAGGAGATTGGCAGGAGATACTGGAAGGCAATGTAAACTGTGACTGTAAAAAATAAAATAATATTCTTTAATACGTTTTTCAATAGCTCTGGGAAGATTCGTAAAGAATCTTCCTTTTTAACGTTATATAAAAACTGCATTGCCAATAAATAGCGGATTAGTGCCTGACAGGCAAATGCTATTGAAGTTTTTTAAATAGTTTAGTAGACTCTAAGTGACATATAAATACAATACTCGTCTTATTAGAAACCCTATTTGTCAAAAGGGTTTTAGGGATTAAACACAAGTCTCCACGGTATTAGAGATATAGGATTTTTATAAGACTATATCTCTTTTGCTCTGCATTATTAAATTACAATAATAATCAATTATTCCAATATACTACAAAAAAGTGCCTGATAGACAAATTAATTAATTTTGATAAAAAAAAGAAAATAATATGATAAAATATTGCATATTATTACAGCAGTTTTCACAGGAGGGTTGTATGGGGGATTTCAACGATGCAGTGTTGATTGCAATATTCATTTCTTTTCCGGAAGCCATAATGATGCTTATGATGGGATTCAGTTTGTGCAATATAAGGATCCGTATCTTGAGGATCGTATTAATAGGAGGAATCCAGAGCGTTATTGCTTTTATTGTGATTATTTTTCGTTTTAATAATATGGGAGTACATACCATCTTACAAATATTGAGTCTTTGGGTTCTTGTTTCCTTTCTCTACAAAATGAAGTTTCATGAAGCAATTATACCGGTGCTCTTCGGTTTTTTTACAGACGGAATCCTACAGGGGATATACTTTCCTTTAGCGGAACAGAATTTTGGAACTAACTTGGACAAAGTGGGTGCAAATTTTCAATATACTTTTATTACTTCCCTTCCGGTTTATATTATTTATTTTTTATTATTAATAATTGTTATAAACAGAAAAATAACATTGTGTCATATTACTATGGAAAATGAACACATGGATAAAGAAAAAATGGTATAAGTTGCTTGATTCCTTTGCTTTAATCAAAAGGTATATTAATCACAAACAGTCTGATAGACATTAAAATGTGCCAGTTGAACATCCTTTGTAATATTTAAAGATTCTTTTTGCAAAAAAATGTGGTAAAATGTAAAAAAACGTTTTCAACATTTTATTGTCGGAGGGCACATTTATGATTGATTCGATACTCATATCTATTTTTCTATCATTTCCGGAGGCTATATTAGTACTTTTAGTAGGCTTCATGCTTAGCAATATCAAAGTAAAATTAAAAAAAATCATACTAATCGCCTGTTTACAGGCGGGTATTGCATTTACAATAAGGGTATTAAATATAAGCTTTGGTGCTCATACAATTATTCAAGTTATGACATTTTGTATCCTAACTACATTTATTCTTAAAGTTAAACTTCACAGAGTTGTTGTGCCTGTATTGATTGGTATATTTGCTGATAGCGTTATACAAGAACTAATTATTTCAGTGGCTAACTTATTGATTACTATTGATTTTACAAGATTAGGTATTGAGTTTAAATATACATTTATGACGTATGGTGTATTTGTATACATAGTATTTTTATCTGTAGTATTCATTATAAAAAGACTACGTTTTACAATTTGTGACCTAAGTGTAGAAGGTGAATTTAGTGGAGAATCGAAATAGATATATTATTTTAATCACTATGCTTATTCAAGCTTCATTATTGATTATTATAGATTTTACTATTATCAATACATCTTCTTTGGATATGCTGAAAAACAGTATTCCGGTATTTAATATCGTTATTTTGATTACGACTGTTTTGATGCTGGTTTCACTTAAAAAAGCAAATACATTCATTAAAAAGGAAACAGAGCTGGAGCTGTTGAAAAGCAATATGAAGAACACTGAAGATTTATTGAATCTCCTCCGGACCCAGAGACATGATTACTTGTCTCATATCCAGGCCATCGAATCACTGGTCATTTTAAATGAACAGGAGGAGCTGGCGGAGTATATAAAAGGGATTTCAAAAGAGTATCGGATCACCAATGAGATGATCCGGCTGGGGAATCCGATTCTAACGGCTGTTATCAACACTAAGAAAGAAATAGCTGAAAAAAAAGGCATCTTATTTCATGTGAAATGCAAGAATAAAGTTTCCTTGCACGGGATCAACTCATGGGAGTTATCCAGTATTATTTCAAATCTTATTGAAAATGCTATAGAAGAAGCCTCTGTAGTGGAAAATGAAAAGTGGATCAAAATCACTATTACTCATATTCATGGTAATTTTATATTTAGAATAGAGAATACAGGGAAATTAAATGATAAAGTACGAGACAGCATTTTCGAGCCTGGTGTATCTTCTAAAAGTGCAGCCGGAAGAGGATACGGTCTCTTTATCGTGAAAAATATAGTTGAAAAATATAATGGCAGTATTGAATGTAATACTGGAGAGGGTAATTCTATTTATTTTCAGGTAACATTACCAAGTGAGGAGGATGAGTATGGTAAAAAGGCTGTCTGATAATATTGCATCCTATCTAAGCTATGAATTGCATTGTGACCATGATAAAAGAGAGGTACTGTCCTATGGTTTGCAGATTGTTTTAGGAGGCTTTTTAAAAGTAAGCACATTGCTTGTTCTTTCGTTGATTTTAGGTATTTTTAGTTATACTATGATTGGCATGTTTTCTTTTTCCGCATTTAGAACAATCATCGGAGGTGCTCATAAAGATACTTATGGTAAATGCTTTATAACTAGTATTGTTTTACTGCTTGTTATAGGAACCATGGGAAAGTTATTTGGTAGCTTAATGACAAACCATATGTGGCTTTCTTTTATTACCTTTGCATATGCTATGGTTGTTATCTTGATATGGGTACCTGCAGGAACAGAGAAGAAGGAAATCAAAAATCGTAAATTAAGGATTAAAATGAAAATAAAGGCGGGTATCTTATTGACCCTATGGTTGATTTTAGTATTATTAAGCCCAATATATAATTATCATCAATATATGTTTTCCAGTATTTTAGGCGTTTTTTCAACATTTTTCTTCGTCACGCCACCGGCCTACAAGCTAATGAAAATCAAATTTAAATTAAAGGGGGTAATATGATGTTTAAAAAATCATTATTATCAGCAGCTGCTTTTATGCTTACTGTTGTTGCAGCTACAGGAGTAGGTATTTATTCACTACATTGGATGTATGAACCAGATGCTCCGGATTGCTTAAAGAAAGAACTGTAGAGATTTATGAATGTTTTGATATGTGATGATGATAATTATGTAAGAAAAATGTTGGAAAAAGTAGTTTCCGAAAATGTTAATGTGAGCAAAGTATTTATGGCTGGTGACGGACTGGATGCTGTCAGGGTTGCAGGGAGCAACCATATAGATGTGGCATTGTTGGACATTGACATGCCGAATCTGGATGGTCTGGAATCTGCAAAGATCATCAAAAAAGCAGCACCCAATACTGAATTTATTTTCATCACAGGTTATATGGAGTATGCGATAGATTCCTTTTGCGTACATCCCTATGACTATATCCTTAAACCTATTGATATCGACAGACTTAATGAGGTCCTTGATGAAATAGGTGAGATTCGCAAAACACAGAAAGAGAAAGAGGCAAAAGAAGTTAAGAAATTCAGTGTAAAAAAAGGGCAGGAAATGGTCCTCATTCCCCTGGATGAAATATTGTTTTTTGAAAGAGCAAACAGGGAAGTGTTGCTGAATACCCGTGATGAAGCCTATAGGGTGAATAAATCACTGATGGATATTGAAAATGATTTGCCAAGCAATATCTTCTTGAGAACACATAAATCTTTTATTGTGAATAAGAACAAGATAAAGAAAATTAATGTGGTAGGAAACAAATCATTTCAGATCCAATTCTTTTACTCCGATAAGGATGCAGTTTTAAACAGGCATAAGTATGATGATGTCATCAAGTATCTTTCTGTGAATGTCGGATGAAACAAAAAAGCAGCAGCCGCTAAGGCTGCTTCGCTTTTTTTTGTTTGATTATTTTTAAATTTATCATATACTTAGATTAGCAAAAAGATTAAAGGAGTATGATAGATCAATGATACGTGAGACGCAAAACTATGATGCACTGGTGGAGTTATTTATTGAGAATGGACTTGAATTTTCAGAAGATGAGCCTGTGCAGGCTACGGACATTATAAAGTGCTGGGAAGCGGTAAAGGGAGATGAACTTATCGGAGGATGTGTTCTGGCGATGCGGCAGAAAAAATACATCATAGACGGAATCGCCGTAAAACCTGAATTCAGAAAAGAAAATATCGGATCCGGACTGTTGAATCAAGCCATTGATTATCTCAAGAAGAAAAAGGCTTCAGAGTTGTATCTGGTGGCCAGAGCGCCGGGTTTTTTTAAGACTCAGGGATTTAAGTCCATAACCAGAGAGGATGCTCCGGAATTTTTTGAATGTTTTCGTTGTGATCAGTACCAAAAGACGTGCTTTCCGGAAGTTATGGTACTGAATATTTAATCATAATTTTGTAGCTTTATAATTTAAAAGATAAAATACAATAACATTAGGGAATTTTGTCTGCTTTAATTATAAGACCTCTTTCTCCAAATTCGGTACTTTATACATGTTTATTCAAAAGAAGATTATATATTTAACTTTTTCAATATTCAGAGCGAAAGCTCTTTTTCTTTTTAAAAATATAAATATTTTGCATAAAGTTATTGACATATACCCATAATAAATATATAATAAAATCAAACAAAAGGGTATATGCCCAAAACGAAAGGAGTGATAAAATGCCAGGAAGAGATGGAACAGGTCCAATGGGTATAGGGCCATTGACAGGAAGAGGTATGGGATTTTGCCGCGTTTCAAGACCCATAGGTAGATTAGGACTGGGATTAGGCTTCAGGAGAGGTTTTGGAAATAATTTTTATGCGGGCACTTCCAACAGAAAACAAGCTCTTGAAGAGCAAAAAGAAATACTTAAAGATCAGCTTGATTGGATTAATCAGGAATTAGACCGAAATGAAGATTAAGATTTAAAATGAGGGTATTATGCCCTCGTTTTAACTTTCATCAAAGAAAATATTGAGTTTGCTGCATAAATGAAATATGATAATATACAAGAGAGGTGCTTGAAAAATGGTAAGACCCAGAAAATCAAGAAAAGTATGCTGTTTGCCCCAAAACAACATTTATGGTCCTTTAAACACGTCCCAAGGATCAAATGAGTCCATTATAATGACAGTGGAAGAGTATGAAGCCATCAGGCTAATGGATATGGAGGGCCTGAACCAGGAAGAAAGTGCAGAGATGATGGGAGTTGCCCGTTCAACCATACAGCGGATATACGAACAAGCAAGAAAAAAAATGGCACAAAGTTTAGTAGAAGGTAAAGTAATGAGGATTGAAGGCGGCAATTTTGAGCTATGCAAATCAGAGCAGATATGCGGCAGCGGTTTTTGCCACAGGCACCGACACGGAAGAAAATGAAGTGATAATAAGAAATATCATAACAGAATACCATAAGCAGTATTATAAAGTTAACCGCTGGATGTTTAAATTCAGCGGCATTTTTAATAATTTTAAAGGAATTTATTTCAAATTTTGTAAAAATTATAAAAAACTATTGAAAAGCACACAGAAAAATTGTAGAATATATATGTAAAATATTGTAAAACAATTAAATAATTTACATTAAGGTGTGGTATATTGGAAAAACTTCTTTTGGTTTTGTGCGATAGAGATACAAATTATTTAAACGCTTTAAGTGAATATATTGTAAATTATGAGCCAATGTTTAAAATAGCGGCTTTTTCGGATGACCGTCAATTAAATGCATATCTTAAAGAAAGAAAGAATTTTCATATTATATTAATAAGTGAAGATATTGCCGATACAGTTCAGGACAGCAGGCATATTTCCATCATACTTTCTGAAACCGGTCAATCGGAAGAAACAAAGGAAAACAACAGGTATAGAATTTGTAAGTATATGCCTGTCAGTAAAATCATTGAAGAGGTCAAATATATCTATGGAGAAGCATCGAGAGAAATTTTACCGGTATCTATAGGAAAAGGGGCAAGATTGATTAGCTTTTTTTCACCTTCAGGCGGAGCGGGAACATCCTCAATTGCTGTTGCAGTATCCAGATTTTTAAGCATAAGAGATAAAAAAGTATTATATTTTAACCTGGAAAGTATCCCTTCAAGTGAAGCATTTTTCAACTGCAGTCCTGAAAAAGGAAAAAATCTTTCTGATTTTTTGTACTATCTCTTTATCAAAGAAGAACCCAATATGGCTTCTTTGATAAAACGCTTTATTTTTACGGATAAATGGCATGTGGATTGTTTTTATCCGCAAAGTAACTATAAGGATTTATTGCAGCTCAACCGTGAAGAAATCATTTATCTTTTAGAGATGCTTTCGGAAAAGACGGACTATGAATATATATGTATTGACTTTTCAAGCAGCATACTTGAAAAAGAGTTTATATTTTCGCTATGTTCAAAGAACTTTATGGTTATTTCAGATTCCGTTTCCAACTGGCTGAAATATAAAATTTATCATCAATCCAATACTGAGAGCAGCGCTTCAGTTGATTCCATCCTAATATTAAACCGATGTACGGATGAAGAAAAGGCTGGCCTTATAATAGCAAACGACCCTGACAGCTTTAATGAAAAAGAAGGTTATTTACAGATTTCTTTAGAGGGAGAGTTTGGAAAAAGCGCAAAGAGGGTAGCGGATCATATCTTGTGTGGTTGAGTGGTTGAGATGTTTAGTACAAATAAAAAGGGTGAGACTATGAAAGATGTATTAACGAAGTCTTGTATTGAGAAAACAAGAAATGTGATTAAAATATCTGATGAGAAGTATTCGGACGAGTCCGTAAAAGAAATGATCGAAGGCATCGTTTTAGAGATAACAAGAGCATCAGGCCTGAGTTACAAAGATAAAAAAGAAATCATAGATATTGTTTTTAATTCCACACGAAAGGACTTGGATATCCTGCAGCCTTATGCAGAAGATGAAGATGTAACTGAAATAATGGTGAATGGACCTGAGAATATTTTTATTGAGAAGAGTGGAAATATATACCGGATAAAGGATAAGTTTTCAGACAGGGAACAATTGGAGGAAGTAATCAGAAGAGTTGCCGCTAAGGTACACAGGGAGATTAATGATATGAATCCTATTGTAGATGTCAGATTGGAAGACGGCTCAAGGGTAAATGCCGTTTATAAGAATATCGCTTTAAACGGTCCTATTCTTACCATAAGAAAATTTCCTAAAAAAAGCATTAAAATGGAAGATTTGATACGTTTTCAGACCATAACCCCTGAAGCGGCTGAAATGCTTGAAAAAATGGTGAAAGGGAAATTTAACATATTTATATCCGGTGGAACCAGTTCAGGAAAAACCACTTTTTTAAATGCTCTTTCAGATTATATCCCTAAAGAAGAAAGAATCATCACCATTGAGGATTCGGCCGAATTAAAAATCGAAAATATTGAAAACCTGGTAACGATGGAAACGAAAAATGCCAATGTACAGGGAAAAGGAGAAGTCACGATAAGACAGCTTATTAAGACATCTTTAAGAATGAGACCGGACAGGATTATTGTAGGAGAGGTCCGAGGGGCGGAGGCCTTGGATATGCTTCAAGCCATGAATACAGGTCATGAAGGATCGCTTTCAACAGGTCATGCAAATTCGCCTGAAGGAATGGTCAGCAGATTGGAAGCCATGGTCCTTTCAGCCGCCGAATTGCCTTTAGATGCCATAAGGAAACAAATTGCTTCGGCTATTGATATCATTGTACATTTAGGACGTTTAAATGATAAAACCAGGCGAGTTTTGAAAATTACGGAGATAATCGGACTCAAAGACGGCGAAATCATCTTAAATCCCTTGTTTGAATATAAAAGAACAGATAAGGAAAAAGGTGGTTATGTGGAAAGTTTAGAAGCTACCGGAAATCATCTTTACAAGGCAGATAAGTTTCAGATAACGGGGATCCGGTGGGAATAGGTGAAGAATATGGCTGATATGAAACTACAGTGGGGTATATTCGCAATTTTTTTTGTGATAATAGCGGGTATCACATTCTATCTCATGTACGGCAGTAAGCTTGAGAAAGTAGAAAGCCGGGCCGTATCCGCAAGGGCTTTTATAAAGTTAAAGAAAAATTCCCAAAAGACACTTAGAGAAGAAAACGGGCTGCCGGAGCATTATGGGATTTATAAGTTGAATAAAAAAGAAAAAATAAAGATATTCATGCAAACTGCTGTTATTTTATTTTTTGCAGCTTATATCTTTTATCAGAACATTACGTTGTCCATATTGTTTTCAGGTTTATCTTTTTTTTCGGATAAGATATTTCAGGAGAGTATGAAAAGAAAGCGAAAATCGGATTTGAATGAGCAATTCAAGGATGCGCTCTATTCAATTTCTTCTTCCATATCTGCAGGCAGGCAAATGCCTTATGCCATTAAAGATGCCATAATAAATCTGGAATTGTTATATTCGCAGGATGCATACATCTTAAAAGAATTCGAGTTTATGATGAAACGCTTTGAAGAGACCCATGAGAGCATGGAAGATATTTTTATGGATTTTGCTATAAGGACAGAAGTTGAAGATATTATCAATTTTACAGATATTTATGTAATTAGCAGGGCGACAGGAGGAGATCTTGAGGCGATTATTCGTAAAACTTCGGAGATGATTATTGAAAAGATAAATGTCAAAAGAGAAATATATACGATAATCGCTCAAAAAAAGTATGAAGCACGTATCCTGACAGCAATGCCTTTTGTTGTAATATTGTTTTTGACTCTGGTATCACCGGGATACCTGGATGAAATGTATACGACAGTTTCGGGGAGAGTTATTATGACCATAGGTTTATTTGCCATTGGCCTGGCTTATAAATGGAGTTCAAGGATAACAGATATTGAGGTGTAGCGATGTTGATACCTTTCCTTTTATTAATCTTTATTCTTTTAACAGTGGTTTTTTTGTGCGGAAAGAAGAAATATGGCTTTTCAGAAAGCCGGATACCCGAAAAAATTGTGGAATTATTATATCCTGCATCCATGACATTAATTAAAATTTTCCCCGAAAGAGTATTTGGTTCAGAAAAACTTCTGAAGGATAAATATCTTGAACTTTATGGCGAAAAGGATTATATCCCCAGGCTGGAATTGGACAAGATCCGGACAGCAGCTTATTTATATCTTATAATTGTTATTTTCTGCACTCTCCTGATGATAGCGGCAATACAGGAACAATTCAGCAGCAGGGAAATTTCAGAAATAAAAAGGCCCTTATGGGAAGAAGGAGATAAGCTTTATGAAATGCAGGCGCTTACGGATTATAAAAATAATGAATACCAGGAAAACAGGACCATCAGGGTAAGAAGAAAAATTCTTTCAGATGAGGAGATAGGACAAAGATTTAACAAAACAATAGAAAAATTCTATTTGAAAATATCAGGGGAGAATACCGATCTGCAACATGTGTACAAACCCCTGAACCTTTATTCAAAGGATGATTCAACTTCTGTGACCGTCAAATGGATGTCGAGTAATCCCAATTTAGTAGATGAAAGAGGAAATGTACATTCAAATGATATAGAATCAGCTCAAAACGTCGTTTTGTATGCAGAGCTTAAACTTCAGGATAAGACAGAAATATTTCCGGTTGAAGTAACCATAGTTCCTTTTAAAACTCAGGCTGCTCCTCAGGAAATCATAAAAGCACGTCTTGACGACGTGGTGGAGTTGTTAAGTAAAGAAAATCAGGGTGAATACCTCCGGCTTCCGGAGGAATATGAGAATATATCTATCCAATGGCTTACAAAAAGAACAAAATATGTACAGCCTTTGATTATGATTATGTTTTTAACATTGATCATACTTTTTTACGGAAGTCGCAGTAAGATCAATAAGCGCATAAAAATAAAGCGAATGCAAATCGAAAAAGATTTTCCTGAATTTATAATCAAATTGATTTTGCTAATAAATGCGGGGCTGATTGTTCAAAGTGCTCTGGAAAAAATTGTTGAAGACTATCAAAAACACAACAGGGAAAATGTACGAAGACCTCTTTACGAGGAATTATCCACAGCAATAAAAAATGTTGAAGAAAGCGGCACATCATTAATATATGAACTCAAGGCTTTTTCCAACAGATGCCGTGTAAAAGAAGTAATACGATTTGTTTCCATTGTAAATGATAACATTCATTTGGGGAGTACATTGTCAGAGAAGCTTCAATCGGAAGCGGATCTTGTCTGGAACAACCGGAAAAGCAGGGCAGAAGAAATGGGAAGACTTGCAGAAACGAAACTAACATTTCCACTAGTGATCCTTTTGATGGTACTGATTATCATCATCATAACACCAGTATTAATGGAAATGTAAGAAGGTAACAGAAGACAGGAGACAGGAAACGGAAAAATTAAGATTTGATTGAATGAGGATTTTATCTATCATCCGTTATCTGACTCTAAACCTTTAACTTCTAATTTAATCTATAAAGGGGGAAAGAACCGATGATTAAAAGAATAAAGGACCTATTAAAGAATCAAAAGGGGATGGAGATGGTCCAAGTATCTATTGAGACTTATTTTTCAACTTTTTCATTATCTTTTATCACAAAATTATCAAACAGATTATCTATAGTTTCTACTGCTTTTATTTTATGATCCATTTCTACATGAGTATATCTAAGTGTTGTTTCTAATTTAGAATGCCCGGCAAGTTCTTTAACAGTGGCTATATTTGCATTAGGTGCTTGTGCAAGTTTCGTAATATAAGTATGTCTCAATGAATGAAATGTTTTATAGGGCACTTCTGCTTTTACAGTAATATTATACCATTCTTTTTGAATTTGTGCTACTTGACATCTAAGCCCTGTAGGAGAAAGAAAAATATAATCGTTTTCTGACAATTTTCCTTTGCCTTGTTCTTTTTTTTCTTTAATGCATAATTTTTTGTGTTCAACGTATTCTTCTAATAAAAATTTGGGTAGCGGTATATGTCTGTAGCTCGCTTTGGTCTTAGGGTCGCCGTCTATAATCTGATATTCTATTGGCTCTCCTTGTCTAACTATTCTTTTTGTCTTTTGAGTTTTATATACATACAGAGGGTTTTTAAAGTCGGAATGTTTAAGTGCAAGCAGTTCCCCTTCTCTCATACCAGTTCCGAGTGCTAACAAAACTAAAAATCTAATCCTATTTCCTTTGGTTGCTTTTGTAATTTTTTGTACTTCGTCATTAGAATATACTTCAATCTCTTTAGGTTTTGGAGGCTTAGGGGTTTTCACTCTTAGGCAAGGATTTTTTATAATATATCCTTCATTATAAACATATTTAAAGAACATGCCAAGAATTTTCATAACAGATAAAATTTTGCTTGTGGGTATTTTTATTTCTACCATTTTATCTATTTCATTTTGCACATGAACTGTTTTTACATCAAACAACTTCATATTCATTAAATTTAAATCTTTTACTTGATTTCTGTATACGCCCTCGTATGTGGGATATGTGTTTTCTGCATACTGGTGGTTACTTGGCAAAACGTCATACACCCATACACTTATAGCCTGTCCAACAGTTGACTTATTATCGATTATTCCTAAGTTGGCTAATTTTTTGGCTTCATCTATTTTTTTTAAACAATCTTTTTCACAATCTCCGTAAAACATTTTTCTTTTGCCGTTGATTGTGGCATATTTTCTAAAATAAGGTACGCCATTAATAACGCAGTTCGTTTTCTTAGCCATTCAAATTCTTCCTTTCGAGAAGTCTTTTAAATAATTCTTCCGGGCTTACATGAAACACTTTTGATAATTTAATAATTTTATTGACTGTCAATCCGTCTATGTCACCTCTTTCAATCTTTGATATATAAACTTGACTTACTCCAATCCGTAATCCCAATTGCTTTTGAGTTAATCTCATGGCAATTCGAAGCTTTTTCATATTTTTATTATGTCGAATTTTGTCAAAACATTCCACAGGAAAAATATTCCATTGTCGAAAATATAACTGCCAGTTATAAAAAAGCTGATAAAATTTAATTATAATCTTCAAAGGGGGAAGATATAATGAATTGGGTTTACCAGTATATTAAACTTTTAAATCATTTATCAAAAGAAGAACTGGAAGAACTATTCGACATTATTACTTCTTCATAGTTTTTTGTACTTCAAGAGCGACTTTGAAAGTATTATACAAGCGTTCGCCCTCTTCATCTGTTAAATTCTCAAAATCTACTATATTATTCTCTTGAAGTTTTTTAAAAAATTTAATCAACTCTGGATTAGCTCCCTCAAAGGGGGCTTCTTCTTTTCCTGTTAAAAGATATGATTTTGACACGCCTAAAAATTCTGCTATTTTCGGTATGTACTCTGATGGTATGTCTGAACCTCTTGTTTTCCATTTGTTAATAGTGCTATCGCTTATTCCAATATAATCAGCCAATTCTTTTTGAGAGCCACGCTTGCCTCCTAATAGTTTAAATAATCTTTGATTAACAGTTTCCATGTTTTACACCTCTCTTAATATTAGTATGCAAAACAATATAAAAAAATTCAACAAATTTCAATTTAGTACTTTACAAATGGACAATTGTCCATTATACTAAAACTACAGACAAAGAATTTTGACAACAAAAAGCCGGAACCTCTTGAAAAGTAAAGGCTTGTAGATTTTTCAAATATTGTTTCGCTTAAATACCAAAATAATATAACAAAAATCTACAATTGTCAACTATTAAGTCTGAATAATCCACAAATGAGGAAGGAGGAAGCAAATGGAACTATTAACACTATACGAGGTATGCGACATTCTAAGGGTTAAAAGATGGACAATTTATAAGTTAGTTGAAAGTGGAAAACTAAAAGGCTACAAGATGGACAAAGAATACAGATTCAAAAAAGAAGATGTTAATGCTTATATTGAAAGCACTCTTATCAAATAGGAGGTACAAAAGAAAGGAGAGTAAAACGTGAACAACATACCAAACGAAGATAAGATTAAATTATTATCACTTTTAAAGGAATACGAAAAGAGAAAAAAGGGCGGTATATTTTACAAATTATTTAAAAAGTTCAGGAGATTCTTTAAATAATTCTTTCAAAACTTCTGGATAACGACTAACAAGTTCTTTGATTTTTTCAGACAATTCTTCATTGCTTAATTCTTTATCTGGGCTTTCTCTAAGCAAAGAAATAGCTGTTTTATATTTTTCGCAGGCATTTTCTATATTAGTTATCACACCTGCACCAATCAGTTTTTCTATAAAATTTTTAGCAATTAATTTTTCATCCATAGTTACACCCCATCAAATTACCACCCTTTTCATCATTCTACCAGAAGAGGGGAATTATCACAAGAAGGAGGTACATATGAACGAATTACAGATAACGAATCATCACGGCAGATATGTAATTGACAGTAGAGATGTGGCAGAAATGGTGGACAAGCAACACAAGCATCTGCTTAGAGATATTGAGGGATATACAGAAATTCTTAGCCAGTCCAATTTTGGGCTCACCGATTTTTTTATTCCTCATACATATACAGATTCTCAAAACAAACCAAGACCATGTTTTCTTATAACCCGAAAGGGTTGCGATATGGTGGCAAACAAAATGACAGGAGAAAAAGGCGTATTATTTACCGCAGCTTATGTGACAAAGTTTGAAGAAATGGAACAAAAGCAAAAACCATCGTGCATAGAAGACCTGATTATAATGCAAGCCCAAGCATTAAAAGATGTAAGAACCGAAGTGACCAATTTAACAACAACTACTCAACAAATAACAGGCACAATCCAAACCATCAAAGAATCTATATTGGACAAGCCAAAAGAAGAATGGCGAGATTGGGTAAATGACAGCGTACGAAAAGTATGTGGAATACTTAACAGAGGTTATCAGGAAATGTGGGACATACTTTATAAGCAGCTTGAAGCTGATGCGAGATGTAATCTTAACAGGAGAGTTATAAACGCCAAGCAAAGAATGGCAGAAGAAGGAGTAACCAAAAGTAAAAGGCGTAAATACTGCAAATTATCTGCCATTGAGGATGATGCAAAGCTAAAGAGAATCTTTACCAATATTATTGAGCGAATACTCATAAAAGCCAGTTAGGGGGAAATGAAATGTACTGGGTAACAGAAATAAACGGCTGCCGAAGTTATCCTATAAGAAACCGATTCAAAGCATTGGACAAGTTTAACAGCATCACATGTAAAGGCAGAATAAGACTTTTATATTTTGATGATATCTCAGCGATCGTTGAGAAGATTAGGAGGGTTAAGTAAATGAAAGTAAATGAATTAGTTGGGAAGTTAGCGATAAGAACAGCGCCTACAGAAAGAGGAGACCATTCATATATGGAAACTCCAATATTAATCGAGAAGGTTACAGACAATCATATTTTCTATCAACATTTAGAGTTTATTGCAGGCGGTCATATATCAGTCAATAAGACACCAAAAGTTACAGGCAAAGGACAAGCATATTTTATTAATAAGTTTTTAGAAGAAGTAAGTTAAAGGGAGGAATTAAGAATGATAAAAGGCTATAAAGGATTTGACAAGGACTTAAAGTGCAGAGACTTCAAATATGAAGTAGGTAAGGAATACGAACACGAAGGAAACGTGCAAACTTGTCGAAGTGGATTCCACTTTTGCGAAAATCCATTAGATGTATTTGGCTACTACCCACCATCTGATAGCAGATATTGCGAAGTAGAAGGGGATGGGGAAATTGTAAAAAATAGCGACGGCAGTAAAGTTGCTGTTTCAAAATTAAGAATCGGCGTAGAAATTGGCATCATGGGTTTGGTAAATGCAGGCGTTAAATTCATATTAGATAAGGTTGACTGGGAGCATGCAAAGGAATCCAATACAGGCTACTATAGTGCAGCAACCAATACAGGCTACTATAGTGCAGCAACCAATACAGGCTACCAAAGTGCAGCAACCAATACAGGCGACCAAA
>JAENZQ010000002.1 GCA_016841185.1 Anaerovorax odorimutans
GTGCCAAAGGGCAGTTCAACATAATATTCTTCAACAGAAGGATCAAAGCCGCTTACGGTTGTACCGCCTACCGTCAAACCACTCAAAGAAGCATCATTAGATGGTGATTTATATACCGTTACGGTTTTCGGAGAACCTGAAATCGAGTAGCCTGAAGGAGCCGTTACAGCCAACTCTACTTCACCTTGAGCAGTCACCGATGCCAAAGCGAGGGACCAATTTGATCCACTGCCTGTCAGTGCTCCTTTGATGGCAGCTCCGGTTCTGTTGGTAATGGTGATATTATCCGCTGTCAACCCTGAAATGGCCGTATCGAAGGCAAGGTCAATTTTAGTAGATGTTAGTGTATCCGCACTGCCATCCGCTGTAACAGAATTCAACATGACCGGAATTATTTCCGTCAGTGTCACAGGAATAAATTCCGCTTGTTCATCCACGTCAAAGCTTCCGGAAACATCCGTATACCCCGTTGCTGTAACAAGATAGGTATAACTGCCTCCTGATAGGATAAAAGTGGATTGTCCATTTCCGTCTGTATTATTTGTCGTTTCATCTACTTGTATCTGAGCGTTCTCTATAGGATTTGTACCATCGGTTATGGTAAAGGTAACGTCTCCTTTGATCTCAAAGTTATTGGGAGATATTGCATTAGAAATATTTCCGTAATCATCCACACACACCAGATATAACTTATAATTATCAGGCGACACACCCGAAACATCTATAGAAACCGTGGTATGACCTCCTGCATAAACCTGCTCACCTGAAAGATAAGCAGGATTACCTGAAGCATCCTGACCGGCGGCAACTTGTTCATTTGTAGGTTGCGCATCTCCGGCAGGTATGGCAATATATTTAAATGTACCTGTTTCATTAAATTGGCAATTGAAAGATGCTGTTCCTCCTGACATAGTTACAGAATGACCATAAGATATAAATTCAGGAGGCGTTTGATCCTCCAGAGTCGTAAACGCTTTACTGGCTACATTGGATACATTTCCGGCTGTGTCTACTCCTACTGCGTAGGCTATATAGTCTGATGAATGCTGCAAGCTGCCGACGGATGCCGTAAACGCTGTACCACTGCCGCTTTTTGTACTTGCGTCTGCAATAATATCCCCTTCATCAGGTGCTGCTTCGGATGAGAGCCTGGCCAAAATATAAATATCGGCAGATTCATCGGATGTAACAGGTATGCTTGATGAAAAGTCTGAAGGGATTATATCTCCTATCGTTACATCAGGAGGCGTCGTATCACTGGGGTCTACTCCGGATTTGCACAAAACAGTATATTGTTTGCTTGCTCCCGAAGAAAGCTCTGCTGTTATCAAAACTTCCGTATTATTTACAGGACTGGTAAAATCCACTGACCCATTGTCAAATGATAGTATCCCGGTAGGATCCGCACTAAAAGTGATTCCACTCATAGTTCGTACTGTAAAGTCATGTCTTACGTTTGCTCTTGTATCGCTCAATTCGGCAAAAGAAGTATTTTCAAACAGGAAAAGAGGCAGGGTACTCACTACTGAGCTGTCACTTCCGCTAAAAACCCTGAGCTGCGGATATGAATCCTCTTCCGCCAGCCATACGGATGTATCATCCCATCCATCAGGCAGAGCACTCGTAGCGGTCATAGCAGAAGTAAGCTTTCCTTCCACACCGGCAAAATCTACGCCGGCACTGCTGAATCCATAGCCGATTCCTGCAGCCTGCGTGTCAAATATACAGTCCTCCATAGTAACTTGACTCGACGTATTTACATAACCGCCAAAACCACCCGTATAAGTTCTGTCGGGAACAACGGTAGTAACTCTCGAAGCAGCATAACAATTATTCATAGTAAATGGCACATTGGTTCCGCCGAAATGATTAATCCAGGCAATGAATCCTCCAACATATCGTTGATACCACTCTTCACTATTGGTACATGCAGCAGAAATATCACATGCAGCATAGCAGTTTTGAATGGTCAATGAACTATTTTGTGCGTTAATTAGTTGAATATGTCCGATAAGCCCTCCAAGGCATGACACGGTTAAATCAGAGGAAATATTTCCTGTTGCAAAACAGTTTTCGATTACAGAGTTCCTGCCACCCTGTCCGTCAATCCCGATATATCCTGCCAAACCGGCACCGTATCTTACTGCGCCGTCAATATTGACGTTGGCAACACCCAGATTTTTAATACTGCAGGTTCCCGAATACTGTCCGAGATATCCGAATAATGCTGCACAACTATCATTTTCTGCATAAATCGTAATATTGCTGATAATATGACCATCACCGTCAAAAATTCCATAAAATTTATTGCTATTGGTACCGATAGGTACCCATTCCTTACCGGACAAGTCGATGTCTGCCCCAAGCTGTATAAATTGATCTGCAAATTTATTCCCACCGTTTACGAGGAGGGCAAAACCGGCAAGTTCGTCCGCCGTATCGATCATATAGGGATTACCGCTTGTTCCTTGTCCGGCATCTGTCTGGTCAGTATACCACTGTATATCCGCGCTGTCCTGCCAGTTTTCCGTTGGCCAGTCAGCCCATACAATACCCGGCAATATCATGTTACATAACATGATCAAGCTTATAAGGATTGATTTGATTTTCTTTTTTTTCATAATGATTCACTACCTCCGTGTACAATAATTTTAAACACTGTGTAATCTAATTTCCATATAACCATTTTTTTATAACAGAAGATTATCATAATACCTAAAAGTTGAAATCACCCAAAAGTGTGATAATATAGTTCGTATGGATCTTTCTGCTAAATATTGGAAAGGTATTATGCTACTATAATATGCAATGGGATTTAATTAAATAAAAAATCCTATACTACAATTAGTGTAGTATAGGGCTTTAAATCTGCCTATCGTCCGAATGGACGATTTTTTATTATTTTATTGATTTATAGATAGCGGTCACATTTTTCTTAGTGTAATAAAAAGCCAAAGCATGAACCCTTTTCTCATCCATCTCTGAAACTTGTTAAATGTACTAAATTGAATAAACCATCATTCCCATGCAAGCAGAAATAACAATTAACAAAATAGGAGAAAGGCTCTTTTTAAAAATCTTCTTTTGCATGACTATTGCCAACGTAAGAAGCCCGAGAATAATCGCACCGCGCCAGTCTATAACAATACGCGAAACGAGAGGACCTCTCATCAAATTGTCAGAAATCATAAATACACCTGTTGCAATAATAATTCCGACAAGTGCGGGCTTTATCCCTTTTAATGTTGCTTGGATATTTTTGTTTTTCAGGAATCCCTTAAATACCGCCGTTACCAACAGAATAATGATAAAGGAAGGAAGTACTACGCCTACCGTAGCGGCAACTGCCCCAAATACCCCTCCCTGCTGACTTCCAACATAGGTAGCAGGATTGACCATAATTGGCCCAGGTGTTGACTCGCTTACTGCAATAAAATAAATCAGCGTTTCCGGATCAATCCAAGAATGAGATAGTACGACTTCCTGAATTAGGGGAATTGCCCCATATGCACCACCGAAAGCAAAACAACCGATTTTAAGGAAGGCAAGAAACAGCTCAAGATAGATCATTATGTATCGCCCCCCGTTTTTTTATAGCGCCGCCCTTGCGAAATAACAAGAAACCAAGAGCTCCGGCAATCAATATCAAATAAAATGTTGAAAAATCTAATGTGAAAATGTCAATAATGAGCATTACCAAAAACCCGCATACCATAAAAACTAAAGGCAGCTTTTTACCTTGTTTTTTCATCTGCCTTATCATTTTTTGAAGCATTTTGATCCCCGCGCTTAATATCAAAATACCGACAGCAACCTTAATCCCCTTGAATGCACTGGCAATGATCGAAATTTCCAGAAAATGATCAAGAAACATGGAAACTATGTACATAATC
Organism: Anaerovorax odorimutans; assembly: GCA_016841185.1. Lineage (GTDB taxonomy): Bacteria > Bacillota > Clostridia > Peptostreptococcales > JAAYPU01 > JAENZQ01. The sequence goes on from JAENZQ010000002.1 coordinate 3,894, forward strand.
ATGAAGGACGGAAAGACAATTCCGAAGGTGGCAATCAACGAGCCCCAAAATCCCGCTTGTTTATAACCGACATAAGTAGCGCAATTGATGGCGATTGGTCCTGGCGTAGACTCGGCAATAGCGGTCACGTCCATCAACTCGTCTGAGGTAATCCATTCCTTCTTATCCACACATTCACTGTCAATAAGTGCGATCATTGCATAGCCACCGCCGAAAGTAAATAATCCTACTTTCATAAAAGTTTGCAGAAGACTTAACCATATGTTCTTATTTTTCAAGATATCCCTCTTTTCCTACATGTATGGAATTTGTTCAGACAAAACAAAGCGATTATTCTATACACTGAAAATAACCGCTTTGTATGCTATCCTTATTTCTCTTTCTTAGATTCACAGGGATGCTCTTTTGTGTCACCGTGGCATTTCTTGATTAGTTCTTCGCTGCATTTCCCGTCTGCCGGTCTCAGTTCAGGATGATCACATTTGTCGTTTTTATTGCACATGATTTACACCTCCATTTTATTATTGTGAATTGTAATCTGAAAAATACATGCTCGATACAATTTAAGTATATACTTAATTAAATTGTATACTGCTTATTTTATTTTGTCAATATGCAACAAAAAAAATCCTGTTTTATTTAATGTCATTCAGAATTCGGCCATTACGAAGCACTTCTCTGTATTTCATCAAATCATTGTCAATTTCTGTTAGTCTGAGCAAACCTTTTTTTTCATCCGGCGTGGTTTCAATAACCTTTTGAATACCACCATTTTTGATAACAATTCTTTTATTTCCCATTAGAGCAAGAAGGGGATCATGGGTAGCGATTAGTACAATTTTATTTTGCCCCACCAACAGGTCCAAAGCTTTGTTTCTATGAATCCCGGCATTTTCAATTTCATCAATAAGCACAATAGGAGATGTGCTTAAGAAGGCAGTATCGGCCACCATCAAGGCTCTTGACTGTCCTCCGCTTAAAGAGGTAAGCGGCGTATTTAAGTCAAATCTTTCACCGGACAACTCATTTGCATGAAATATGATTTGTCGCATTTTATCTTCAATATCATCTATCATTCTACTTTGTGCATGCAGTTTTATAAAATCTCCAGCACAAATATCCATGACAAAATTCATGTTCTGAGATAATTGGGCTACCAGCTTACGTTCAACCGAAAACCGCCAATCTCCCGGTGGAACAGACCCATCAATCAATATTTGTCTTTTAGTGGGTGTATCCCTTTGCGCCATCCACTCAATATCGGCAAGCAGCCTGCTCTTTCCGGAGCCTGTAGGACCAACAATGCATATTATTTCACCCATTCTGATCTTCAACTCAATTTCTTCGAGCTTTTCATTTTTATCTCTGCCACCTATAATAGTAATATCACGGATACTGAAAGTGTGTTCTTCTCTGATATCCTTCATACGACTCATAAATGAACGAAATCGTTTAAGTAAATCTTCTTGACTCAAACCCATATCTTCCAAAAATACATAAGAGAGTGAAGTGATATAGCCTATTACAGTATTATTTACATCATCAATCGGCAAACCATTAATATCGAAAAACTCCATGGAGTATGGGTATATTCTTAACAAGTCTTCTATAGTTAAATTCTCCAATGAAACCGAATTCTTCATTTGAATCACTTCCTTTCAGCCTAATCCAACTTCATTTTTCTTATATTTCCTTTTTGTTTATCCATTCCGATCTGCGTTTCGCCAAGACAGTATGAGCAAAGAGCAGATGGCATACTTATTCTCAATTCCTTTCCTTTCAATGTTTCAGTCTGTGCGGCATTCTCTATCAATACCGCTAACTCACCAGCTCCCTGCCCTGTAAGTCCGTTGACATGTAATATAATTCCATCCGGATTGGCCTGTCTGATTTTCAAGGCAAATATCTCTCTTTCTGCCTGTGAAACAATATCTCCCTTTGTAATCACAATAATATCTGCCATTTTTAACATGGGACCGATTTTTTTAGGCGTATTTATGCCCATTAGGTTATCTATAACACATACGGCCGTACATCCAATAATATGGGGGGAACAGCGATTACATAGCCCTGCGCTTTCACTGATTAAAATATCATAGGAGCGCCTTATGCCCCAATCGAGACAATCATCGATGTTGCTGACAAAAAAATGGTCAGGACACATACTGCCTGATAGACCAACTCTGCTGTCAATATTCTGTGCAGCATACAGTTTATCGTCATCGGTTACCAAGCAGTCAAATTTCAATACTCCAATTTTATAATGTTTATCCTTTAATTCCTCCATTGCTTTTAAAATAACCGAAGTTTTTCCGGATGAGGGCGGTCCGGAAAACGTAATAAATTTCATAAAAACATCACCTTTCGAATCATAATATATTAAAGCCTCTTTTCTTTTCCTTTTTTATATAAAAGCAATAGAAAGAAAGGCGCCCCCAATACCGATGTAATAATACCAACCGATAATTCAACCGGCTGAAAAATTGTCCTTGCAACGGTATCGGATAAAATAAGCAAAACAGCTCCCAGTATTGCAGATAACGGTACAAGATATCGATGATCGCTGCCGATTAAAAGCCTTGCCGAGTGGGGAGCAATAAGTCCTACAAAGCCGATAGTTCCTGTCACACTCACAGCGCTTCCCGCCAATACTGCAGCAGTAAGCATAATGACAATTCTATATAAACGGATTGGCAGACCAACACTGCTGGCAACTTCATCTCCTAATCCAAAAAGATTAACTTTAGGACTGATAAACATGGCTGCTGTCAAGGCAACAAGACTGTACGGCCAGATAATATTTACTGCCGTCCAGCTTCTGCCTGAAAGGCTGCCCAGCAACCAGGAATAAGTTACTTCCAGTACATCACTGTTAATCATCATTAAAGCGGAGGTTACCGCACTTAGAAGATTTGAAACCGCAATACCGGCTAAAACGATATGAACGGTACCGGAACTTCCCGAAGCTGTAGAAAGCATGTAAATTAACAGTACCGCCAGCAAAGCTCCAATAAAAGAAGTCAAAGGTATCATCCCGATTTCGCCGGGCAATATGGTCATAATAATAACTGCGGCTAACCCGGCTCCCGCGTTAACACCAATGATATTGGGTGAAGCCATTGGATTACGTAAAATGCCTTGCAGCAAAACACCTGCAACCGCCAAATTCATTCCGACAAATACTCCGGTAAAAACTCTGGGCATTCGCACATTGAAAATTATTTGATTTGCCAGACTTTCCTGCAGATCACCTTTCAGCAAACTTATTATCTCATGTACAGAGAATTGTATGGTGCCGGTCACTATGCTAAAAAAAGCAACAAACACAAGGATGACCGTTGCTGCCAATATAACTGTTAATCGGTATGCTTTCAGATGAGCAGGTTTTTTTTCAACTTGATTCAACAGATAAGTCACCTCATTTATTTACAATTTATAATGGTTTATATATAACAATATTTTGCCGAGCATACAATTTGGCCTTGAACCAATAGCGGAACGAGAGAATGCACAGTTCCATCGTTCCACAGATTTTTTTATGATATTTATTTACCACCTGCTGTTAAAATAGTCTCTGCTGTTGTTCTCAGCATTTCTTCTGCCGATGATCTTCCCATTTTTACTTTGAAGGGAAGAGTCATGATTTTATTATTTTTAACAGCAGACAAGCCCTGCCATTTTGAATCGTTCTTATATTTTTGTATGATAGCTTTATTCTGCTCAGCATCGTTGCTGGAAGCAATAACAAAAATCATGTCGGGATCTTCCTGTATAATTGTTTCTACATCAAAAGGTATCAGGCAGGCGTCCTTTGACCCCGGCAAATCGTCCGGCACAATGTTTTCGAGACCTAGTAAAGACAGGATTGATCCGTATGAGGTAGTTTTTTGTGCAGCTAAAATAGTGTCTCCGTCTTGGAGAATCACAACTCTATTAATATCCGTCTCTTCCTCTATTCTTTGTTTGAGTTCATTTGCAATTTTTCTGATATATTCGGTATATTCTTTAGCATTTTCCGTCTCGTCAAAAACTTCCCCCCAATATGCAGCACTGTCTATTAAAGGTATTTCTCCTATGCTTTCCGGATCAACCATAATGACTGTAGCACCTGTCGCTTCTAATGATTCAAGAATAGAGCTTTGATATCTTGTATTTCCGATAATAACATCCGGCTGCAATTCATATACCGCTTCAATATTAACATTCGTATAGGAACCCACTGAAGGCAAAGCAACACCTTCTTCTCTGATTTTATATTCATCAATTTTACCTACCGGAATGATACCTATACAAAAAAGTGATTCCATAATAGACGCTTGCAAAGCTAAAATCTTTTCTGGGCTTTCAGGAATTGTTACATTCCGCCCCATATGATCTGTCATCGTTTTTCCTGACTTTACCGTCGCTCCATCATTAGCGTTGTTAACTGCTTCACCGTCTGAAGATGTTGTGTTTTGAGCACACCCCCAAAATAGCGAAACGATGATCGCAAGTATGATGAAAAGTGGAAAAATTTTATGCTTTCTTATTAATATGTTGCTCATATATATTCCTCCTCTTTACCGTGATTGAAAGGCTCTTGCATTCCGGCAAAAATTAAGGCTGCCGGTTATTTTTTAATACTGCTTCTGCCGTTGCTTTGACCATCTTTTCAGGAGTCGACCTGTTGGGGTTAACAGAGAATGGCAGGATTAAAAGTCTATTTTTCTTTACAGCATCCAATGCTGCCCACTGCGAATCGCTTTTGAATTTTTTTAGGATCGCTTTATTTTTTTCAGCATCTTTACTTGATGTCATGATAAAAACAAGGTCCGGATTGCTTGCTAAAATGGTTTCAACATCAAAGGGAACAAAAGAAGATTTTTTGGCGTTTGGTAAATTATCAGGAACAATATTGTCAATTCCCAGTAATTTAAGCATAGAACCGTAAGAAGAAGCGTTTTGTGCCGCAACGATTGTGTCACCCTCCTGTATAACAATACCGGTTTTAATATCCGTTTCGGAGGCTATCTTCTCTTTTAATTCATCCGCAACCGTAAATACCGACTGCACATATTGTTCGGCTACGTCTTCTTTACCCAGCAGCTTCCCAATGTATGCCGTCACTTCCACTACAGGGATATCCCCAACCTTATCCGGATCAAAATAGTAAACCACCGCCCCTGTTTTTTCCAGTTCCTCCTCAAGCCCGGAATGGAATCTGCTGCTGGCGATAATCAAATCGGGTTGAAGAGCATAAACCGATTCAATATTTACGCTGGACGCAGATCCGACAGAGGGAAGGCCCATCCCTTCTTCTGTTACTTTATATTCATCAACTTTTCCGACAGGAGTAATGTCAATGTTGAAAAGCGACTGCATAACAGCGGAGGTCAGTGCCAGTACTTTTTCGGGATTTTCCGGGATCGTTACCTCGCGTCCAAGCTCGTCCGTAACGGTATTTTCTATTTCTGCAGGCTGGTCAGCGGACTGATTTGTGGACTGGACCTGAGAATTACTATTGCAACCGATAAGTCCAATCGCCAGTGCCAATACAACTGCAACAACCACCACTTTTTTATTCCATTTCATTATTATTCCTCCTCACTACTTTGTTTCATTTTTCTGATTTCAACCCATTTTCCGCTGCTCGTGTCTCCATCCGTAAAAATTCGATAATCAGGCAGTTCGGCTTTCTTCACCATAGCCTCAAACTCCTCAAGGCTGGGCCTTTTCTCTTTTCTTTCTTTCAGCCCTTGCTTAAGGGCTGCCTGCAATCTGTTGCGCATGGTTTCAGGAAGATACCTTCCTAATCCCCCGCCGACTACCGCAACACCGCCTGGCTTTAAAATGCGATGAATCTCCCTTAATCCCTTCTCTGGCTCCGTCCAAAACCAAATAGAGCCTCTGCTCATAATAAAATCTGCAAAGTTGTCATCCATAGGAATTGCTTGGACATCTGCATTGATGAAATCTACCTCGTTGTCAACGTCCATCGCTTGAAAATTCTTTTTTGTTAAATCCAAGGATTCTTGGCTGATATCCAAGAAAACAATTTTCATATTGGTAATCTTAGCCATCTCCAGTCCCAGCCAGCCGGGACCAACACCGATATCCACGGCGATTCCCTTACTAAGATTATAATCATCCACAAATTGTTGAATCAGAAGTGGATACATGGGTTGAAGCTTTGAATAGTTGTCTGACTTTAGCATTTTAATTTTCTCCTTCCTTTACACCGTAAATTTATCAAATTCGTAAACTTCCTCAATATAAGCTTCCCAGCCTTGCCAATTCCTCAGCCTGCCGTTATATGCAATCGTCTCACCCATCGGGATGCCTTTAAGAGCCGGCCAGGTTCCCTGCTGACTCAGATAATTTTGCATCTCCTCGCCCATCAGCAGGTCGGCAATAATTTTAAGCTTTTCATCAGAACCTTTTTTCCACACAAGAACCTGTGGCAAAAAAACAAATCCTTCTTGGGGATAATTAATCGAAATACTTCTGTTTTCTGCCATCAGAGCAAATGATAAATTAGTCATGCCCATATCATATTCTCCTGAAGCAACCGACTTAATGACATTGGTCGGAGAGCCTTCATATACGGCTCTTTTTTCAAATTCAGGAAATTGTTCCGGGAATTCATGTTTTAAATAAGCTCCTACCGCTCTGCTTAAAGGTTTATCCCGTTCAGGAAATATAATTTTAAATTTTTCATTAAAGAGATCAGTCCAAGAGTGTCTTAATTCCTCCGCCTTTATTTTTTTCGTGTTATAGAACATAGCCAGAGGAACTACAAATAGGGGATAAAACAATCCATGGGAATCTGTCAGCATGTTTAATTCTTCTCTTACGGGTTTTTCATTTGCATACCGACCCGCCAAATCTGAAAGCAGACCGCTTTCTACTCTGTTTCTTAAAGCGGCAAATTCAGAGGCATGGGTTACCATCAAGTCGGGAACAATTCCTTTTTCAATCGATGGACCTAGCCATTCCTCGCTGCAATTCGAAGAATATTCGGGATCATGCGGCGTGTAGAGCGTAATTTTATCACCAATAATTTTTTCCAGGTCGGCCAGATTATTTTTTAAATAATCCAGCATACGGCCTCTTAGGTTAACCGGAGTGTGAAGCATAATACGTATCAAATCTGATCATCCTCTTTCTATTTTTTATTTTTAAACTTTTAAGCGGAGTATCCGTTGAACCGTCATGTACGCCTGCCGGAACAACTACATTGCGACAGCATCTTTTAAACTTGCAAATATGTGCATATACCCCATACACATCTTTAATGGCCTGCTCCGTAATCACCTGTTCGCTGTTCCCAGCCTTATAAACGTTTCCATTTTTCAGAAGATATACAGAATCGGATATCTCAATGGCGTGGTTGATGTCATGAAAAACCGCAACAACAGATTTTTGGAAATTATCTTTCAAATCTTTAATTATTCTGAGCAGTTCGCACTGGTATTTCAAATCCATATATGTAACCGGTTCATCCAATAGAATGATCGGCGTATCCTGAGCGAGCACCATGGCAATCCAAGCACGCTGTTTTTCTCCCCCGGAAAGCATTTCTATCAATCTGTGCGTCAAATGGCCTATTTGCATATAGTCGATAGCCCAAGCGATTTTCTCCTGATCCTCCTTGGTATTTACCCATCCGGAGCGATGGTAAGGAGCTCTCCCCATTGAAATTAATTCGTACACCGTCACGCCTTGCAATCGTTCATGAAATTGTGGAAGAAAGGCTACTTTCCTCGAAATCTCCTTCACTCCCAATGTTTCTATGGGTCTGTCAAACAAAAACACCGAATTTCTCTTTACAGGTATCAAGCCGCATAAGCAGCGCAGCAATGTCGACTTCCCCGACCCGTTAGGACCAATAAGCGAGATAACCTGTCCTTTTTCGGCTATAAAATTTACATTTTTCAAAATATTTCGTTTACCATAGCTAAAATTAAGCTCTTTTGCAACCAACACAACATTTCACCACCCATTCACTATAGTTAGATCACACTAACTTATTTTTTTACTTTTCCTTCCGAAACAAGAGAATTAAATAAAGAATTGACATTGAATTTCATTATCAATTTAAAAGTAAAAAATCCCTCTTTGGCAAAATATTCATTTAATTTATGGTTGTTAGGGGCATGATTTATGCTTTAAATATTTCACCTTTGACTACAACTGAAAACGATCAGCCCATATACATATAATAGTGCATCTTTTTCAATGCCTATCCGCAAACAACTTGCTTTTTTTCAGAACCACACCGTTCAAAATAAGATTTCTTTCGATATTGATATTCATTATCAACACATACATAAAAAAAATATCTTTCAATAATTAATATTCATTATATAATAATGTTAGTACAGCCTAACTTATATTGCAAAATTTTTTTATTTTTCGCTACATTGACAATCACATCCACACTCACCCGTTTCTTCACGTTGACATCCGCCGTCATATGGTTTAGATGCAATTTCGATCATTTTTTCTCCAAGCTGCTTTAGAAGAGACCGGTTTACAATGTAATGTGTATAATAGCCTCTTTTTTCTCCAGTAACCAAGCCAATCTTCCTTAGCATCTGAAGATGCTGTGAAACAGCTGGTTTAGATATATCAAGCTGTTTTGCCAACCCTCCGACACATAAGTCGTGGTTTAATAATATATTTATGATTTTAAATCTGGATTCGTCTGATATTATTTTTAAAATATCATTATATTGTTTTAATTCCACTTTAAAGCCCCTTTCGGGATAAGCAGTAACTTAAATAAAGTATATTTTACTTAAACAAAATTGTCAATAGCTTATCGGAATATATTACAATTAATCAAACAGCAGGACAAGGAGCTTGAGCACTGTTTGCTCTCAGCCGCCTCCTACTGCTGGAAAAAAAGACACTACATCATTCTCATATAATGTAAAGTTCATATTTTGAACCTTGCCATTTACAAGAACTATCTTAACCTCTTTAGGATCTATTTGGGCTAATGAAGCTAAAACCAGCGGTGTTGATTCCGCCTCAATTTCAAATTGGTATTTACTGTTTCTGTTTTTTCTCAAACTCATAAAAAGCTTTAATTCAACCTTCATCATTCTGCCTCCATCCAAACGATAAACCCTTTTTGTTTGCTCTTATTAATTGAAATAAAGAGATTTTTTCTGCAATATCACATACTCTGCATTCTGGACATAGCTCATATGATTTTATCCCTTTTCTTACTTTTTTGCTTATATAAGAATTTATGGCTGCATCTATCGGGTTACCACAATTTCTGCAATTAAGAGTATTTTTGTCTTGGATATATACTTCATCAATTGAATTGAATTTGCATTTACTTACACATATGCCGCAATTAATACATTTAGCCGTATCTATAAAAAATGATTCTTTAATTTTTCCTTCAATAGCTTCTGCAGGGCAGAATCTTTTACACAAACCACATTTCTTACATTCATTATCGTTTATCTTATAAATTCGGCGCATCCCGGTTTCATTTTTGCTCATGTTCTTAACCTCCCAAAACTCTGGTAGTAAATAATATCAGGCACCTGAGCAATTATTCAGGTGCCCAAAATAATTATAAGTTTTTAATATTGTTCAAGCCAAGTTCATCAAGTAAGGCCTGGGTCGGTACTCCCTTTTCATCCCATCTTCTAAGCGTATAATATTCGTCTAACATTTCCGAAAGCCTGTTGACATACCCCTTGCTTGGACCATCTATTACCGGTTCTTCTAACATTCTCTTTGGCAATATATCGTCATCTTTTGTGAATCCTATTTTTAAGTTGATCAGCCTTTCAAGATTCCATATTCTTTCTCCTGCTTTTACGAAATCTTCTACGCTATAATCCACTCCGGTCACTGCTGTCATTTCCATTGCAAGTTCTTCAACCGATATACCGAAAGTAACAAATAAGCATGTCCCGCTGGCATCTACTGCGGCTGAATTATTGTGAAAATCTATGGTGTGTTTAGCCTTTCCCTCTGTTGCAAACCTATCTACAACTTCAGGCAATCCGTAAATCTCAAGAGCCGGCATAAATCCTCTTACATGGCATGCCCCACGGTTACTGACTGCATAATTCAGTCCCATCGCCTGAAGCCCTCTTGGGTCATAAGCCGATAATTCTTGTTTCTTAACCGTCATAGATAGTTCAGGATGACCGTATTTTTCTGCCATACGATATGATCCTTCCGAAAGATCTCTTCCAAATCCTTGTTTATAAGCTGTTCTTTTAATAAGCTCTACCATGCTTTGAACATTGCCAAAAGAAATATCCATATCGGTCTGTTCCTTTGTGATATAACCATTCTCATATAGTTCCATTGCACAAGCAATTGTCGCACCCATGGAGATTGTATCTATCCCCAACAAGTTGCATAACCTTCCTGCTGCCATTACTGCAGCCATGTTATCATGTCCGCAGTTTGAACCAAAGGACCAAATGGTTTCAAGTTCAGGCCCTTCCCCATAGGTTTGAAATTCACCTTCCGAACGTGTGATCCTGCCGCATCTTATCGGACACGCATTACACCCTTTGGTCCGAACAAGCCATTTTTCGGTTTGTGCTTCTCCTGCTAATGCATCTGCATTGATATCTGTCCCGGTATCACGGAAATTCCTAATGGGAAGAACACCTGCTTCATCAAGAAAGCTGTAAGTTACATTACTCCCATATATATGAAGCCCGCCTTCTGTTCCTGTACTTTCATTCGTTCTGAGAATTTTATTTACTTTTTCCATGGTTTTTCTAAAACCTTCAGGATCGGCAATATCTACTCCTCCTGTGCCTCTTACTGCTATTGCTTTCAGGTTTTTGCTCCCCATTACAGCACCTACTCCCGTACGGGCAGTTGCCCTGGCATAATCGTTCATGATGGCTGCAATTAATACCTGATTCTCTCCAGCTGGGCCTATACAATTAATTCGAGCCTTCTTATTTGTCTCTCCTAAAATCATATCTGTTGATTCATATGAATCTCTGCCCCATAAATGACCGGCGTCGCGCAGCTCTATCTCATCGTCATTGACCCATAAATACACCGGATTCTTCGACTTTCCTTCAACGATAATGCCGTCATAGCCGGCATATTTCAATTCTGGCCCAAAATATCCACCGGAATTTGATGCTGCGATGGTTCCGGTCAATGGTCCTTTGCATACTACTTGATATCTTCCTGAGCAAACAGCCAAAGTCCCGGTTAAGGCACCTGTCATAAAAATCAGCTTGTTATCTGAACTTAGAGGATCAACATTGGGATCGCATTCATCGATCCACATGCGTGTTCCCAATCCTCTACATCCTATATATTGTTTTGCATATTCATAATTCAGAGGCTCTTTTGTAATGACTTTATCAGTCAAGTTAACTCTGATGATCTGACCTTTCCATCCATGCATTATACAACATCCTCCTTTTCTGCATTTCTGACTTTAGAAACGTATTTTTCCAGTTTCATTGTTGCTACATCCTCTGAATTGATATATAAAAGTGCATTAGAAGGACACCCTTTAACACATGCAGGATCTCCGCCGCATTGGTCACATTTTATCGGTTCTTTTCTCACCGGATCAAACTTCATACATCCAAACGGGCAGGCTGAAATACAAGCCTTACATTTTATGCAAAGACTATTATCAATTTTAACAACTCCGTCGGCCCCTCTTTCAATTGCATTTGTTGGACATACATTTTTACATGGCGAATCATTGCATTGAAAACATAAAACAGGCGTTGCTATACCTACTTTTTCCCATGATGCAACTGATATTCTTGAAGCACTTGGCCTGCACTCCCTTGTATGGTTGAATGCACACTCAAGCTCGCAGATCAAACAACTGGTACATTTTTCGGGATCGATCATAATTGTTTTTTCCATTGTCGGCCCCTATATAACGGGGCACTCCACCTCCTTTAAGTAGATAAAATATTGGTATCGACACAAATTGCATTCTCAGGGAACCAGTAAATCAGGCTTTCACTTAACATCTAAACCTAAATTTCTGAATATCTGTTTTCTTTCTTCAAGGTATTTCTTATTTCTGTCCGGTTTAACCGGTTCAATAGATTTCAGCAAATACTCTTTACCCAGCTGTTCGTATTTCGTTTGGCCAAGGCGATGATAGAGCAAAAGCGTTACACTCTTCAACCCTAGCTCATTCTTAACAAATTTCCCGGTACATGATAGATTATCCTGTTGGTCGTTAATACCGAGTATTAATGGAATCCTGATCTCTATTTCCTTCTTTTCTTTTGATAGTTTTTTCAGGTTGTCCAATATGAGAGAATTTTCAACACCGATATATTTTTTATGTTCCGGGGAACTCATGTGTTTGATATCAATTAAAAACAAATCTACAAACGGCAGTAGCTTCTCTATATTTTCCCAACCGCAATAAGCGGTTGTTTCTATAGCTGTATGGAGCTTTTTCTCTTTTAAAGCTTTAAGCAATTCCAAACAAAAATCGAATTGGTAAAGCGGTTCTCCTCCCGAAAGCGTAACGCCGCCATTACTACGGTTATAGAAGTCAATGTCCTTCATGACATAATCTGTTATTTCTTCAGCGGTCATAACGCGATTTGTATTTCTAAGAGTATCGTTGGGACATACTTTTGCACAATTGCCACATCTGCTGCATAATTCTCTGTCTATAAAAACGCCCTTTCCCTCTTTTCGCTGAATTGCACTATTCCCACAAGCAGTAATACATAAACCACATTTATCTGCACCGATGCATTCTTGCTCCATCAGCATAATCTCGTTATTTATACTCTGCGATTCCGGATTGGAACACCATTGACAGCTTAAGGGACAACCTTTAAAAAATACCAGCGTTCTTATCCCCGGACCATCATGAACTGCAAACCGTTGAATATCAAAAATTAAACCTCTCATAAATACTCTCCTAATTCTTTATACATAGCGATACTAAATAACAAACTCTGTTCTTTCAATAATGTCGTTTTGCAGAGCAGGACCCAATCTAACAAAGTATGCGCTGTATCCGGCAACACGAACTACCAAGCTCTTATATTTTTCCGGATTTTTTTGAGCATCTCTTAGCATATCTGCACTTACTACATTTATTTGATTATGGAATCCACCTTTTTCAAAATATACCTTGGCGGCATTCATAAAATTCCTGTTTCCTTCCAGTCCCGAAAGAGCGCTTGGGTGGTACTTCTGGTTGAGAAGTGTTCCGTTAGAAGCAATTACATGGTCTACTTTTGCGACAGATTTTAATGCTGCAGTCGGTCCGCTGATATCTCTCCCATGTACCGGTGATATACCATCTGCCAGTGCAACACCGGCTTGCCTTCCATCTGCGCTTGCCCATGTTGTTTTTCCAAAAGGAATGTTGGCGGAAACGGGATATAAGCCTGGCTGGAATATACCGCCTCTGGCATTGGGCTTATTTTCTATTTCCTTGCAATATGTTAAAGCTGCAAAATGTCCAAATGCATCCACATAATCATCATCATTCCCGAAATGAGGTGCTTGCGCCATCTGCTGCTGTAAAACTTCATAGCCTTCCCAATTGGCCAATAATGCTTTATACAACTCTGAAGCAGTGACCTTCTTTTCTTTAAATACCATCGTATCAATTGCAGCCAGACAATCAGCTACATTTGAAATAGCAATTCCCTGAGGCCCTGTAAAGTTATATTTTGCACCGCCGTGAGAAACCCCAATTCCCCTTTCAACGCAAGGGTCTATCAATAATGAAGGAATTAAAACAGGAGACATTTCCTGATGAACTTTGTCCTCGATATTATTGGTCATAATAATTAACTCTGCAAAATAACTTACTTGCTTCTTATATGCATCCATTACATCTTCAATGCTTTTCATATCCGGCAGTCTCCCTGTCGGAACACCGACACGGCCGTATTCCTTATATTTCGGATCCATTGGGTACCCATCGTTGATAGCAAGTTCCAGGCATTTCAAGAGGTTAAAAAAACCCGAATCATGCCAAGCGTATGTCTTTCCGGGGACATCCGGCTCTACACACCCAACAATACTGAAATCTCTTGCATCTTCTAAATCCACACCTCTATTCAAAAGCATCTGAATAGTAACTTCATCATTATAAAAAGCAGGCATGCCTAAACCGAGTTTATTGACTTCAATGGCCTTTTCCCATAAAGAATCCGGGTTTTTTACAGACAGACGGACAGATATTGCCGGTTCACACATCTTCGTCCTACCGGAAGCATTTAATACCATATAAGACAACTCATTGGTTGCATCCAATCCATCTCTGGTAAGTCCTCCTGCTTGTAAATTCTGAGACTTACATGCACCTGAAAAGCATTCTGTAACAGGAGTACTCTTAATTTTTTCTGTTTCTCCAAGTTTGACCCAGACACTGTCAATAAGCTCTTGAGCCTCTCTCATTGAAATAACGTTGCTTTCGATATCATTTTTAAAATAAGGATACATATACTGATCCCAACGGCCGGGTGAGATTGAATGCCCATTGGATTCAATTTGTATGGCAACTTGAATAAACCAAAATGATTGAATTGCTTCCCAGAAACTCCTGGCAGGATACATGGGTACATGATCACAATTTTCGGCTATTTTAGACAGCTCCCATTTTCTCTGCAGGTCATTTTCTTTTTCTGCCAAATCCCTTGCCATTTGTGCATATCTCTTCGAAAAGACTTCCATGGCATCAATGCTGATTACTGCAGCATCATAAAATGTCACTTTATCCCCATAATCAGGATCTAAATGATTCAGACATGATTTTCTATCCAAAATTTCTTCTTTAATGGAAGCTAATCCTCTATTAATAGCTTTATCATAGCCACAGGTAAAGTGACCAATTCCTCCCGTAATATAATTCCCTACATCAAATACATTTGCTGCCAGTGCAGATTTTGCTTTTTCGGGAATCATGCTGTATGATCGATCATATACTGTGTGCCCAAGCCAGTAATCTTTTATGGAACGAAGTTTCTCTTTTGTTTCCTCAGTAATGATATATGGTTCCAGTTCTCTTTGATCAAAGGGCTGGTTTTCCATTTCATCCATAATCCAATCATATGAATACTCAGGATAGATCATAGATGAAAGCGGCTTGAATGCCAAATTACCAACAATCAACTCGTCCGGTTTAATATAAATTGTTTTCTCCTTCAACATTTTGTAAAGAGCCTTTGCTCTTCTCATATGAATCGGTTCATTTTCTGTTTCTTTATAAGATTCTGTTATAATAACAGCTCTCTCCGGATCGATTTCGCTATTATGACTTAAAACATACTCTACATTTTTCTGTATACGCTCGCTTGGAGTAAAATCATGTTCCAACGGATCAAATGGCTCCTCCCAATTAGGAACAAGATGAAATTTTTTATTACCCATAAAAAGTCCTCCTTTCAGACTATCGGCTCCTATACTTTTCGTAATATTTCTTAACACCTGCCTGTGCTATGGCGATATCCTGTTCAACTGACCCTCCTGAAACGCCAATTGCACCAACTAATACGTCATCCCGAAATAAGGGAATCCCTCCGCCAAATATGACATATCTACATTGATTTGTCGTATTTAGTCCAAATAATGATTGCCCGGTTTGTGACAATTTTCCTAATTCTTCAGTAGTCGTTTTTGTAGCAGCAGCTGTAAATGCTTTATCTTTTGAAATATCTATACTTCCAAAAATAGCGCCATCCATCCTTTTGAGTGCCACTAAATGCCCGCCGGCATCTACTACTGAAATAATAACCGGAATACCAAGATTTTTTGCCTTTTCAAAAGAAGCATTTATTATTTCTTCGGCAAGCTGCAGATACATCGTCCTCACCTCTTTGAATATAAAATGACTTGTATATTAGATATTACTGCTGTATACAGCAGTAATATCTAATTGTAAGAAGGTTAAACATATTTTATTTAGCATTATTGTGAACATTTATACAAGCTCAGTCTGGCTGCCAATTAATTTGTCTTTGTTTCTTTTGATATATGATTGTTGATAAACAGACAGAATAATTGAAAGTGCAATAATGATTGCAGGTAAAACAATAATCAATTGTTCATTAAAAAGATTCAATTTCGGCGCTATGACGAAAAATAAAAATGACGTAAAACTGATGGACATTCCAGGGGGATCAACCCAACAGTCACCGTAAACCAAGAATAGTCTTGCAAGATAGTCTCCTGCAAAAGCACCAATAATACCGCCGGCTACCCCCCACATAAGGCTGCCGCTCATAAGAACTCCATAAGATGCTCCAAGCGCTATATGATGGAAAATCGGAACATTGATACCTGAAAGCAACAGAAGGAATGCCGCAACACCTATACAAAATCCAACAAAAGGCGCACCTGCAGCAGTTTCCGGAATTTGAAGCATAAGATAAGTCACATACCCGGAAAGTCCACCGATAACGATACCCATAAGTGTCAGCTCTGTCGCGGTATTTTGCCATGGAAGCCATACATTATCATGAAGTACGCTGAATCTTCCACCGGCTTGTTTTACTTTATCCGGTGTTTTACCGAATATCTCTGCTAATCCTGTTGTGCCAAATGAAACCTTCGCAATGATTGCTGAAAGAAATACTGTAAATGCAACAGTATCGATCATGCCTGTCATAATGACATTAAGCCCGGTTGATATTACATATGCTATAATTCCAAATATTCCACCTACTATCAGAACATCCGGCCTTCTCAGGGTTATTAATGCTTTTCCTATATCTTTTCCACTTTCAATATAACCTCTTCTTGAAGCATATGCTGCTGCAGCACAAGCCCCTCCAAAGGAGATATGCGGACCAAAGAATGGACCAAAGGTAATAACGCCAAGCCAGTCAAAGGTGGATCCTGCAACGCTCAATGCTATGCCAATAAGCCCTGTCACACCAACAAATGCAAATGCCCCCAGGGCACCCATAGCTGATGCTAATAGACCGCCACAAAAAGAAACAAATACCAGAACTATATCCATAATTTATAAACCTCCCTAAGTTGCTGTTATTTTTTTAAGAGGTATTGTTTTTAATAACGATACCTCTTTTATATAAATCATCCGAAATACAATAATTAAACGATTGATAGTCCTTGTTTAACTCTTTTGCCCATTGCATCTGCAGTAATTACTGCATCATAAACCATTTGATCGGTAATCGGGAATGCATGATTATGCATGATTTTATCAGGCAGAGTTGATAAATGAACAGCCTCCATCAACTTTTCAGGACCAACTTTATCAATATTAAGATCTGCAAGAGTTATTGGAAGCCCAACTTTATGGCAGAAATCAAAAACTTGCTGAATCGTTTCTTTTGGTCTGCACTCAAGAACCAATTGAGTCAATGTTAAGAAAGCAACTTTTTCTCCGTGATAATAATCATGAATTTCCGGAAATATTGTAAACCCGTCCTGAAGTGAATGTGCAGCTGCAAGACCACCGCTTTCAAAGCCTATCCCGCTTAACAATGTATTGGCTTCAACCACTTTTTCTAAGGCAGGTGTAACCACTTTGCTTTCTGCGGCAATTTTAGCTTGCATACCATATTCCATCAAGATATCAAAACATAATTTTGCTACTGCTATTGCCGTTGCCGTTGGTTGTCCCCCCGGTAGGTTAATGCTGCAAGCTCTGTTACAAGCATCTGCTTCAAACCAAGTAGCAAGTGCGTCTCCCATACCCGCAACAAGCAATCTGGAAGGCGCCTGAGCAATGATTTCCGTATCAACCAAAACAATATCGGGGTTTCTTCTTGGGATATAGAACTCTACAAACACACCTTCTTCGTCATAAACAACAGACAATGCACTTGTAGGCGCATCTGTAGAAGCGATAGTTGGCAGAATAACTGTTGCAACATTCGCTTTATCAGCTGCAGCTTTTACTGTGTCCATCGTTTTCCCGCCGCCGCTTGCAATTATCACATCACATTTATTCTTTATGGCCAGTTCTTTGACTCTTTCGATCTCATTATAAGTTACTTCGCCGTTAAACAGCTCTTCTATTTGTTCAATGCCTTTTTCTTTAAAACTTTTTTCTCTTCCTGATCTGGTAGTTGATAAGCCTGTTTTCCCTCCAATTACCAATGCCTTTTTACAGCCTAATGTAGAAAGATGGTCTCCCAACTCATACATAGCTCTTCTTCCTTGTACATATCTGCCAGGTGCAATCATAACGTTTGTAAATTTTCCCATTATTGATCCTCCTTCATTTTTTCTTTAGAATCATTTTGTATTACACTAGTGTATGTACTTATCTAAGAGCAATAACTATGCCATAATGATTTTATTTCTAAAAACCGGTGAATTTAAAAGATTTCAGAGTCTTTTTACCTATTTCACAGCTGTAACGATACTGTAACATCTGTGTCAACCCCCTACTCTCACGCGTGACACTCCTGTTACACCTATGTTCAGTATTAAATTATATTTTTCTATAGCTTTTATCCAATTGAGAATAAACCCAACCGAAGTGCATATACAAAGCAATATATCTCAATTATTAATATATAATTTGGAACTTTCATTCCATTTTGTAAAAAAAAAAGGTGTTAGCCTAATGAGCTATCACCTTTTATCAAGAACTAAATCTTAATGCCGTATTTTTTTAACTTCCTGTATACCGTGTTCCTGGACACTCCCATGGCATGAGCAACTTGTGTAATGTTCCCTCCAAAATCCAAAAGTTTTTTTTCAATCAACATCCGCTCTTCTTCTTCCAGATTCGCTTTTTTCTTTAATCTTACTTCATCAATGGATACTTCCTTGGTCTCTATCAAATGATCCAAGCTTTTGTTTTTATTTGCATTCATATCTTTGTTGCAAAATATCTCTTCAGGAAGGTTCTCTATTGTAAGAATATCCGAATTATTAATGCTCATCATTCTTTCCACAATATTTTGAAGCTCCCTGACATTTCCCGGCCAAGGATATTTAAATAAATGAGGAAAAATGTGGGGATCGATAGTTTTTATCACATAACCGCTTTTTCTCCCTATGGCATTCACAAAATATCTAAAGAGTAATTCGATATCTTTCTCTCTCTCACGAAGCGGAGGGATTTTTATAGAAATTACATTCAGCCTATAATATAGATCCTGTCTGAAATTTCCTCTTTCTACTTCATTATAAAGTGACTTATTGCTGG
This sequence comes from Anaerovorax odorimutans, assembly GCA_016841185.1. Classification (GTDB taxonomy): domain Bacteria; phylum Bacillota; class Clostridia; order Peptostreptococcales; family JAAYPU01; genus JAENZQ01. The sequence goes on from JAENZQ010000002.1 coordinate 23,026, forward strand.
CACAAATAACGCGTACATCTACCGGAATTTCCTTGTTATCGCCAATACGAATGACCTTTCTTTCCTGTATTACTCTTAAGAGACTTACTTGCTGTTCAAGCGGCATGTCACCTATTTCATCCAAGAAAATGGTGCCTTGTGAAGCCTGCTCGAATTTCCCGGACCTACCTCCCCGAACTGCACCGGTAAAAGCGCCTTCAATATATCCAAACAATTCACTGCCTACCAATTCTCTTGGAATAGCGCCGCAATTCACACAAACAAAAGGACCTTTTCTTCTTCGGCTTTGATTGTGAATTGCCTGAGCAAAAACTTCCTTCCCAGTTCCGCTTTCACCTTCCAGCAAAACTGTGGCTTCATTTTCAGATGCTTTTAAAGCAATATTCATAACTTCCTTTATTTTAGTGCTTTCTCCAATGATATCTTCAAAATTCATTTGTGCCCGATGGCTGCCGTATTTGGTAACCAATTTTTGAATTTTATCCATTGGCCTTATTACAGTAACCATACCTGTAAAGCCGTCTTCATCGTCTTTAATGGGTACGCCGGAAATCAGGCACTCTGCCATACCATTTGATGTTTTTAATGAGATTTCTATATCATGAAACTCAGAATCAGATGTAAGAACCCTTTTAGCATAATGATTTCCTTTAATTATTTCATCCATTGACTTTCCTAAAGCAAAATCCTTGCCGAGGATTTCTTCTGCTGCCGGGTTCATCATTTCTATCTTCTTGTTATCATCATAAATGATGATCGCTTCGGATACTTTGTGAAATATATTGATCATTCTTTCATTAATGGCCTGTAATTCTCTGTTTTTTTGTCTTATGGTAAGCAAGTGCTGAATGGCTTCAACAGCTGCTACGACCATCCCCAATGTATGCTTATGCACACTATAAGAAGGCCCGGATACATTAACAATCCCTATCAGTTTTCCTGCCTTATCAAGAATAGGCGCCCCTGAGCATGTGAAGTTATGACTTTTCTTGCAATAATGTTCCGCTCCAGTCATTTGTATCGGCTTTTTATGGTGAAGAATAATACCCATGGTAGTAGAACCTACATACTCTTCTTTCCAGCAGGCGCCCTTCATAAAGTTAATATTTGAGGCTTCTTCCTCCATAACTGTGTCTCCAAAAAAATCTAAAATATAACCCTCTGAATTTAACAACACCACATAAAAGCCCGAGTTTTTGAAAAATTTGTATAATTTGTACAAAAATGGCCTGGATACTTCAATAAGTTCTTCATGGTTTTCCAACAAATTTTCCAGTTCAATCCCTTTTAATATATGGTTACAAACCCCTCCGTAAGGGTCAACATTCGCTCTTCTGCACCTCTTCCAAGACTCGGCTATCTCCGGTCTGACAATCTGATTATTATAGTTTTCGCTATTGATATATTCTTTCCACTCATTATAAATGCTTTCATTAAAATCATTATTAATCATAATAGCCTTCTCCCCCTAAATCGTTTAAAAATCAATAATAACACATTATATATACTTTGTATATACATTATCATTACTTAATAATTTCCATTCCGCTCTTTATTCTAATTCACCTATTAAGACTTTTCCCCACGTAATAATAAATATAATTTTCTATTAAGCAATATCCTTTTTTTTCTTTAATTTTCCGTATTGTCTCTATGAACTTGGTACATTCTGATTCCTCTTAGCATAATTTAAAATGGTCTGCCCCGCGATGAAGTGCTCTATTTCAATCTGCGGATCAAAAAAAGTAGCAAATCACATTTCCGTTTGCTACTTTATCTACATTCTGAAGCCTCATTGAGATGTTTTTTAATTCTTGTCTTTACAGTTGTCACATTCTCCATAAAACTTCAGGCAATGATCCTGTACCTTAAAATGATAATCCTTAAATATTTGTTTTTCTAAATCTTTCAATAAATCCTTTTTTATATCTATAATTGAACCGCATTTAGAACAGATCAGATGATGGTGAGCATGCTCTTCATCATGGTTTAAAAGCTCATATCTTGTAAAACCGTCATCTAAATTAATACTCCTGACAATTTGCATTTTTTCCAATAATATCAGTGTTCTATAAACAGTTGATTGTCCGATATTTATATTTTTTTGTTTGAAATATTCGCAAATATCCTCGCTGCTCAAGTGCAGAACCGGATGTTCAAATAAAACATCCACCACCATTTGACGTTGTTCCGTATATTTATATCCCAGCTTATGAAACCTGTCCTTAAGATTTATTGCATTAATCTTGTTGGCCATTATGAGCACTCCTTATATGACATCCTTCTTTAAAGCAGTATTGCATTTCAATTTCATTATACTTTAACGATTAAACATGTCAACCAAAACAAACCATGTATTGCCAACTGAAGAACCAGTTATTTAGTGTATTTTAGCCTATTAGGCTGTATCAGAGTTCCCGAATAAGTAATCCATAATCTTAATTCTCTGTGTTAGCCGAGGGAATCAATATCTCGTCAACTACAGGACTTTCACCATCTGTTCTTCTTTATTTTTATAGAGATTATTTTTAAGTTTTTCTATTCCAAAGGGTTTCCCATGGGCAGAATATATCGTCTTGACATTTTGTTTAATAAGCCTTTCCCAATTCTTATAATATTGTTTTAAATCCTCAATAAATATAACGCAATATTTTGTTCCCATAAACCGCAGCATATTAGAAGCAGCATCTCCTGCAAAGCACATTCCATTACCAAGTAATAATGTAATGGAGTCATCGGTATGCCCGGGAGTATAGATTATTTTTCCGGGGATATTTATTCCTATTGCCTTTAATGTTGTTTCCTTTTCAATAACAATATCATTACTATGTACTTTATACGGCGGGAAGGCGAAGTCCCATTCTTTATTAAACCTTTTTACTATCTTTATCATCATCCCTACTCTTGCATTAATGTATTTACAGTTTATAAGATCATCTTTTCCTTTTTGAAGATGTGGTATTGCCTTGACATGCATTATAATTCTGCAAGACGGATTATGTATCTTAATTTCATTAAGAAGCCCTGAATGGTCATCGTGATGATGCGTTAATAAAACATAAGCTATATCATTAATACTGATATTCAAGTCTTTTAATCTCTTGTAGAATAAATTCTTATGTTTTTGGTAACCTGTATCGATAAGCAAATACTTATTATCAATCGGAACAAGATAGCATACTGTCTCGTTTAATTTAAGATTAACTATTTTCATCTTTTTTTCTCTCCTTTATTTTGATTAAAAGGATTCCTTGCTTCCTGTTGAACTTTGATGTCAATTTACTTTTCGGGAGTTATTAGATTTTACTCTTTCGGATAAATCGCCGACTGTTCTTTTTCTAATTCTATATAGCCATCCTTAAGTCGTTTTCTTGCAACTTCAATATATGGGTAATTTATGGCATTAACAGGACACTTGTGATAGCATTCGGCACACAGAATGCATTCCTTTTTATCCAGCACCATCTTAACTATATCATCCGAATAATCAAACATATTTACAGGGCAAACCGATATGCATTTTTTACATTTTATGCATTTTTGAGTATCAATGGATACTTCTTTGAATTTCTTATGAAAAAATTCCTGGCTAAAAGCATTAAATAATATTCTTTCCGGCAGCCCGGAATACAAAAATGACTTGCTTTCGTCCTTTATCTTTTCATAGTCTCCCCCTGTTATCTTTGCAATTCTTTCAACAGCATCAGCAATAATCTTTTCCTCAAATTGTCCCGGTTTTTTTTCGTTGATTACATTTGATAAGGTTTTTGTCAGTGTGTGTTCCGCAGCTATCTTGACACTTAAAATCGATTTACGATTTTTTCTTTTTAAATACCTCCCCATTTCCTCCAGTGCTATACTGCTGTGTACGCCTCCATAAGTTACAAACGGAACAGCCAGGCATCCATGCTTGCCTCCGGCTTCCGGAAGCTGTTCAATTAATCGCAGTATGCTTTTTTCAACATGTCCGGCATATACAGGACCACCGATGAGAATAACATCGTGTTCTTCAAGTTCTTCCTCCAAATATTGCTTCATATTATTACTGTATAGATAGTTTTGATTTTTTGTAATATTAATCAACTGAACTTTTATATCCTTTTTTTCAAATTCTTGTTTGAACAATTGAGACACTTTAAGTGTATGACCAGATGGACTGAATACAATTATGGATATTTTCATCACAAATCTCCCTTTCATAAATATAAATTTCTTTTTTGACAATGATAATTGATATCAATTTGTTGGTAAAAAAAAGCTTATAGCTTCGGAAGATATTTGTCGGCAATAGCTATAAGCCCTAATAGCCCTTCGATTTGTTCAGGATTTAGCCCTTTTAAATACTCTATTATTTTATCATCGAGCTTTTTATGAAACGCCTTATGATTCTCATATGCTATTTTCCCTTGCTCGGTTAATTTAAAGTATACTTCTTTCTTGTTTGTTTCTTTTTTATATTTTTTTATCAGTTTTTTCTGTATTAGCTTTTGAGCAAATTGTGTTACGGCTCCGTTTGTAATATCCAATTTGCTTGAAAGTTGTGAAGCATTCATTTCTTCACTTATCCCTATGGCATCAATAAAGTGAATTTCTGATTGATACAATCGCTGATTTGTGCCAAAATTCTTTGGTTTTTTATCATTTAAATTAATTCGATATTGAATTGCGTTCATTTTTTCAATTATTTTAATACAATTATTCATTTCAGCTCCTCTTACATCGCTCAGTTTTTATTGATTTTTTTTCTTTGAGTTAAACAAATATTTGAATTCGTATTATTTAAAAATCAATATTTCCTGCTTAAATAATAATATTTTAGCAACTAAAATATATCACAAAGGTATTAATACGTCAATATTTTTTAGTTACTAAAATATATGCTCATAGAAAAATATGATGCTCAAATACTATTGGAATATAACATGAAAAACAATAATCATTATGCCTCCGTGCAGCTTTTCTTTACCCATGAAGGTAAGATAAGTTATGTAACACCTTTTTCTGAATTGAAGGATTTCTCCTTCTTTATAAGCGGCTGGCATAATTATTCTATCTGAGATGAAATAAAGGAAATTGAGAATGCCGTTTTTTGTTTTTTTGTCTTTTTTTGTGTATGACAAATTGGATTAAGCAAATCTTCTTCCTGTCTGTCTTTTTGTATTTTAAGGTAATAGTTTATTTTGAACTGTAAAAGCTGCAGGTTATATTGCATTTGTTCAATCTGTTGTCTCAATAATGCTTCATGCTTTTTTATGATTTCTACCCGTTCGTCTATCGTTGAGTTTCCTTCAAGACATAAACAGACATAATTCTGGACTTCATGTATAGGCATGTCCGTTCTTCTCAGACATTCTACTATTCTGATCCATTCTAAATCCGCCTCAGAAAAAAGTCGCACATTTGCAGCATTTCTCTTTACTAGCGGAAAAAGTTTCATCTTATCATAATAACGTAACGTATGTGCTGAGATACCGACTTTCTCGGATGCTTCTTTCACGGTATAAGCAGGTTCATCACTTAAATTTTTATTCATAGAAATTGATTTTATGCAATCCGTAAGATCAAACATAATCGTATCCTCCTTTAAAAAGTATTTGGTTAAGAGTTACTCTAAACTGAAAATACATTATAAAAGTCTAAATACTTATTCAAAAACGATTATATTTGAATAGATCGTGCATATATTGCAATTTTCTATACAGTATTATTCTAAGCTTTAATCAATTGTAAATTAATAAAATATTTGCATGAATCTCTTTAAAAAAGGAGGGTCTATCTTTCTAAAAAATATGCTTTCATTATTCTAAAAAAATGTATTGACTTAGAGTTACTCTAAAGCTTAATCTTAATTATATCATAGTAAATCTAACCCTTCAATAAGTACAAAGAGCATTTCAGTCATTTCTAGTTTAAATTTTTTCAATTTTCTGTCTAATTATTACTAACTATCCCTGGTGATTCAAAAAAACCCGGCTATAAATCATTTTGCAAAAAAGAATCATATTCTCTCGACGTAATTTAGTTTCGAAATCAATTACAAATATTTTAAAAAATTCAAAAAGGAGGTAATGCCTATAATATTTAACTTAAGTGACTCACTAAAACGTGCATTGTATTTGTTAACAGTTTATTTAAAAGAAAGGAGTATTCTATGGAAAATTTAAAAATGTTTATTAATAACGAATGGGTTGATGCAAAATCCGGTTTAACTTTTGATGATTTTGATCCGTTTTCAGGAGAGATCTATGCAAAGGTTCCGAAAGGAGGCGCCGAAGATGTGGAAGCGGTTATGAAAGCTGCTGATGATGCCCGTGCCGGTTGGGCAAACACGCCCCCTGCAGAAAGAGCACAGCTTCTTAGAACCGTTGCTCATCAAATTGAAAGTAAGCGCATGGATTTTGCGAATATCCTTCAGAGAGAGAGCGGAAGTTCTTTCGGAAAAGCAATGTTTGAAATTGGTGCAACCACTGATTTGCTCTACACTGCGGCGGGCGATGCAAAATTGGTTATGGGTGAAACATATCATACCAATCTTGGCCGTTTCAATATGAGCGTCCGAAGACCGAGAGGGACCATCGTCACCATTTCTCCATGGAACTTCCCAATGATTTTGTCGATGTATAAAATCGCTTACGGGCTGGCTACAGGAAATACAATAGTACATAAACCTTCCTCTGATACACCTCACATCGCATTAAAAGTAGCTGAAGTTTTTAAAGAAGCGGGACTTCCTCCCGGAGCATTGAATGTCATTACAGGGCCTGGAAGCACACTTGGTGATCTACTTATTGCTGACAAACGCTGTTCCTATGTAGCTGTTACAGGTGAAACGGTTACCGGCCGTCATGTGGCAGAGCAAGCCGCTAAATATTTCAAACAATTTTACTTGGAGCTTGGAGGAAAAAATCCTCTCATCATATTAAAGGATGCCGACATGGAGTATGCTGTTAAGACCACGATTATGAGTGGGTTTTTGCATCAAGGAGAAATATGCATGTCTGCAGACAGGATCATTGTTGAAGAGCCTCTTGTCTGTGAATTTGCAAAGCAACTGGCAGGCTTTGTTTCTCATCTACCGGCCGGAGATCCTAAAGACCCACAGACATTTATCGGTCCTGTTATTCATGACGGACAGGTTAAAGCTATTGATGCTCACGTTAAAGATGCGGTTGCGAAAGGTGCAGAGCTCTTAACGGGTGGGACGTATGAAGGCAGGGTATATGCCCCGACAGTACTGAAAAATATTACTCCAGATATGAAGATATACTATGAGGAAACTTTTGGGCCTGTTGTTTCAATTATTCCGGTTAAAAATGCAGAAGAAGCATTAAAGGTTGCTAACGATACCAAATACGGTCTTTCAGCCGGTGTTGTTACAAACGATTATGAGAAGGCCATGTTCTTTGCAAATGGACTCGAAGCGGGAATGATCCATATCAACGGCGGAACAGTGGATGCTGATTCGGTAGCTCCCTTCGGCGGCGTTAAAGAGTCCGGTATGGGACGTGAAGGCGGTCGTTATTCTTGGGAAGAATTCACGGAAGTGCACTGGCTTACAATGGATATTAAAAAACAGCAATATCCATTTTAGTTAAATCTATGACATAAAAAATAGTCAATAACACCTTAGATTGTGCCTTTATAGAATATTTAAGAAAGGAGAGTATAATGCTGGAGGCGTTATACAAGGCTTAATATGGAATCAAAAATGAAGATTAAGCTGGCGATCTATAGTTTTTCTATTTTAATGATGGGCGTTATTGCAATTGCTGGGGGAATGGGTGTTTTGGGTGCCAAATTCGGGCCCGAAGGGTATGATGTTGCTCAACTCATTGCTATACCATCTATTCCCATCATAATCGTTACAATCGTTGCAGGTAAGCTTCAGGAATATATTCCTATAAAAGCTTTGGTAATCGTAGGTATATTATGTTTTATTATCGGTGGGATAGGTCCGGCATTCATGGAATCTTTCTCTATCATATTGGTGTTTCGTGTTATTTTCGGAGTAGGTGTAGGATTATCTCAGACATTGTCTTCCGCATTAGTTGGAATGCATTTTGATGGAGCTGAACGTCAGAAAGTAATGGGCGTCCAGACATCAGCCCAAATGATTGGTGCCGCTATTATGATGTTTGCGAGCGGATACTTGGCAAGAATCAACTGGGAAGCTATTTTCTATGTTCATATCTTGGCGGTTATTTCTTTAATCGTTGTTCTTATCTTCCTTCCTACAAACAAACCAATGCGCAGCGAAGGCGGAAATGTGGAAAAAGTAAGTCTTACCGGAACAGCAATTCGTTGGGCTGTCACCCTTACAGTTTTCTTTGTCTGCGGCATGATATTAGCTCAATTTTTATCAATTTTCATGCAGGAACATGGAATCGGAGGTCCGGCAGAGTCAGGAAATGCAACGATGATTTTTGCAATGGGCGGTTTCTTGATGGGGCTTGTTTACGGTAAGCTAAACAGCATTACTAAGAATTTCACTTTAACAGTGGGTTGCTTTATCGGGGCCGTTGCTTACCTTATCGTAGCATATTCAACGACTGTAACGATGGCTTATGTGGGCTCTTTCCTCTACGGGCTATGTGTAACGATTGTAATGGCCAGCATAATGACTGCAACGGCAATGTCAGTTAAGCCGGTTGCAATTCCTTTAGCGATTGCAGTCACAACTTGTGGCCAGAATTTAGGCTCATATTTCTGCCCTCTGATTTCAAGATGGGGAGCCGCATTGATAGGAAAAGACATTACCATGAATGTATTTATATTTGGCGCTATCGTCTTTTTCGTAATCGGCGTAGTCTATATCTTTTGGGCCATTAGCGAAACCAGCAGGCAAAAGAAGCTTCAAAAATCTTAAAGGTAAGTGTACCTATTATGATCGATATTTTATTTATGAAGCATATTGAATATAGGTAATAAATGTACGGTAAATATATTTTTTAAGTCCATATAAATAAGGAGGTTATATTATGGAAATCAAAGCTGCAGTAACAAAAGAAAAAGGCGCTCTTTCCATTGAAAAAGCTGAATTATCAGGACCAAAAGCTACGGAAGTTCTGGTGAAAATCATTGCATCCGGCGTTTGCCATACGGATGCCGCGGGTATTCAGGGATTTATCCCCTGGGTCAAATTCCCTATGGTTTTTGGACATGAAGGCGTAGGGATTGTCAAAGAGGTCGGTTCCGCTGTCGATTCTCTGAAGATCGGCGATCGCGTCGGATTAACTTTTCCCTCTTGCGGAGCTTGTAGTTACTGCCTGAACGAAGCACCGTATGCTTGTGACCATGTCAATGAATTATTCTTTAGCGGTGCTTACAAGGATGGTACATTTCGTATTAGACAAAACGGCAGGGAACTCGGCTCTTTCTTTGGGCAAGGTGCTTTCGCCGACTATGTTGTAGTAGATGCAAGAAATGCTGTTAAAATAGACGGCGTGACCGACGAGAAGGTCAAGTATCTATGTTCACTGGGATGTGGCGCTCAGACCGGTGCCGGAGCAGTCCTGAATCGATGCAAGCCTGAACCTGCGAGTACGCTTGTAGTCTTTGGTGCAGGCGGAGTCGGGATGGCTGCGATAATGGCTGCAAAAATTGCCGGCTGTGTTAAGATCATTGCAGTTGATATTGTTGCAGAGAGATTAGAACTTGCAAAAGAATTTGGAGCAACTGATATTATCAATGCAAAAGAAATTCCAGATGTTGCCGCTAAAATCAAAGATTTAACCGACGGTGGTGCGCACTACAGCATTGAAGTGTCCGGAGTTCCTGAACTGTCACTCCAAGCGATTCAATGTCTGAGAAGGCTCGGAACAGCTGTTGTCAGCAGTGTTACTGGCCCTGCTGAAATCAGCGTAGTCATTGAGCCAATGATAATGAATCCGAGCATAACTTTTGCTGGACTGGTAGAAGGCGGCTCAAATCCCCAGGCCTTTATACCGCGGCTTGTTGAGTATTATAAAGCAGGCCAGTTTCCCATTGACAGACTGGTGGAATTCTACCCCTTTGAAGATATCGGAAAGGCTTTCGAGGATTCTCATTCAGGAAAAGTCATCAAACCAATCTTACTCTTTGATTGACATTGGCATAAACATATTTTTAAATCTTAGTGGGCAAGTAAACTATATAGGACGGTTTTAAACCGTCCTTATTTTGCTTCAACTCTATAGAACATTCATCACAAGGGATATAATCGTAACAGAAGAAAGCAGTGTACTTGTAAATACAATCCTTGAAGCATAATGTGACTGTCATTAACCAAATTTTTCAGCTAACAATGGCGAACTGGCTGCCGCAGGCATACTTATCTGAATTGAAATCCCAAGGCAGGATATCACTCCTTTCATTTTGCTTATGTATAAAAAAAGACCAGATTTCTCTGATCTTTCAATCACAATTTATACTGAAAAATCGGTCTCATTTTGGAAATGAAAAATTACAATTTTTCAGATAATCCTTCAAGCATACCTACAGTCGTATCCAATTCTTTAATGGCCGATGCTATTTGCTCCAAATCCGCAGTTTGATTCTGAAAAATAGCAGTAGATTCGGACAGTTGGTCATTAATAGAATGGATAGCCATTTCAATATTTCTTAATACCGTATCTATTTTTTTTATGGATTCACTTGTCGAATACGATAATCTACCGATTTCCTGAGCAACAACTTTGAATCCTTTTCCGTAATCACCAGCTCTGGCTGCCTCAATTGAAGCATTGACACCCAATAGATTTGTCTGTACAGATACATCCTTGATAAATTTAATGATATCTTCAGTGTCTTTAGCCTTTTCGTTGGTTTCGTTTGTACTGATCAATAGTTCAGAATTCATGGAATCTACCTTCTGAACACCGGATACCAGATCATCGATTGCTGATGATATTTGCTGAATAGCTGTCGATAAGTTTGTTACAATAGACATGACTTCATTCTTTTTTTCAAAGCTTTTGGCAAGCACGACGACACCTACAATCTGGTTTCCTTCTCTCAGTGGGATTGCATAAGATCGGAAAGGAATGCCGTATACTTCCTTTGGTACATTTTTAACTTGAGATATTCCTGTTTGCAATGCCGCAGTCACCCCTCCGCCCTCAGGTATAGGGTCTCCCGGCTTGTTGTTGAAAACAAGATCTTTGCCATCCTGCTGTATAAGAAATTTTTCTCTATCCGTTATCGCAAAGGATACATCCTCTTCAAAAAATAAAGGCATATAGGGTGCTATCTTAGCGAAAGAACTCAAAATCTCACTTTCAGAAATACGCCCATACATCCGAATATTTCCCCCTTAACCGTCTATTGGGATTAATATATCATTAAATCAAACTACAAAAACCCATGAATGTTTCATCGATTAGTATTCTTTCACTACATGAATTCTTGCTATTTAGCCATTAGACTTGGCAAGTAAGTTGCAATAGCAGGAAAGAAAATCATTAAAAATGTTGATACAACCAGTGCAATCCAGAATGGGATAACGCCTTTAAACACCGTTTCTAATTTTATTTTTGTTATACCGGATGTTACGATTGCCACAACACCCACCGGTGGTGTAAGAAATCCAATAAGAAGCATTAAGATTGTAACAACACCATACCAGATACCGCTATAACCTGCTGCAATAATCAGAGGATAGAACAAACCTGTAAATATGATCATAATAGCCATGGCATCCATAAAAAATCCTGCAATAAAGTAGCACATAAAAATAGATGTCATAAGTGCCAATGGAGGTAAATCCACAAAGTATGTACCAAGGTATTGTGGGATTTTAGTTACTGATAAGAAGTTGCCGAACATAACCCCTCCTATAAGAAGAATCATAAGCATAGCAACTATTTTTACAGTTCCCATTAAAGCATCTTTGAAGCTTCCCCAGGTAAAGCGTCTTCCTACGATACTTACCAGTAACGCAACAAAGGCACCTATAGCCCCACCTTCAGTAGGTGTAAAATATCCCAGGTAAATACCACCCATACTAATAATAAAAATTAAAGGCACCGGCCAAATCAACTTTATGGAATTCATCTTTTCAGCGAAAGTAGTTATTACTGACCCGGGAGCCAGTTCTGGTTTTATCCTGACCATAATGTATGCAGTCAAAGCTAATAGAACCGCTGTTATTAGTCCGGGTATAACACCTGCTATCAATAACTGTCCAATGGATTCCTCCGTAAGTAATCCATAAATAATCAAAACAGAGCTGGGCGGAATAAGAATTCCCAACGTACTTCCAGAAGCGACACATCCTGCAGATAAGGAATCATGATACTTCTTAGCACGCATCTCCGGAACAGCTACGTTGGCAATGGTTGCTGTTGTTGCAATAACCGAACCGGAAACAGCAGCAAATGCTGCACATGTTGCAATGGTTGCAATCGCGAGGCCTCCACGGATATGACCCAGCCAGGCATTAAAGCCTTTAAAAAGATCACTCCCCAAACCCGTATGTCCCAATAGCATTCCCATTAGAGTGAACATGGGGATAACACTTAGTCCATAATTGTGGGCATTATTAAAAAGATCAGTTCCAAGTTTTGCAAAAGCTGCTGTAGGGCTGATAATTACTCCATAGCCAGCAGCTCCTACTATCATCATAGAAAAACCGATAGGCACTTTTAAAAACATTAAAACAAAAAGCATTATAATTCCAATTAAACCAATCAACTCAGGACTCATCTTTAATCTCTCCTTTGAAGTTTAGTACGTTATTTAATAAGTCCAATATCAGAGCCAGTATTAAAACTCCAACGCCAATTGCACTAATATAAATCCAGGGGTGCACCGGCAAACGTAGGACACTGGTTATCTGATCGGCATTAGAAATCCGAGCAGCATATTTGAGTGTATTAATAAATACAATGCAAAATAACCCTATGCTCCCTAAAGCAATTATTATATCAAGAACTTTTTTAACAATACTCGGAAACCTTTCGTATAAGATGGTTATCCCTATATTTTCTCCCTCAATTTGTGCATAGGCTAAACCAAAAGAAACAATCAGTACTAAACCAAATCGTGTTAACTCAAATGTCCCAGGTATAGGCATGTGCAAAAACCGCCTTCCTAAGACATCTGCTACAGTTAAAAACATCATCGCTGCAGTAATAATGGCACCTATGAATGCAATATTCTTGGCGAAAACTTGAATAGCTTTATTAATCCTTTGCATCAAAACCACCTCCGTTAGCTAACATAAATCTTAAATTTCTGCCTAAGGGCAGTTACCCTTAGGCAGAAATAAAGTTATTGTACTATTTATATTTCTCTGCACTATTCTTTACTAATTCATATGTTGATTCGCCAGGAAGTCCTGCTGCTTCCATATCAGCTATCCATTTGTCGATAAGCGGATCTACAAGATCATGGAACTTAGCCATCTCCTCATCGGAAAATTCAGAAAACTTAACGCCTTTATCTTTGGCCGCTTGGATAGCCCCTTCTACTTCTGAGTCGTATAGCTCTCCAATTTTCTGTGGGAATTCGGATAAAAGTTCTTCCATGATTTTTTGATCGCCTTCAGACAGCTTATTCCATGAATCTATATTCATGGTCATGACTAAAGGAGTACTATACATATTTACTTGTACAATATCGCTTGTAACTTCGTTGAGTTTAAAGGATGATAAAGCAGTGATTGCCATAAAAGTACCATCACAGATACCGCGATCTAAAGCATCATACAAATCACTTACAGGAAGTGAAACTTCAACAGCACCTAATTCTTTTATAACATCGTTATAAATTGGACCCGGCGATCTAAGTTTTAGACCTTGTAATCCGTCCACAGTTGTAATTGATTGCTTTAAGAATATATCACCAATGTCTGTACCACCAAACCACAATAACTTCATGGTCTTATAGTCATGTTCCTGTAAAACATCAAACATATCTTTTGCTGTCATATTGGCTTGCAAAGCTGATTCAAACATAAAAGGAAACTCAAGGAACGTTGATAGTTTAAATCTGCCAGGTGTATAGGCAGGTAATACAAAACCAATGTCCACTACACCGGACTCTACAGCATCCATAGTATCAGGAGGTGCAGCTAGTCCGTTGTTGGGATGAATAACGATCTCAACTCTTCCTTCAGTCTTTTCCAATAGCTGTTGCGAAAATGGCTCTAAAATATGTGCATGTACCGGATGCATAGGAGACATAAAATGGTTTAGATTTAAGGTAATTGCTTCAACATGGCCACCAGTATCTGCATCTGCACTTTCATTAGCAGTTTCTGAAGAACACCCAGCCAGCATGGAGATAATTAACATTGAGGTAATGAATATGTACCCTTTACTTCTCACTTTCTTAAACAAATTATTTTCCCCCTTTACAATCTTAATTAATTAGCTTATATAACAGGATGTTGTTATTAGCCGAATGTGCCATTATAACAACAGCTAAATATCAATAGCTACGTTTTGGATAGAAATGGCACATCACATTCATTAAATGCATTCACCTAATGTGTTCAGTATATAATGTTTTGAATATTCTGTCAATATGGATGACAGCGTTCTTAGCTACAGGCGGAGTTTTATACTCCATCCGTAGGTTGGAAACGTTCCTTTCTGCCACAGCTTTTAGCTGTAATGGCAAAACGGACAGCATCGCAAGCTCTGCTTGCGTAGGAGCGAGACGATGCCTATGGCTGTTGAATTCTTAGCCATCGGATAAAAATTATTGGCGTCAGCTCCCATATTTCTTCCAATATATCCATTCTTTTGACTACTTTTTATATTTTATCAGATAATTAAGAATTTGTCTGTAACGAAAAGGTAATGTCATTGGGTGTCATTGCGCGTGTCGTTGGAGACGGTTCTTTTTGACACGAATCTAATCTTTTTTTACTCTTTCTTAACGTGTTGTCATTAGTATAGTTGCAATAACGTCCTGCCAAATGATATTTTCACTTGACAGGTCGTTATGGAAAAATTTTACTTAGCTTTGCTTGGTGTCAATGTTCTAAGGTAGCTTCCACATAAATTGTTAGGATTAACTACTTCTCTTATTTTGTATTGATAAGCATAAACTAAAGGTTGAGGTGCATTCTTGAATATTTCATCATGTTCTTCCTGAGTATAGTTATATCCATTCATATGTCTTACGTCTGCATTCCATCTACAGAAATCCGGACCGAAACCATGCTTAGTTTGGAATTCTTGATTACCATCAATAAACTTACATGTTCCTCTAACCGATTCTTTGTCATATGCATCAAAGTTCGTGAAGAATTCCCAACCGGTCCAGCCACCGCCGCCAAGTGCCGATGTACCGCCCATTGCAGAGTCTCCACCGGTAGCAGCAATGTGATCATAATTTATTTCCCAATCTCTTTTGATTTTAACAGCATCTTCAACCACTTGAATGGTTTTCCATACGTTACCGGATAAACCGAATGTACCTTCATAAGCACCGCACATAACATAATTAAGATTTTTATGACCTAATCTTAATAGATACAGTAATGCGAAATCATGCATATCTTTTTCAAGCATCATCTCGTTTTTCCAGCCACCAGTCTGTGCAAGTATTTCATCCACTGCTTTTTCTTTATATTCCATGTCTCTTTCTGTCATACCTGCAATAACTATTTGATAATCCAACTTCATACTTTCATTTTGCTTCTTTATTTCTTCATCTTCTAATAAAGTCGGCAAATCACAAAGCTGCTTATCCGGATCTGTAATGATCCGTAACATAGCTGCTTTTAAATTCCTGCCAAACATAGTAAATTGTCTGTGTCCTATATAAAGTACATCACTTTCATGGAAATATTGTACACTTCGTGCCCAAGATTGCCAATCAGGGAAGCAAAGGGTATAACACTTGAAGTTATCCCCCATATCAGCCTTATATGCAGGTATTGTGCCTCTTGTAGGGAAATCCGCAGGACCTGGCCATGGGTGAAGTCTTACAGCTATTTTAGTACAGACACCCATTGATCCGGCAGGTCCAAAAATACCTCTCAGTATTCCTCTTGTACTTGGCCCGGGGCCTTCTCCACAGAACCAGCCATCGCCAGAACCGAGCGAACCGGTTCTGAGCACTTCTCCATTTGGAAGAACCCATTCTGCACTAAGCAAGTTCTCTGGACTCGCTCCCATAAATATTGATGCCGGGCCAAAGCCTGCCCATCCGGCAGTACTTGCTAAAGTAGAACTGCTGCATCCTACACCCGGTATATTTAGATTTAATCCTACTTTCATGGCTTCTGCCTGAACAGTTGCTGCAACAGCAAACGGCTCAACAATTGCCGTCATATTTTTAACATCGATCTCGACGCTTTTCATCCTTCTCATGTCAAGCTGAATCGCATAATCTGAACCGATATAACCCATAGTTGCCCAAAAAGTAGTTGATGCTTTGAACTCTATACCATATTTATTACAAATCCTTATGATATTCTGCACTTCTTCCGTACTTCCTGGCATAATTACAGCCTGTGGAAGTGGTGTCCAATGTTCTGACGGACCATAGTGTGCTGAACTTTGAGAAGGAATAGATCTATAAGTTTCACATACACCTATATCCTCAGAAATATTTCTTTTTCCTACTATATCTTCAAGTGCTTGGTATATTTCTCTTGATAAAGCCATTATATTACCTCCTCTCACATTGCTTGCCGTACGAGTTCAATGATATCTAAGACTTCAATCTTATTACCATTTTCATCTACAGCATCCAGAAAGTTATCTTTACACCACGGACATGCCGTGACCATTGCATCTGCACCTGTTGCATTTGCTTCAGTTACTCTTTCGCCTGCAGTCCACTGAGAAAACTCAGGATTCGAAACGTTACATCCACCACCTGCACCACAACACCATGAATATTCACGGATTCTTTCCATTTCGACAAGTTTTAAACCCGGGATAGCTTCTAATATATTTCTTGGAGCATCATAAATTCCATAAGCTCCGTTGTATCTTGGTCTTCTTGGTTCCCAAGTATGAATTTGATTTAAGATTTTCTTTTCTTTGCCTTCCCATGGAATGTAATCTTCTCCAAGTCTCCCCAGATGACAAGGATCATGGTATGTTACAGTCATAGGTACAGATTTAGTAAATTTAATTTTGCCTTCTTGGATCAACTTATCAACATACTCAACAATATGTAGCACTTCTACCTCTAATCCTAACTTCGCATATTGACGTTTAAAAGCATGATAACAATCTGAACACGGCGTTACAATTGTTTTTACACCGGATTTTTGGAAAGCTTTGATATTGTTATTGGCACTGTTATCAAATTCTTCAAAGAATCCCATTTGTTTTGCACGTCCTGCACAGCAATTATCTGCAGCACCCAGATATCCTAGATCTACTCCTGCACTTTGCAGTAATTTAACTGTATTTTGTGCTATTTTTTGAAGCTTTTCATCATAACTGTATTTACAGCCGGCAAAGAAACACACTTCTGCTTTTTCTTTGAATAGATCCTTAAGATTTAGATCTTTCGCCCAATCTATACGATTTGCTTTTTTAGCTTTAGGAATCATAGTGTTTTCTTTTTTAAGATTTTCAATAACAGGTTTTTGCCCTTCTAATACTTTTCCGTTTTCTACTGCATATGCTTTCAGCTCAATATTATGCTCCAATGGTTCCAGATTGTATCTGCATACTTTACAAGTTACATCACATGCCCCACAAGAAGTACATGAATGAATGGTTTCTGTAACCGTTTCATTAAGATCTGTTCTGCCGTCAAGTATACTTTGCGCTAATTGAAACCGTCCACGAGCAGAATAAGTATTAAAATTGTAGTATCCGATACTTGGACAGTTTTCTGCAAATCTTATGCTTTTTATTTTATCGAATGGAATAAATTTGCAGTGTGTACAAGTACTGCATCGTTCCATCATAGGTCTGAAATCTTTTAATGCCATCCTTAAACCCTCCTTATCTTATTTTCTATTTTAATGTAAGTTTTCCTGTATTCATGATGTCATTAGGATCAAAAATATTTTTTAATTGCTTTAAAATATTATATGATTTAGCATCTTTATTCAGTTGAATATTTGCCCAGATATCATATGGTCTCGCATAATAACCACCTAGTTGTGACATTTTTTTACTTGCCTTCGTATATAGTTCTTTAGCTTTGTTTACTTCTTTTGAATCTTCTGGATTGTAAGGTAAATTGAACTCCAAATGAACAGATGTACCCATATGTTGTGGTTGTATATAAACCCCAATATCTTCCGTTGGATACCCTTCTTCAATTGCTAATTCATACATTGCCTCAATAAATATAGAAGTCTTATCAAGAGTTGTAATAAAGAATATATCTTGGAATGAACCTTTATAAGTTTGCTTCCAATATTTTTCATCGGATGGATTAATTGATTTTGTTAACACTTCTTCTCCTGTTGCTCCAGGCACTTTTGAAAGAAAATGTACACCACATTCTTTCGCAAAGTCTTCAATATCCTTTTCTTGACTTCTTACTTTTAGTTCAGGTAATAGGATATCTCCTGAAATGCCAACAGCGGCTACCCAATTTGGCAAGTCTTTTTTTAATTTAACTATTTTTTCTGAATTTTCGCCAAGTAAATTAGCAAGATATGCTTTATTCATGACATAGAGCTTATCACTGAATCTTACTTTTATTACTTTATAAACGAAGTCTTCTAAATCAACTGATTTTTTAGCTGGTACTAGATACATTCTTTTTATACTTGGAAGCAGCTCGCATTTTAATGATACCCAAGTCACTATCCCCATACTACCTTGTGCTTGGATTACCATTCTTAACAAGTCCATCATATTCGGACCATTCGATTGAACTTGGAATTTTTCAGCTTCAAGCTGTTTTTGTAAATCTTTTGGTCCGTTACCTGCTTCTCCGGTAAATAGTTGGTTTCCGTCTCCCCAAGTAACCTCACAACATCTTAATGGCTCTGTATAGTTAAACTGATGTATACAGTTAAGTCTCGGTTCCATTTCTAAAACACTCGTTAAGACAGATTTGTTTGCTCTTGGTGCTAATGAAGTGGAAAGCGTTAAACCTTCTTTTGCCAAAGCAGCTTGAAGTTGCCCATAAGTCACTCCAGGCTCAACAATAGCCATTCTTTGTTGACGGCTTATGTTAATAATTTTGTTCATTCCACTCAAATCAACTATAACGGATTGGGGAACACTTGGGACTGTATCACCTTTAAAATGCGGTGCACCGGAGCTTACCGGTATAAGAGGTGTTCTTGTTTCGTTAGCCCATTTTACCAATCCCTGAACCTGTACAGAATTGGCGGGTTTAACGACAAACCAGGGTTTCATGGATTTTGCAAAACTCTGATCTTTAGAAAAAGATTCAAGAATTTCTGCATTGTCTGAAAAGTTTTCTTTTCCGACAATTTCAATTAATTTCTCTTTCATGTTTTTAAACCTCCTTTTGTATTAATTGAGACAGAAATATAATAGACAAATAGGAAAGTGTTTGAATACGTTCACTGTATTAATTCACTGAATACATTCAGTATAATCTATTGCTTAGCTTTTGTAAAGTATATTTTTTGAATATTCATTCATTTTCGAAAAAGTATTTGACATTACAAATTAGATACATTATCATGAAGTAAGTAAATTCTGGGCAGGTGAGATGAATGTCATCGAAACAAAAACTAACGTCAAGACAAGTGCAAGCAATCAAAACAAAAAATAAAATATATAAAATTGCTATCGACCTCATGGAAAAAAAAGGCTTTGAAAATATCACCATTGAAGAAATAAGCAAAAAAGCCGGCGTATCTGTAGGTGCTTTCTATCATTATTTTGAATCTAAAAATGATATCTTGATTGAGATATTCAATAGATTTGATGGCTATTTCAGAAATGAAGTTAAAGATAAATTAATAAAAGAAAATGCTTACGATCAGATTGTCTTATTTTTTGATTATTATGCAAAATACTGCAAAATTACCGGAATAGATACTACAAAGCAAGTATATAACACAAAGAATAAACCTTTTATCGCTAAAGACAGATATATGATCAATCTTTTGAATGAAATCATTAAAGAAGGACAGGAAAAAAATCAACTTATTAAGGATATGCCTGCGGAAGAGATTGGTAAATATATGATAATAGCAGCCCGGGGGATTATTTTTGACTGGTGTCTTCATGAAGGAGACTACGATATCGAAGAAGCTACAATAAAATACTTCAAACGTCTTGTCAAAGTTTTTAAAACTGAAAACAAATAGAAAAACAAAGGGAGAACAGACAAGTCCCTGTCCCCTTGTCTTGTCTTACCCTTGATTCATTATTTGTTTTCAATTGGTATATAAATTTCACTAATGGAGTTTTCATTATACGGCCCCAAATATTCATCACCATAATATTCAAAGTTAAAATGGCTTGGCAGCTTATAATCCGTTGAGGGTAACCATTCTTCATATATATAACGATAAGTATGTCCAACTTGATTAGCCAATCCTTTGTGTCTAAATTTAAAATAGGTCTGAGCTGGAATAGTCTTCGCTGTCAATTGAATCGGAATTAATTCAAGTTTATCAGCTGCCACTGCTATAAAAAAATATAGACTTTCATTATCCTGGGTTGGAAACCAGAATTGCATTTGATAAAATTCTGCAGGCTTTTTCAAATTTGGAATAATAGAAAGATTTTGCGTTAACAGGGACCATTGTTCCGTCAAATCATTTCCCATTGATAAATCATAGTAAAATGGGATTCCCACCAGCTTTATTTCTTTCAGCGATACAATTTCCGGTTCTTTATCTAAGGAATGCTCAATTTTTTTTAATTTATGATTAGTAATCGGCTGGAGCAACAGTTGTCTATTAATCCTGCCTTCTTTACGAATTTCAGAAGGGTTCTTTTTAACAATTTTGTGAAATGCCCTTGTATAAGCTTCTGAGCTTCCAAAACCGTATTCAAGTGCTAAATCAATAATTCTTATATCCGTTTCAATAAGGTCGGTAATGGACTCAGTAATTTTTCTGGCCAATATATATGATTTGGGCGAGTATCCTGTAATAGATTTGAACAACCTACAATAGTAATAGGTAGAAAACCCTAATTCTTTAGATACGTCAAAAACAGATATTTTCGAGTTAAGGTTATTTTCAATAATTTGAATAGACGATAATATTAGTTCTGTATTATTCATACCACATTTCCCTTTAAAAATTGAAATACGTACTCCAATCAAAATCAGCTGAATCTTCAATGCAGCTTGGTAATCCTGAGCACCACTTCGGCAATTTTGTCTCCCTAACAATATCGGAACATGGATAATATGGTTTGATATCAAGAACAGGAGTTCCATCTTCCGCATCTATATACGAAGTATATATGATTCCTTGGTCATAATCAATCTCTCTAACATCAATTACGCTTATACAAATTGGATTAGGCCTAAGTGGTGATCTGGTTGCAAATATCCCTATGACATCCGGACCTGTTTTATATGGTTTTTCTGTAGTCATGACTTTACGTGAATCAGAATTATCTACCTGATTCGCCCACCAAAGAACTATCAGGTGCCCAAATCCATCCATCGCCGTCAACGCTTCCTTATAGGCTTCATCAATGTCAACCTTAAAACCCTGTTTAGTGCTCACTTTTCCTATTGATTTTAATTCCATTATAACTGCCTCCTTAATAATTAAATTGGATACAGTTATATTATAAAGAATGATTATTGTTAACTCTTGATTGAATTTGCTCAATACAAATCACAAATTGATATTATTTGCTTAATTCATATATTCAAATTATTATTCTTATGAAACGATTTGTTGCTTAATGATAGATACTTTTTTTGATTCCTTTGTAAGAACTACATGTTCAGGCAGTAATATAAACCTGAATCATCTGCACATGACGAAATGAGGGTGCTCAGCTATTTTTTTCTTTTCATTATTATTTCCCCCGATTAGTCTGGACAGAGTTCCCGAATAAGTAATCCATAAGCGGTGCAGGGCACGGGTACAGGCAATGTATAGTAAGCAGCGGTCGAAATCTGTATGATAATTCTCTGTGTTGCCCGAGGGAATCAATACCTCGTCAAACTCCAGGCCTTTTGACATTTGAATTGAGGTAATTGTTATGCCATTTTTAAAAATACTGCTATCCGATGAAATCAAATTCATCCTATATTCTCCTGACAGCTTATCATAAAACGCTTTCGCCTTGCTATCTGTTTTCAGGATGATACCGAGAGTAACATTCTCACTGTCCAGAAAATCGTTAATTTGCCTTTTAATTTGCTGAATCTCCTCCTGCTCGTTACGGCAGCGAATAAGAACCGGTTCATCTCCGTGGCGCTCAACGGCTTTAAGTGTCGTTATGTTTTGAATACGCTTGGCAAAACTGATAATCTCGTAAGTTGAGCGATAGCTTTTATTCAACATCAGTACTTCTGCACCATCATAAAGACTGCGTAAATCTTCGAGTGTGTGCAAGTGGTTTGGATTGATGAGTTGACCGAAGTCCCCTAAAATGGTCTTCCGGCATTTAAAAAGGACATTTATCACCGCATATTGAGCCGGTGTGTAATCCTGCATCTCATCGATTACCAAATGGCGAACCATTTGGCTTTCTTTCAAACCCTCGAAAGCGGCGTGGAAGTATAAAAAAGGGTACACATCGGCCCATTCCAGAGTTTTCTTTGCAGGCATCATAAATTTATCCGCCTTACCCATATGTATATAGAAATCCTTGTACAATGTCTTCGTGTTCTTTACTTTCAGCATAGCCATCAGGCTTTTGAGAATCGTCCCAGGCTTTGGCAAAAGTTCATCCATATAGTTGTCGGTATCAAAGCGGTCATGAATGTCGTCAGCAATCATTTTTAGCCGCCGTTTGACCGGGTAATTGTTATAGGAGGAAAAGCAGCCGAGTATCCATTCCTTTGAAGCAGTAAATCTATCAAATTTATAGTCCTCAGCTGCAAAAATCCTGTCAGGCATCTTTTCAAGGTAATCATCCATCAACCGGACAAAATCCATTGTGGATTTAAAGCGAACCCGCTCAGACCATTCAGGATCGTCCGTTTCAATTGAATCCTTATCAAACTCAAATCCCATCGTACCTTCAAGCTGCACATTGGCAATGTCCGCAAAACTCATGTCATAAATCGGTTCCTCCCCCAGTTCTGGCAGAACATTGGAAATATAGTCTCCGAATACCTTATTAGGGGAGATAATGGCGATGTTCTTTGCCGAAAGCCGGTCTTTGAAGCGGTAAAGAAGATAAGCAACACGGTGCAGTGCGATTGATGTTTTTCCGGAGCCTGCAACACCTTGGATAATAAGGGTTTCGGCCTTCTCGTTCCGGATAATAATATTCTGTTCCTTCTGGATGGTAGCAATAATGGATTTCATCTTCTCGTCTGAGGTATGACTTAACTCGCGCTGGAGGATATCGTCCTGGATATTCACCGAACTCTCAAGTACATATTCCATCTCGCCGTTTATGATTTTGAATTGTCTCTTACATGTCAAATCTCCGCTAATTCGCCCAACCGGCGCATCGTATCCGGCACTCCCAACTTCACAATCATAAAACATACTTGCCACCGGAGAGCGCCAATCAGAAATCAGCAGTTCATTATCGTGACTGAAAGCAAATCTGCCTATGTAGAATGTGGAAGGCGCTTCCTTGGCTTCCTGGAAATCGATCCGGGCAAAGTATGGTGAATCCAACAATTTAACCAGCTTATTCCGCACATCAACTGCAAAAGCTCCATAATGGTCGATCTGTTTCAGTGCCAATTCGTTTTGGAACATCTCGTGAGGATCGATATCTCCCCAATGCTCTACCATGTAACGCTTGGCGTCCATGTATTCCTTATCATACCGCTCTACCGAGTCATCCGATTTTTGAAGGGCATCATCCAGTTTTTCCTTAATCTCTGCAAGATGCACGATTTCGTCGGAAAAAGCAGATGTTGTATCTGCCGATTTTCTAATTTTGCTTTTTTTAGTATGATCAGACGCTCTTAGGGTTCGGCTGCCCAATGGCTGCATATTAGTCATTTGAAACCTCCTTGAGCAAAACCATTCTCTGCGTCGGATATCCAAACTCCGTCAGCAGTTCCCTCTCGGCAAAACCCAGTTCCTTGAGGGCTTTACGATATCCGGTATCCGCTCTATCTCCCTCTCGGAAAGTAGTTATGCTGATTTGTTTTTTATCTAAAAGCTTATAAATCGCCTTGTCTAAAAACAATCTGGCAAGCCCCTGCTTTCGGTAAAGTGGGTGAATTCCTAAAAAATCAATACTTCCCGTATGATAGGAAATCATAATAATCCCAATGGCGATGGGACCTTCTTTCATAATAAATGCTTGTTTTTGTTTGATGTACTGATTGAGTACCTTGACATGTTCATCTTCTTTCAGGTTGGGGAACCCGTCAATAACAAGGCGGACCAAATCCATCCAGAGAGGAATATCACTCTCAGCAGCGGGCAGGATTTCACGTTTGATGTTGGTTTCCTCGTTTTTAAGCAAGTCAGGAGAATTTCCGAATTCATATTCAAGCTGCAACGGATAGAACACTTCCTTTCTTCTGAATTGATTAGGAGACTGTTTGTACATTGCCTTGAAAATGTCGGTAAAAGCCTGCTGGCTTTCATACCCTGCCTCCAATGCGATATCCATGATTGATTTTTCGGAAAACACCAGCAGTTTAGCTGCTTCGGTCAGTTGCCTCCGCTGCACATAGTCGTGTATGGTCAGTCCAACCGTATTCGTAAACATGCGATGCAAATGATATTTTGAATAATGCACAGCACTCGCAACGATATCTAAATCCAGCTTTTCTGTGAGATGCTGTTCAATAAAATTAATGGCTTTGATCACACTTTTTACCCTGCTCAATCCAAAGCTCACCTCCCGTCATATTATTATAACAATCCAAGCTTTGCGTGTTTTCATAATTCTTGCGCATTTGATTATGTATCATGTCATTTAAACAGGATATATTTATTTTATCAAAACAAGTAAACGTTTATCTGGAGGGAAAATTCAAGATAATTCTTTTATTTATATATAGTATTCAACTGATTTCTTCCATGTAGAATCAATATTTAGAGTAGCTTTTCAGGTAGGGGAGTTTAAACCGTGAAATAAACAATCTTATTTCACAGGCCGCATAAAGCATTTTTCAGTTGACTATCTTATGGTTGTATCATTTTCTTTCGTAACAGATAAGTCCCTGCCTCCTTGTCTGTTATGTCCCTTTGTCTGTTACCGGCGTTATTTATAATAAGGCTTGTTAAATGTTTCTTCGTCCCATCCATCAATAATAATTTTTTGAAATCCATGGCCCTCAATTAATTGAAGTATATTGTCATTTAATAGTCTATTAATATTCGGAATGTTCTTTTTATCTGTGCCCCATATTAACCGTTTAACTTCTTTAGCTCCATTTATGTGTTTTATCCTCCGGGGTCTTGGATTTATACTATAAGCAGACATTAAAAATGGAAAACTTGAATCAAAGGGAATTGAAAGTTTCCATTTTAACTTATTGCCATTGATGTCTGTTCTAAAACCCGGCATTGTAGAAAACTTATATCCCATTTCTTTCAGTAGTAAATTTTCTTCTGTTAAATCTCTCCTATCATTTTCAATTGAATAATCCACCCATCCATAATTTGAATTTTGAAAATGAGAAAACCTATTTGCCAGTCCTTTTTTCCCTAATAATTTCATTGCATTTATTATAAACTTGTTTTTGTTAATCTGATACAATTCAATAAAAGGTCCTTTTTCAAACCAAATTAAGGCATTAAAGGCTTTTTCCGGCTTTGTTCCATAAACAACCGTAAAACCCATGTTTTTAAAATCCTCTACCGCTTTGTGTAAATTGTCAACTCTATATAGAATGTGGCTTAACTTCATATTTTCTACCTCCTCATTTTTTTCGCCCATCCCTATAAACTCAAATCCCCATAGCAACCTGAAAAACACCAAATCAGCCTCTAAGGATTATATTGGTCGGCTAAAGGCAGTTCGGTAATACCCGCACCCCTGGATTTAAAAGTTCTCTGATCTTTTTTTACCTTTTTTTGTAATAACAGATCACCCCCAAAGCGTTTATTTTCACAAATTTCCCTGACTCCGATTGGGTAGGTGAAAAGCTCGCGATTTTTGCTTTAAAATAGACAAGAATGAGGAAATTTAGACAGAAACAAAATTTTAAGAGCTTTAACAATTAATAGGGCATTAACCTGTGTATAAAATTATGTTTTATTAGCTCTTTGTAAACGGCAATTGAAGGTGAAATTTGCTTTTTTTCGTACATCAATAAAGTCAGTCTCAACAGTACTGCCAAAGGACAATTTAAGCCTTTTGCATCCTTCAAAATCAAGAGGATAGTTCCCGATTACCTTTCCATTTTCTAAATGCAATATATGGGTACAGCACTCAAAGATCAATTCAAGGTCATGTGTAATAATAAACAAGCTTTTTCCTTGTTCGCTAAGCTGTTTTAAATTTTCCGATACCTCTTTCATATGCCGCAGGTCAAGACCGCTTGTAGGCTCATCGAATACAATAACCTCTTTACAGGACGCCACGGCACTGGCAATTGCCACACGCTGCTTCTGTCCGCCGGAAAGCGACATTGGATGCAATTCCTTCATCGGCAAAAGATTAAGGCTATCAAGAATTTTTACCGCCGCAGCTTCATCCGGTTCCTTCATACTGAGCAGCACTTCGTCCAAAACGCTTTCGGTAAAAAGCTGGTGATTGACATCCTGCATCACCATGTAGCAGCATTTTAGCCTTTGCTTCGCTTTCTTTTCTTTCCCCGCTTCATTCAGTATACCCCTACAGCGTTTTTCCAGGCCGCAAAGACAACGGGCAAAAGTAGATTTCCCCGAGCCGTTATAACCGATTATGGCAACAATCTTACCTTTAGGCAATTCCAGTTGCCTTATATCGAGGGCAGGGGTTTTCGCCTGTTTGTAACAAAAGAAGAAGTCCGACAGGAAAATACTTCCCCCATGTTCTTTACGGCTGCCGTTCATGTGGGCAAAATTTTTAAGATATAACGGACGCAGGCCCATCTCTGTAAGCCTGTTGTCCCCCTTTAAAATAAATTCCCGCATGCTGCAGTCCGTTTCGACCTTGCCCCTGCTCATATACACCACACGATCGCAAATATCCATTAGCCAGTGAAGACGATGTTCAGCGATGATGATCGTCTTGCCCTGTTTTTTCCACAGCAGTAGGACTTCCCACAACTTTTCTATCGCAGCCATATCCAGATTGGAAGTCGGTTCGTCCAGCACCAGCACCTCCGGCTGCAGAGCCGAGACAGATGCACAGGCCACGCGCTGCTTTTCCCCGCCCGACAGCTTGAAAATGCTGCGCCTAAGCAGAGCAATCACATCCATTTCTTCTGCGGCCCTGGCAATACGCTGCCCGATTTCGTCCTCCGGCAAGCCCATGTTTTCGCAGCCAAATGCAATCTCACTGGTGGTATCTACACAGAAGAACTGACTGCGCGGATTCTGAAACACGCTGCCCACAACCCGCGCAGTCTCATAAAGCTCAGCTTTGGAAACATCCAGCTCTCCGACGCGTACACTGCCAAACATCTCCCCCTCATAGTAATGAGGAATCAACCCGTTTATCAAACGCGTAACGGTGGTTTTTCCGCAGCCCGATTCTCCACATAGCAGAACGGCTTCCCCTTTTTGAATATGGAGAGACACATCCGACAACGAAACGGCTTTGGAATTAGAGTAGGAAAAACTAACGTTTTTAATCTCTATCAATTCATTCACCTCACAATACACCGCACCGGCTCAGCAGCAACCCTGCATACGGTGCAGCACAAAGTGTAATCACAACAGCATCAGCAAGATGAAAGCCAATGCGACACACGTTTGTTCGGCGTACACTTCCGCCCAGCCCTCTTGTCAGCGCAGCCGCCGAAAGCTCCTCTCCGATCTTAACCGAGCAAGTCATCAGCGGTACCAGCCGATACTCCAGCATCTTACCGACATTTCCACCACCAAAGCTCACGCCGCGCATAAGCATAGCGTCATTGATGGAAGAAAACTCGTCTGCCACCGTGGGAAAAAAACGGAACATAACCGAAAGCGGTATGGTGAGCTTTTCAGTGATATGCATTCTCTGCATCGCCGCCGTAAATTCACTGACAGTGGTACTGGAAAGGACATACATCCCCGTTAAAATGCCTGGCAGAAGGCGCATCACCACTACACTGGTCCCCAGCAGCAGGAAATTTATCAATCCCGTAGTATGCGGCATGACAAGCATCGTTACCAGATAGATCAACGCATAAATCAAAAGCGACACCACCGCTACCTTAATCCTGCGGGAAAGGAGAAGCAGGCAAAACGGTATCAAGCATAAAACGGGATTAATAAAAGATAATTGTGCAATTCCGACGCTACCGAGGACGAAAACCGCCATCGTAATGAGCAGCAGGAGCTTTGTCCTCGGGTCGATCACCAGGCCTCTGGCATCCACGTCTGATTGAAGGATAGACTGCCGCATCAGACAATACCAGCCTTGGCAAAGTGCTTTTTCAGCAGAGCACGGCCAAACAGCCCGCCGATAATACCGCTGATAAACGCAGCCACCAGAAGAACGGGACACATCCAGGCAGGCATCAAGCCGGTCAGCGCGTCAATGTACTCCTGGCCGAAGCTCTGTCTGGTGGCAAAGTATCCTTCGATGTTAGTAAACAACGGTATGTAGTTGCCTATTATCCAAATACTAAACAAGCCGGAGGTCAGAACTGCTTTAGAAGCGCTTTTGTAACCACCGCCTTTATAAACGAACTCGGCGATCAGCCCCGAAACCAAACCGACGATAATGGCATAGTAGCCCATACCGGTCAGCAGCATCAGAATGCCCATGAGGATGCTCATGATAAGGATCATGCCAAACTTCTTGACTTTGGTTAGAAAAAGCATAAATGGCACGCCGCCAATAATAGGCACGATCACGCACAGCAGCGGCATAAAGATTGGTATGACACCCAGCATGGCTACGGCAAATACCAAGACAAAATAGACTGCTGTGAAAATGCCCACGTTGATAAGGTCCTTTGCATTGAGTTTATTGTTCATAATATATCCTCCTATAATTTACAACATCACTGCTTTAGTTTAAATTTATTTTGTTAGTATTATCTAACATTTTATCCTTATTTTACGCTTATGATAACTAAAGGCCCTCCTCATGATAGTAAAACAATTCTCTTCTTACCTTACTTTTCAGCATAACTTAATTGAATAAACTTTTCAGTTTTCACTTCAGCGATTTTAAATCCCGTCTGTTTGAACATATCCTCCATCTTGGAGTTTTTATATAGCTTCATGGAATGAAACCATATAGAAAACAAGCTTCTGATCCATGCCGAGTCTTCTGTTGAAGTAATGACCAGCCGCCCACCCGGTCGTAAAACCCGATGCCATTCTTGTAAAACAAGCATGGGATTTTCAATAAAGAAGAACATATTGGCAGCTGTGGCACAAGTGAAAGTGTTATCCTTCCAGGGCAGCGCTTCGGCATTGCCCTGAATAATTTCCAGCCTTCCCTCGGCTAACGCGGCTTGATTTCTTTCTCCGGCAAGCTGGACCATATCAAGGCTGTGATCGATAGCTTTGGCCTGTTTTACAGTTTTTAGGGCCATTTCCAGCAGAACCCCTCCCCCACAGCCGATTTCAAGAAATATATCATCCGGTTTGAGCTGTAGTTTATCCAGAATTAAATGAAATGATTGATAATGGCCGTGCGGATTGCGGTACATCATTTTTCCGAGCTTTCCGGCTGGTTTTCTGGCCGTCTTGTCGACAAATGTATTTAACGCCTTCCCCATTTAATTTTCTCCTTTCAGTTATATTAAATAGTTAGGTTTGCCTAACATTATATCAGGTTATTAAAAAAAAGTATATAGAAACAATTATTTATGCTTAAATAGCTTTTATTGTTACAGGTAAATGCCCTTCTTTTTGTTATTCATGCCCTGCCTTTGTTAGAAATATCTAACTTTATGCTGATTTTTTTGAGGTTTTAAAACCTCATCAATTACGCATTAGCAAAAATTAAATATTTTTATTTTGATACTTCCTTTATTTACTCCGGCGGCAAGATATTAAAAAGTGTGTTCATCGCAGTAATTGCAGTCATATAAAGGATAAGTGGAAAATGATTTAACTTTAGCTTTAATATATCCTGTAAAGTTGTAGGATATTATATTCACTCCTGTTTTCATGAACTTGGTATGATCTTAGTAAAAAACCAGAATATTAAAATGTTTAGCAAACCCAAATATTTTATTAATTTTAATTTTCCTGCAAATTACAAAAGAAGCAACTTATTTATATATAAATTTCACATAAATTCCCCTGTGTTGTACAATTTAGCCAGCCTTCTGCTTTATCTGGCAAGAAGGCAAACCGTCTCTATGTGCCCTGTATGAGGAAAATTATCGAAGACTTTCACCTTTTTCACCGTGTACCCGGCGTCCTGTATGACAGCCAAATTCTCAGCCAGGCTTTTGGGATTGCATGAAACATAAATAATATGTCCAGCCCTATACTCAATTATCTTATTCAACGCTTTTGGAAGTACCCCTGCCCTTGGCGGATCAAGAATAATCACTTCGGGTTTTTCATGTACTCTATCCAGCTGCTCGAAAACGTCCCCTGCAATAAAAGTACAGTTATCTAAATCGTTGAGCTTTGCATTCTCATTAGCCATATTTACCGCTTCTTCTACCAACTCGATACCGATAACTTTTTCAGCCTTCAAGGCTACTATCTGACTGATGGTTCCGGTTCCGCTGTACAGATCAAAAACGATTTTATGATCCAAATCATCAATATACTCCAATACTTTGGCATAGAGCTTTTCTGTCGATAAAGGATTGGTCTGAAAAAATGAAAACGGAGATATTTTGAATTTCAGCCCCAGAAGTTCTTCATAATAATGATCTCTTCCCCATAGCACTTCAAGCTTATCACAATAAACAAAATCGCTGACACTGTCATTAACGGTATGAACGATTCCAACTATCCTGCTTTCCAGTTCTAACGCACGAAGCACATCTACGAATCCTTCACGGTCAAAATTCATTTGCGAAGTCGTAACAATATTGACCAATAGCTCTTTTGTCTTTTCACCCCTTCTGACTATGAGGTTCCTCTGCAGCCCTATATGTGTCTTCTTATTGTAAAATGGATGGCGTTCTGAAAAAAAAACCAATGACGCTTTAGTAATAATATTGAAATCTTCGTGTACCAATTTGCACTGATCAGTCGTTATGATATTCATAAAACTGCCTCGTTTATGCATACCTAAAGCAGGTTTTCCGTCTTTCGACTCATCCCCAAACGTAAATTCCATTTTATTTCTGTAACCAATATTTTCAGGACTCCCTTCAATCCCCTGGAATTCTTCTATCCATATACCGTGTTCTTTTAATATTCTCTGAACTTCTCTGCCCTTCATAATTACCTGTTGCTGATAAGGAACCGTCTGAAAAAAACAGCCGCCGCATTCTCCGAAATGAGAACAAGGCGCATCTGTTTCGTAATCAGCTTTTTTTATAAGCTCGACAGTTTTGGCAACGATCTGTTCTTTATTTTTTTTTACAATTTTTGCCTTTACCCTTTGTCCTTTTAAGGCCCTATCAACCTTAACTTTTACTCCATCTATATAGCCAATACCCGTATTGGGATAAATAAAATCCTGTATTTCTACTTCGATAATATCACCTTTTTTCAATATCTCACCTCCATAAAGATTTAAGATTTAAAAATTTAAGATTTATAGTTAAAGAAGCAATCTCGCTGATCCAATGATCTGTGCCCTGAAAAGTTCTCTGTACTCCGTCCTTTATGAGATCGCCGCGTCGCAATCTCCTCGCGATGACAAAATCTCCGCCCTATTCTTAGACCCGAAATCTTACATCATAGATCTTATAATCTTACGGTTTTCTCAGTCCCTTCGGGTAATGGTTTTTCAGAATGCCTCCCGTAATTTTAGCCCATCCCAAAGAATACCCTTCAACTGTTATCAGTGTCCAGCCATCCTCTGCATCCACTGTAAAGCTCTCTCCTCTTAAGTATTTTTTGATCTCTTTAGAACTGCTATTATAATCCAGGTATTGTATTGCCTTACTTCTTCTTTTTTCAATGAAAGAGCCAATCCGTGTGACGGCTCAAACCTATTCTTTTTCAAATCTCCCAAATAAAATGCCCTGTTTAAAAATCGAATATTTTTCATGTGTAAAAATTTGGGGTCTATTATTTTATACATTTTATCTTCATATTTTATGATATGACCTTCCTCAATATTTAAATTTTCTGTACAAAAACGTAAAAAATCAACTGGGATTTTAACTGTTACCGTCTTTTTTTTGTCTTCGTCGTTAAATTCCAATCCTTTATTCGTGTGTTTTCTGAGAACAGCAATAAAATGCCCTTCCCCTTTCACCCTTTGAGGCCATATCCGAATTGTATTCTCCAATTCTTTGCCTCCATTTTTGCTCCACTCCGGTTTACCCGGGCTAAAAAAAGGATTCGTGACCTTTAATATCTCATAATCCTTTTCTTTTATAAATATGTTTATGACATCTTCATTTTCCTCCGGAGAAAAGGTACAGGTGGAATAAATAAGAATGCCTCCAGCCTTAAGCATTTTATCTGCAGATTTAAGTATTTTGAGCTGCCGGTCTGCACACATCAAAACATTATCCAAACACCACTGGCTTATGGTTTCCGGGTTTTTTCTAAACATCCCTTCTCCCGAACAGGGTGCATCCACCAATATCTTATCAAAGTAATTATTAAAAGGCACTTCGAGTTTATTCGGCCTTTCAGAAGTGACAATACAATTTTGGATCCCCATGCGCTCAATATTCCGGGCCAATATCCTTGCCCGGCCGGAATTGATTTCATTGGAGACCAACACACCGTCTCCCTGCATTTTTGCTGCAATTTGAGTGGACTTTCCTCCCGGTGCGGCACACAAATCCAGTATCTTATCTCCTTTTTCCACGGGCATCAATTCTGCTACTGCCATAGCACTGGGTTCTTGAATATAGTAGAGGCCTGCATCATGAAAAGGATGTTTTCCGGGCTTATCCATTTCATTATAAAGAAACCCCGTTGGACACCAAGGAATCTTTTCCAGATTAAATGGAGTAATGCTTAAAAAGGTTTCAGACGGAATCTTTATACTATTTACTCTTAACCCCGCCAATGGTTTACATTCATATGATTTTATGAATAATTCGAATTCTTTCCCTAACCCTAACAAATCCCCCATCTTTGTAATATAATCCCTGTTCATCTTTCGATCCTTTGATTGTTAAAAAAAGAATTTGTTTACATTATTACAAACTCTTTTTATATCTCGTATATATTTTGCTTTTTCTTTTTTTCTACATACATGTATGTATCAACTTCTTCAATAATATCATATAAACTTTTGGTGGAATCCGGTTTATACAATGCCGTCCCCAAACTAACAGAAATGCAGTATGGCTTGTTTAATTCCCGGCTTCTTTCATTCAGGTTTTTATGAAGCCTTTCTTTAATCAAATCCTGATCCTGTTCATCTACATCTACAGCCAGCACAATAAATTCATCTCCACCATAACGTGCCAGAATATCCGATTCTCTGAAACTTTTCTTTAAAACATCCGCAAACTGTTTTAATACCAAATCTCCTTCAGGATGGCCATAATTGTCATTGATTATTTTAAGGTTATCTAAATCACAGAAAACAAAAAAAATATTAATACTCTTACGTTTTGCTACTTTTATCTGATGTTCGGCCAGATTGATGAAAGCACGCCTGTTGAAAAGTCCTGTCAGATCATCTAACAGCGCCAATTGCTTTAGAGCTGCCAGCATATTAAATCTCTCAATGGCATAATAGATAGAACGGATGAGAGAATTCATATCATACTTGCCCTTAACAAGATAATCCTGAGCGCCACACTTTATTGTATCATATGATAATTTAAAATCGTCTATTGACGATAGAACTATAATCGGTATATCAGGAAATTGATGACACAGGGAGTCTAAAGTTTCTAATCCTATGCTGTCCGGCAAATTTAAATCAAGTAATACAATATCAAAGTATTTTTTTGACAGTATTTTTATCGCCTCGCTTAATGTATGTACATGCCCCAATTCGAATTTATATTCTACATAATTATAATGTATAGATTTTTCCAACATATTAAGAGTTATATTTGCACTTAAATCACTATCTTCAACTAATAAAACTTTTAACAGGCCTTTCATAAACGACACCACCAATTAGATATCCTTAAATCCCCATCAAGGTAATTCTATTATAACAGATGATATTGTTCATGCCAATGATTCGTTATAATATTTAATGGACACAGAATTGTGCCAAACAAGCATATATTTACGCCATAAAACATTTCTTCATTATGCTACTTTTTAGGAGCAGAGTATCTTATGAAATATAATATTATATCGGAGAATTTAGAAACGGAATATTACATGTTATGAGTAGCTAAAGCCTCAATTTAGCATTTTTTTGAGTGATGGGTCAATGGCAGCATGGAGGCTGTCCTTTGACCGTGCGAGAAATTCCAAGATTGAAATGTTGCTGATGCAGAAAGATTAGCACTAACGAAAAAATTTGCTAAATTAAGAGGCTGACTCTCGCCAGCCCCATTTGACTTTGTTTTACAAGTGCTCTACCCCAACATTTGACATAGAGCCATTATAAATAACTATATTTTATTCGTATCTGGTTTTTAATGCAACATCATGCGGTGTTCTTCCTTCTTTGAACTTCACTTCGCCCGGAGTAATGCATTCATGTACCGGGCAAACATTCAAGCAAAGGTGACAACCAACACAGTTATCATTTATGATCGGTTTTCTGTTTTCTTCATCCCAATCAATGGCCTGATGTGCAGCATCATAACAGGATACATAACATCTGCCGCAACCGATACATTTTTCTTCATCAATATGTGGTATGATTTTAAAATCTCTGTCCAGATTTTCAGCAGGAATAATATTTGGAAGTGCCAATCCAACAAGATCTTCTACTTTATTAAAACCTTTTTCTTCCATGAAATAAGACAATCCGCTGATCATGTCCTCGACGATTCTGTAACCATACTGCATAACCGCTGTTGTAACCTGAACAGTGGTACTTCCCACCAAGATATATTCCAGTGCGTCTTTCCATGTTTCGATTCCGCCGATACCACTCATTTGAATATCTTTTAAATCCGGATGCTGCTTCATCTGAGCAATAAATCTTAATCCGATTGGCCTTGCAGCAGCTCCGGAATATCCTGAAATAGAAGATTTTCCATTTACCACAGGCATTGCTGTCATATGCTCGAAATCAATATTAGTAATCGCTTTAATGGTATTGATAGCGGAAACTCCTTTTGCGCCACCCTCAATTGCAGCAATTGCAGGTATTTCCATATTTCCTATGTTCGGAGTCATCTTTGCAATAACCGGAAGGTGTGTTACGCTTGAAACAGCCTTAGAGTACTGACGTACCAAGTCAGGACTCTGTCCTACGTCAGAACCCATAGCATGGCTGGTCATTTGCGGACATGAAAAGTTACATTCTATCAGATCTGCACCTGCCTGAGTAACTAATTTTGAAAGCTCTTTCCATTCTTCATCATTACTACCCATAATAGTAGCAACCATAACCTTATCCGGATAATCTTTTTTCAATTTTGCAATTGCTTCAAGATTTTTTTCCAAGGGTTTATCAGAAATCTGCTCCATGTTTTTAAATCCAACCCATGGGGTTCCTTCTTTTACGTTATTGTCAAATCTTGGGGAACATTCATCAGCTATAAAAATACCAATTGTCTTGAAAAATACACCACCCCAGCCGCTTTCAAAAGCTTTTGCAACCATTTCATAGTTGCTTCCTACAGGGGACGAAGATAGAAAGAAAGGATTTTCACATTTTACACCTAAATAATCAATTGATAAATCTTTTTTCAATGGCATATTATTTTGCACCTTCTTTCTTCATAAGATATTCCATGATACTGTCTGCAGCATCTTTTCCCTGAGCAACTGCTTCAACAACAGTTTTCCCGCCGTTCACAATATCTCCGGCAGCAAATATACCTTCAACATTTGTAGCACCTTTCTCAGGATCTGCATTGATGCATCCAGTAGACACAAGTTCAACACCTGCGATTGCCTTTACATCTTCCGGAGCTTGACCGATTGCAAAGACAATTGTATCTGCTTTTAACTTAAGTTCTGAATAATCATCTGTACCTTCTGCAATTAATCCAACCACTTTACCGTTTTCACCGACAACTTCCTTGGGTCGGAATTTGCTGAAAATATTAATTCCTAATGATTGAACATATTTAATTTCTTCAATATCTGCCGGGGCTTCTTCAACTGTTCTTCTGTAAACAATAGTGACTCTGTTTGCACCTACAAGTTTCGCCGTTGCTGCACAATCCATGGCGACGTCTCCGCCTCCAATAACTAAAACATTTTCGCCAACATCAATTTTTCCGTCATTAGATCTTGCTTTTTCCAGAAATTCTACAGCGTTTGTAACGCCATCAAAATTGACTCCCGGCACATCTATCATCTTAGGCTTCCATAAACCTACACCAATAAAAAATGCCTGGAATCCTTGATTCTTAAGTTCTTCTAAGGTAACATCCCTGCCAACTTTTGTATTAAATACAAACTCAACACCCAAGTCTTTAACTTTCTGGATATCAAAATCTACTGTTTGCTGAGGCAATCTGGCTGGTGTGATGCCATAAGTCAGGACGCCTCCTGCTTTTTCTTTTTCTTCAAAAATAGTGACTTTATATCCTTGTAAAGCAAGTTTTGTCGCACATGCTAAAGATGCAGGCCCTGAACCTATACAAGCAACCTTTTCTTTGGTCGCTTCAGGCGCAGTTAAGATATTCATATCAAAAAGTTTTTCCTGATCAACTGCAAATCTTTGAAGCAAACCAATTTGAATAGGTCTGTCAATACCGGTTCTGCTGCATGCTTCTTCACAAAGTCTGTCGTAAGGACATACTCTTGCACAAACGCCACCTAATATATTGTTTTCTCTGATTGTTTCTGCCGCACCCTTAAAGTTTCTGAATCTAATAGAACGAATAAATTTGTCTGGTTCTGTACCCGCTGGACAACCTTTACTGCAAGGTGCATCATGGCAAAGTGTACATCTGCTTGCTTCTTCAATTGCTGTTCGGATATTAAAGCCTTGAACCGCTTCATCCAAGTAATCTTTTTTTACTACTTTGCTCAAAAGCCATTCCTCCTTTAACTATAATATAAAATTAACGGTTATGCAGCTTACAGAAACAAAGAGGATTATATCATCTTTGTTCCCTGTAAGTCAAACATCATAGGACACCAATTTATGGGTGTTACCATTCTAAAGTCTTAAATGTATCGGGACCAGCTTCACCTGATTTAATGAAAATTGCAGCACTTCCTGCTATAGCCTTTTCAATAAAATCTGTTCTCACTTTATCGTAAGGAGTATGTGCATATTGTTCCTGCATTGCAGAATAACCGATAGTCGGTTTTCTGTCGATTCCCGCAGTTTTGCTTCCGTCAGTTCCAAAATCCCAGTAGCCGTATTTGACTTCCTGTCCAACTGCTTCAAGTGCCTCAGCACACGCTTTTGTGAATGGATGGTCTTTTGGCGTTTTCCATGGATCCATATCTTTTGTTGCTTCGATTTCCATACCGGTATAAGATTTTTCAACCTTTGACTTCACAACAACATCCGCTTTGAATTCAGGGTCCTTCTTTGCTAATTCATCAATAATATCCTGAATCTGCTGTCTTGCACTTTCTGCGGATTCGCCCGGTATTGTTCTTCTGTCAATTGAAAGCATACATTGATCCGGAACGATAGATAAAGCCCCTGGAGAACATTCTATGATATTCAAAGATAAGGATGCCTGACCTAATTCTTTGTCAGTTGGAAGAGATGGATAGAGTTCATCCTTTAATTTGGTAATCAACGGAATTGCTTTATAAATTGAATTGATTCCCAACCAAGGTGCACTGCCGTGGCTGGTTCTGCCGTACACAGTTGCATAGAATTCAACACGGCCTCTGTGACCCAGATACAGCTTAAGACTGGTAGCCTCTGAGGAAACCATTGCATCATAAGTCAAACCTTTTTCTTTAAAAGTCTTATCTATCATATAGGACATGCCTACCATTTCAGCAGGTTCTTCCTGAACAACTCCGGTATACATGTAATTTCCTTTGAATTTATATCCCATCTTCTTTAATTCGGCAATGACAGCTCCGCCATAAATTTGAAATGCATGCCCTGCTTTTACATCAGATGCACCTCTTCCATGGATACATTCCGTCTTATCCTTACCTGTCTTATCCTGATTGTCGATCTCACAGATATCAATCTGTCCGCCATATGGATCATAGCCTTCCCAGTTATTAGGATCACCAGGAGCAACATGGTCCATATGAGAGTTATACATAATTGTAGGTCCTTCTTCATCTCCTTTTACAAGTCCGATTATGTTTCCCTGAGCGTCCCTGAAACACTCATCATAACCCACTTTTTTCATTTCTGCCATAAGTAGTTCAGTCAAATCACCTTCTTCACCGCTGATGGAAGGAGTCTGTACTAATTTTTGGGTAAACTTTACTGCATCTTCCTTATACTTCGCAGCTAACTCAACCACTTTGTCAAATATTTCCTGATTTTTCATTCAATTTCACTCCTTGTCTTTTTTATATTATTCTGGCACATCATACCAGAATATATGCTGAAATTTGAAACTTTTCTCCACCGTACACCAATAAGCCATTGACAGAAATCAACTATCTGACTGAGATCTCAATCCCGGCCTATTCTTGAGTTCATATTTAACAAAATACCTCCTTCTCATTGAGCATATGTATCGATACTTCGCTAAAGAATGCGAAAAGAAATTAGATTGTAACGGTAAAAAGGATAGATAGAAATGTGCAAAAACACAATATTAATAAAAAAGCAAAAAATATGCCAAGCCTTACATGTAAGCATTCATGAGATTAATTCAATTTTACTTAGCTTAGTTTGATTTAATAATGAATCAATTATTCCTTTCATGCAGAATTATTCTTTTGATTTTCAATAACAAGCGAACCTTCAAACTATATATTATGGCTGATTCGATTGTGAATCTATCTGATTCATTATTTTATCATTCTTTAATCTTCCCAATAGCTGCTTTGAACATCTCTTATCTCATTGATTTCTTCTATCACCGCATTAGTATCTGCTCTTTTAACCACTTTCAATACGAACTCGATATTCAAATATACTTCATCAGAGTTCTTTTTCTGCTTGATGGCAATATGTTTGATAATAATGCTGTGCCTCGAAAAAGCGTTTCCTATTTCGCCTATTAGTCCCGGCCTCTCCGATGCCAAAACGTGAAGCACCCTATAACGCCTGACAAAAATCAAATTTTCCACAAATCTTAAAATAATAAGGGTAAATAGAATAATAACCGTACATGCAATGCCGCCTATGTAATATCCTGCTCCAATAGCCAGACCTATAGCCGCACTGGTCCATAAACTGGCGGCTGTAGTAAGGCCATGGACAATATTTCCCTGCATGATAATAGTCCCGGCCCCTAAAAAGCCGATTCCGCTGACCACTTGCGCCGCTAATCTTGCAGGATCACTATTCACAATACCCAAATCCAGAAATCCATACTTGGAAACCAACATTACTAAAGATGCACCCACAGTTACGATCATATGAGTTCTGAGCCCCGCTGGCCGATTGTTTAACTCTCTTTCAACACCTATCAGCCCGCCAATAATAGCTGAGACTAAAAGCCTTACAACAACTTCTACTTCCGTAATCATTGTTTCTCTCCCCTATTTTTTATATTTGATATTATTAAAATTATTTTTAGAAATGATTCTATATTCTCTGAGTTTTTTTAAATTATAGATCCACAACAAAATGACAAAGGGAATAAAAACGCCCATTAACCAATGTATGCCCGCCATCAGAATAAAATCAAACAAACCATGAAAAACAACCGGGATATATAAAGAAAGCTTGTAATACTTTCTGCCTTGTTCATCTGTCTCTGCAAATTTAGAGAGTGACAGATAGTAACCCATGGTAATACCGAAAAGCATATGGGCCGGTACAGACAGAAATCCTCTCAGTATACCCACATAAGGGTTCGCACTATATCTGAAAACCACATATATAATATTTTCTACAGTTGCAAAGCCTAAAGCTGAAAAAGCACAATATACAATACCATCTAATTTTTCATTGAAAGCTTTATTGAATAATGCAAATTTTACGACTACGAGTCTTTTGAAGAATTCTTCTGTAAACCCTGCCACAACAAAAGATGTATAAGCCGCTGCAAGCAGACCTGCAAAAATATTGAACATGGATAAAAAGTTTTCTGCCAGTGCTGTCGGTATAACACTTAACGCACCTAAAATAAAAATTTTTACCAATAACCTAAAAGGCTCCCGATCGTATCGGTCCGTAAGATATAATACCAGCGCAAATGCTATCCCCGGAGCGATTGCAATAACAAAAAGACTATTCATAAATGCTCCTTCCAAACAAAAATCTTTTCAACTAAAACTAATATGCATACCCTTTCGGGCAATCATTATTTTGTCTTTATCGAACTCATTTCCAGCCTCTTGTCGGAGTTTGTCCAAATTTCCTACATGAGGGAAATGCGTCAGTAATAGCAAACCGGAACCGGATTTAAATGCCATCTTACCGGCTTCTCCCGCAGTTAAGTGTCCTTCATTCAATCCTTTTTGATGATTAAACAAACTACTTTCACAAATCAACAAGTCTGTACCATTTGCAAAAGTTGCTAATTCGTCGATCCATCCTGTATCTCCGGTATACACCAGCACTTTATCTTCACATTCTATTCTCATGGCGTAGCAGATTTTTTGATGTTTTGTCTTATAAAAATCAAAAAAAATACCGAATATATCTGTTTTGGTTCCATGGCAAACAGATATTGCTTCACAGGCTTTCCTATATTCAAGTGTACGAAATACTTCTTCTTCATTATGACCATATATTTTTAAAGGTCTTTTTCTTTTTCCGATTTTTATCATAATATCCGATGCATATTGCAATGAATATATATCACTCATATGGTCTGCATGGTAATGGGAAATCACTACAGCATCTAAATCTTCAAATTTAATATGATTTGCCAAGCTGGAAAGAACTCCGGGTCCACAATCAAGTAATATATTTTTCCCTTTTGCTTTCAAAAGATACCCTGAACATGCATCATCCGCTTTAGGAAATGCTCCCCAACTGCCTAAAACGATTAACTCCATATGCTCAACTCCGTTTCGCACAATTTGATTAAAGATTAAGATTTAGGATAAAGTACAATTATTTAAATCATTACTAATAACTTCTTGATTATTATTATCCATTGTTTCTAATAATATTATTTTCCTATATTTTCTTGTAGTTGTAAACCTCTATAAACCACAAGACAAAAAAGCGAAGCAAAAGGAGAAACAGAAGTAAACGGAAGGGGCGGTTCTTTTTGTTTCATCAACGAAAAGGTAAACAAAAAGAACCGTCCCTTCCGTTTCTTGAAAGAAAAACATAAGAAACAAAAAAAGCCTGAACAGACTTCTCCGGTTTCCCGTTTCAATCTGTTCAGGCAAAACTATCCCCTCAGGTCTTCCTGAAGTCTTATTTAAAATGGGCCTAACTGGATCATGTGTGCTATGGTTACAACAATTGCCCCTAACAAATATTGAAGAAGAACAAGCGGCAGTAACCATTTTGCCCATTTATCCCACGGAATTTTAGCCAATGCCAAACCTGCCATAAAGTATCCCGATGTGGGTGTAAATATATTGGATATTCCATCACCAAATTGATACGCCAGTACTGCAGTTTGTCTTGTAACGCCTACCAAGTCAGCCAGAGGCGCCATAATAGGCATGGATACTGCAGCCTGCCCGCTTCCGGATGGAATGATAAAATTCAATAAACATTGGAAAACATACATGCCAAAGGCAGCCATTACTGAAGGTAACGTCGATACCGCTGTTGAAATGCTGAAGAGTATGGTATCCATGATATGTCCGTCACTCAGAACAACCAAAATTGCACGTGCAAAACCTACAACCAA
Organism: Anaerovorax odorimutans; assembly: GCA_016841185.1. GTDB lineage: Bacteria > Bacillota > Clostridia > Peptostreptococcales > JAAYPU01 > JAENZQ01. The sequence goes on from JAENZQ010000002.1 coordinate 65,209, forward strand.
TGCTCCGCCGGCAAGGGCAGACATTCCTTCAACAAGTTTTTCCGCAAAACCGTTGAACCCTAATTTCCCTACAATGCCGACTACAATTGCCATACCTAAAAACAATGCAGATATTTCCTGAATGTACCAACCATATTTTATAACACCAAATACTAATAGTGCAATTGTTGCTACTACGACTAAAAGAACTAATTTGTGCGCAGGCGTGAATTCACGCAATGCATTCAAATCCAAAACATCATCTCTTTTTCGGTCTTTTTCATACATAAGGCTTTTGGTAGGATCTTTTTTGACCCGACCGGCATACCAGTATACAAAACCTATGGATAGAATAAGCATTACCGCATAAGCAAAAATTCTAAACTGCATCCCTGAGAATAATGGCAATTCTGCAATACCCTGAGCTACTCCGACAGTGAAAGGATTCATGAATGCTGCTGCAAATCCTGCACCTGCACCTATTAATACAATCCCGGCACCTGTTAGTGAATCGAAACCCAGTGCAATGGCAAGTGTAACCATAATCGGTATAAATGGAAGTGTTTCTTCAGCCATCCCAAACACGGCGCCGCCCATTGAAAAGGCAAACATGATAACCGGTATCACGATCCGTTCCCGGCCTGCCATTTTTTTCGTAAGCTCTCCGATTCCGGCTTCAATAGCCCCTGTTCCCTGAACCACCGCAAAGGAACCTCCGACAATAAAAATAAAGAAGATAATCGAAGCAACTTCCACCATTCCTTTGGGTATTGATTTCAAGACATCGAATATCCCCAAAGGCGTTTGATCAATGCTGTGATAACTTGTAGCATCAACGATCATTCTTCCCCCGGGACCTTCTATTCTTGTATATTCACCTGCAGGAACAAAATAAGTTAAAATTGCACAAATAACGACAACTGTAAGTAAAATAATATAGACATGGGGGACTTTCATTTTCTTTTTACCTTTGATTTCAGACTCAGAATTACTCATTTTTTACCTCCTATTCCTGTAATATGCGTAATCTGCCTTGAAAACCTTCTTCACCTCCTTATCGAATTATTATTAATACCCGCAAAATTCAACTGACGTGATTGCATAGACCAGCGTGGCAGGTATAATATGCGATATTTCCAAATATTCTGATGCGGAGTGAGCGCTTTCCAAATCCCCAGGTCCATAAATGATGGTTGGAATATTTGCATAATTACAAAGCAGTCCACCGTCACTCCACGCTGTAAATGACACTTTTTCTGGTATCATGCCCCTGACTTTATATGCCGCATCCGATACAATATCAACAATCGGATGACTCGAATCTATTTCCATGGCTTCATGTATGTAACCTTTTTCCATTTCACTTACTTCCATGACTTTTAATTGAGCCTCAAATTCAGGGTCTTCTGTTTTTAATGCATCAATAATATCCTGAAACTCCTGAATGATATCGGAATAGCTTTCACCGGGAACCCAACGCCTGTCAATTTGAAGAATACAATCACCTGCAACCGTACTTGGCTGAGTCCCTCCCTTAATATATCCATAATTCAATGATGACGTACCGATAACCGGATGTGTATTGCTCTCAACTTTATCGACCAGCTCTTCTTCAACTTTTTGTATGAATTTCATAGCCTTAGTTATAGCATTGATGCCTTCTTTTTGTTTACCGCCATGCACGGTTTTCCCTTTAAAATAAAATTCAAACCATTCAAGGCCGCGGTGGCCGATACAAATATCCAATTGCGACGGTTCTCCGACAATGGCAGCGTCGGCAGTAATTTTTTGCTTGATCAAAGCACGAGTGCCTTCACTTTTATTTTCTTCATCTATTACACCGGCGAAAACCACATCTCCCTTCAGTTGGATACCACATCTTTTAATAGCAGCCATAGCCGCCATCATACAAGCAAGAGCTCCTTTCATATCTACAACGCCCCGACCTATCAATATTCTCTCTTGGCGCTGAACTTTCAAAGGATCTCCCGGCATATCATAAGGAGGCACAGTGTCCAGATGCCCTGTCAGCATGAGAGTTTTTCCGCCTCCTGTTCCTTTAATCCGTGCGATGACATTACTTCTGCCATCTGCCACCGGAATAATTTCACTGTCTATGCCTTCTTTTTTAAAGAATTCATGTATGTATTCCGCAACACCTGTTTCCTGTTTCTCAATACCCGGATAACTGGGTATTGCTACCATATCACTAATGATTCCAATAATTGAATCTAAGGATATTTCCTGCTTGATTTGCTCAACAACATGACTCATATTTTTTTCCAAAACAAACCCTCCCTACAAAAGCAAAATGTTCTCATTGTGAACATTGAGTGCATCTAATGAACATATTCTATCATAAATATTCTTTTCTTTCAAGTGATAATTTATATTTTTCAGAAAATTTCAATAAAGCAAAAAATAAAAGCCCACAACTCTCAGAATAATGCCTGAGTAGTGTGGACCGCGTTCGTGTCCATAATTATCAATTGGTTTTGTTCCTGCATATTTATTATGTCAAATACTTTGTCATTTCTTGTGCATACTCTAAAAGCACTTTCTTATGAGCTTCTATTTTTTCTTTATAATTTGTCCCCTTGACAAATGCCGTTGCAACACATGCTTTTACCTTTCCGGCAGAATTGAATACCGGCACCCCTACACCAACCACCAAATCGTTCATGGTTTCTTCATCGCTGATAACAAAACCCTGCTCTCTTATTCTTCGATACTCTTCCATAATTTCTTCCGGATCCGTCAATGTATTGGGATAAAGTTTCTCGAATTTTTGAGAATACAGTAACTCACGAACTCTTTCCTGATCGTAATAAGCCATAAGACATTTACCATAGCATCCTCTGTTCATAGGATAAAAAATACCGGGATGATAATTCATCTTTAAAAATTGGTGTACTTCTATTTCATACAAAGATATAACTCTTTCTCCGTCTCTTACCGCGTATCCGACGGATTCCTGCGTAATTTTGGAAATATGATTCAAAATCTCTAAAATCTTACTTTCAGAATTATAATTATTTAAGTAAACATTCCCAATATGATAAAGTGTTGGTCCGACTTTATATTTTTTAGTCGCTTCATCACGAATTACATAACCTTTTTCCAGCAGTTCGACCAATATCCTATGAACAGTCGTTCTGTTGATTTCAGATAATTTGCTGATCTCTCCTATCTTGTATTCATATGGCTCTTTACTTAGAATATCCAGAACCTTAATAATTTTTTGAAGACTCGTAAGCTTTTTCATTCTTCCTCCTTATCTTTACCTGTCATTAAAAGAAAGACATATTCATTTCATAATCTCACTTCATTTTCCTATATTTTCTGGCAGTTGTAAACAGTAATAGAAAAAATGATTCCGGTTTTAGATGGAGGTTCAAAATTTTTATTTTTATTTTTAAATATCGGAAGAATGGCCTTGAATAGCATTTATATCATAAGGCGTTCCCTGATATACAAAATTAAGCCAATTGGAAAAAAACAAACTTGCATGGCTTCGCCATCTGATAACGATTCCTTTCTCAGGGTCATCATCTCTGAAATAATTTACAGGCATATGAATATCCATGCCCTTTTTTAAATCTCTTTCATATTCCAAAAGCAGAGAATCTCTGTCATATTCAGAATGCCCTTGAACAAAAATCTGTCTTTTATTGGGTGTTGCAATAATATGAGGTCCTGCTTCTTTCGACTCCGCAAGAATCTCCAAAGTTGGTATTTCAACAATATTTTCTCTTCTAATCTGTGTATGCCTCGAATGCGGAACAAAAAATTCTTCATCAAATCCTCTTAATAATTCAGATTTCGGATCATTGACTTTATGAGAATACACACCAAATAGTTTGACATCCAAAGGATATTTATCGATGCCATAATGGTAGTATAGTCCTGCCTGAGCCCCCCAGCAGATATGAAGTGTGCTGAATACATTCTCCTTAGAATACGCCATAAGCTCAGACAGTTCTTCCCAATAATCTACTTGCTCGAAAGGCAGAAACTCCACCGGCGCTCCCGTTATGATCATGCCATCAAATTTTTGGTTTTTTATTTCATCATAAGTTTTATAGAAACTGTTCAGGTGATCCTGCCTGGTATTCTTCGCATCATGGGTATCCATATGAAGCAGCTGCATCTCAACTTGCAGGGGCGTATTTGCCAACATTCTGACCAGCTGTGTTTCAGTGATTTCTTTGGCAGGCATTAAATTGACAATCGCAATATTTAAAGGCCGGATATCCTGATGGATTGCCCTAAATTCATTCATAACAAAAACATTTTCTTTAGTTAAAACACTGTAAGCAGGTAAGCTTTCAGGTACAATAATCGGCATAAATCTCACTTCCTTGAATTAAAATATTAAATAAGAGGTTAGAAGTTGGAGGTTAATGAAGGTAGAAATACCTATCTTCAGCATGAATTTCTGTTTATCTACTCACTGTAACTTTTCGCCTCCAACAAATCATAAATCTTAAATGGTTTTTGCTACTGCCTTAAGCGCCTGATCGAAATCTTCAATAATATCCTGAATATTCTCAATTCCAACTGAAACTCTGACCAAATCAGGAGCAACACCGGATGCGATCTGTTCCGCTTCGGAAAGCTGTCTATGAGTGGTACTGGCCGGATGTAAAACAGAAGTTCTTGCATCTCCAAGATGAACAACCAGTGATGTCAGCTTTAAATATTTAGCTAATTTCTTTCCTGACTCAGCACCTCCTTTAATTCCAAAAGTCAAGATCCCACTGGCACCTTTAGGTAAATATTTTTGTGCTCTTTTATATTCTTTGGAATTAGAAAGCATTGGATAATTCACCCAGTTTACACTTCCATGATTCTGAAGAAACTCTGCCAGCCTTAAAGCGTTCTCGCTATGTCTTTCCATTCTGAGATGGAGTGTTTCCAAGCCCAAATTGAAAAGAAAAGCATTAAAAGGGCTCATGGCAGATCCAAAATCTCTTAATAACTGTACTCTGGCCTTAACAATATAGGCACTCTCTTTGAACTGCTCAACATATCTAATTCCGTGATAGCTTTCATCCGGTTCTACAAGTTCCGGGAACTTATCGTTATCCCAATCAAAATTACCTCCGTCAATAATTACGCCTCCTACACTTGTTGCATGACCGTCTGTATATTTTGTAGTAGAATGTATGATAATATTGGCCCCAAGTTCAAATGGTTTGCAAAGGTATGGCGTCGCTATAGTATTATCTACAATAAACGGCACATCCAATTTTTTTGCTACCTTTGCAAACTTTTCAAAATCCAAAATGCTTAATCCTGGATTGCCTATTGTTTCTCCGAAAATTGCCTTTGTATTAGGCTTAGCGGCTTTTAATATCTCTTCATCGCTATCCTCCGGATTTACAAAAGTAACATCAATCCCAAGTTTTCTTAGGGATACATTAAATAAGTTGAAAGTTCCGCCATAAATAGTGGAAGAAGAAATAACGTGATCTCCCTCCCTGCAAATATTTAATATCGAAAGCATAGATGCAGATTGGCCGGAAGAAACCGCTAAAGCACCTATACCGCCTTCCAACAATGCTATTTTCCCTTCAAGCTCAGAAACAGTCGGGTTACTTATCCTAGAATACATATGCCCATCAACGGTCAAATCAAATAGTCCGGCAACAACATCAGAGTCTTCATACTTATAAGTTGTACTTTGCACAATTGGCAAAACTCTCGGTTCTCCTGAGCCCGGTTGATAAGTCCCTTGCACACATTGTGTTTCAATTTGATATTTTTTCTTCTCCATAATATAGCCTCCTCAAATAATTACAAATTTTTGTAGATAATAGATAAGATATCTTCTTCATTAAAAAAACCGCTTCGATAAGAAGCGGCTGTTAGCTTAAATGGGCTGCTCTTATCTTTCAGGCTTATACCTGCTGGAATTGGCACATTGCTTAATAGCTGTTGCCGGGTTTCATAGGGCCAGTCCCTCCACCTCTCTGGATAAGAAGATTCTTCTCATATTATTTAATTACATGAATTTTAACCTATATTCATTTTCATGTCAAGCTATTTATCACTGAAAATGAAAGTCAATTGAAAAATTACAATTGATAATTCACAGCAGATATTTATCCATCGGCTTTATTGAAGAGATCGCTACGTCGATATCACTCTTCGTGATGACATAACTTTCACTTCTGCTTTTCTAACACTTACACTACTTTCACTTCCACTTCTACTTTTTACACTTACACTCACACTTATATATATTCAATATCTTTCATTGACATACTTCTCAATTATTGATTTTTGAGGTTTGTCAATAAATACATTCTCTCTTTTTAATTCTTCAAGTACTCCTGGATTGATAGAATGTAAGATCGTATTATCATAATCCTTAAGAACAATCTCAAAAAGGCGGTCTTTCAAGAAATTGGATTTCACCTTTATATAGTAGGCATCTACATTTTGATAATCTAAAAATCTAAGCAGCTTAAGAGTATTCTCATCCTTTTTTCTATAAAGATAGATACTCTTTTTTCTGTACTCCTCTGCTGCCTCAGGATGCTTTTCAATGATCTTATCCTCTTTGGATTTCATACTACAGTATTTTGCCATGATGTTATAATACTGATAGTTATAAATCCCTTTTTCGAAAGAATCAATCCTGCGGACAAAGGGTTTTAAATCAAGCCTTATGATAAAGGCATATTGCTCTTCAATAAATTCCTTTTTGTTTATATCTCCTTTCTTAAATAAGTAAATCAAAGCCTCTCTATTTGCAAAAAATCTATCAAAAGTCGTTTCATGAACCTTTTTAATCAAGATTAACACCACCATTACAAGATTATTAGAGGATTACATCGGAGATAATCACATGAAACCAAATGATATTCCACGCCATTTCTGACTCCCTGCAGCCCGGCCCTGTAATATTTTTCACCGTGCAGATGGGCATATATCACCTTTTCCACCTGATAAGCTTCAGTCAATTGAGTAAAATCGGATGCTTCATGCTTTTCATTTGTTGGAGGATAATGCATCATAACTATTATTTTCTTCCATTTATCTTTGGCCGCTTGCTCAAGTGAATTTTCTAATCTCAAAACCTCTCTCTTATATATTTTATGATCATGCTCTGTAAAATTAGCACTATTGGGACAAAGCCAACCTCTCGTACCACATATGGCATAACCTTCATATTTGTCGTATGTATTCTGCAAAAAAATCATATCAGGATAAGCCTGATTCAATTTACTTTTGGACTGCCACCAATAATCGTGATTCCCCTTTACCAATATTTTTCGGCCGGGTAATGCATTGAGCCATTCCAAATCCGGGTGTGCATCCTCTAATCTTAATGCCCATGAAATATCACCCGGGACAAGCACCGTATCCTGATCATTTATCTTACTCAACCAGAATTCCTTTACTCGTTCGGCATGATTTTCCCATAAATCTCCGAAAATATCCATCGGCTTTTCCTGAGCAAAGGACAGATGCAAATCTCCTATCGCATATAAAGTCAATTCACCACCACCTGAGCCTGTAGTTACAGGCATTTTTATATCCATCGAAAAAATGATGCTTATGGAAACAATTATTCAATTACAGTCATGATTTCTTCTGCATCTTTTTTCGGAGGGCTTTTTCTGTCTCCATCAGGAACACCAACCGGAACCAAAGCAACTAACATATATCCCTCTTTTATAAATCCGATAACCTTTTCAATTTCTCCCCCTGAATGATTGGGACTGGTCATCCAACATCCGCCATATCCCATATCAAAAGCAGCTAACAGCAAATTTTCAATCGCTGCTCCTATACTCTGAATCCCCGGGTTTGCCTTAATAAGCCTTTCCAGCTTTTCCTTTTTGGCATTTACTTGCTCAAGCTCCTGATATCCTTCCGGAACGTATTCTCCAGCATAAACTGCAATAACCGCCGGTGCCTTGGTAAAAAAAGTTGCAAATCTTGAAAACTTGCTGAACTTCTCTGACTTTTCATCCGGCAAATCAGAGGAAATATCTGATATATTTTTTTCTACAGCCTCAGCCATTTTCGAAATGATATTTCTATTTTTAACGACAACAAAGTGCCAGTTCTGGGAATTCTTACCCGATGGTGCTTTCCCTGCCGCCTCGATCATTTTTCTCAGATCCTCTGTTGGTATATCCTGTTCTTTAAATTTCCTGACACTGTACCTTTTCCGAATCAATTCTAAAAATTCCATATACATTCTCCTCTCAATACAATTGGTTAAGTATAGTATAAATATAAATGCAAAAGGTAGAAATTATTAACCGGTTGATAATTTCTGTCCTTCTCAAACCACTAACCTCTAAAATGTTATCACATTCACATCCTCGTATTTATTTAAATATTCCACTTCCCTTTTATGGCAAGTGAAAAGAAGAATTTGGTTTGTTTTAGAGCATTCATATAAATAATCTAAAACCGCACCCATTCTTAATTGGTCATATTGCACAAAAGTATCATCTAAAATAATGGGAATACTTTTCCTTATTTTTTGAAAAATGAGTTCCGATATTCCCATTCTTACAGAAAAATAAATCTGATCCCATGTACCATTGCTCAGGTATTCAACATGATGTATATCGTTCCCTTCCTTCTCAGAAACCTTTACATCAAAATCCTTGGATATCATCATGTCCTCATATCCACTCAGCGTGATTCTTTTGAGAATCTTCGAAGCAGAAATATTTAACTTGGATCCAAATTCCATATGAAATTTCTGAAAAGCTTGGTTTAAAGCATCTAAGGCTTCATCCACCGCTTTCATCTCTTTTTCATAGAGTGTTATTCTTTTTTGCAAAACAACAGTTTTGCTTCTGAGCAATTCCACAGCATTCTCATAAGCCGTCAGGATTTCTTCAAGAATATCTTTTTCAAGAAAACGGATTTCATTGGATAGCTCCTCTTCATCCTTTTTAATACTTTGGATTTTATCCGTATATTGGCCGGCCTTTATCTTAATCTCTTCGCTTTTTTCTATTTTCCCCTGAAGCTGTGTTTTATTCTCACACTGATACTTTTCAAGAATCAGTGATATGTAAGCATTGCTTCTGTTCAGTTGGTCCTGGTTGTTTTCATCATCGTATTCCTGAAACAGCCTTTCCTTTTCAAAAAGTATCGTATTAATTCTATCATATTGCGTTCTAATTTTCTGGTACTTTTCTCTTGCTTCCCTTATATTATTGACCTCATGGGCCCTGTAAATTTCTATCAGTCTTTTTTCTAACCGCTGTATTTCATCAAATGTTTTTTGCTTTTCCATAGAAAAATGATACAGTTGCCCTGAAAGGATTCTGCTTCTGCGATAAAAATAATAAACAGGCAGAAGAAAAATGAAAGAAACAGGAACAGGCAGGATTTGTGTCATAATCGCCCACACTAAAACAAAAATAAACATAAAAGAAAAAATAACTGCAGCCATTCGACTGGAGTTCCTTCGAAGACTAAACTCCTGATCCGCATTCCTGTTTCGATGCTGTTTTTCCAAATCCTCAATTCTTTCAATAATCCCTTCCGCTTCTTCAATGGCATATTCCATTTTTTTTAGGTCAACAGTCTTTATTCTTTCTTTATCTTCCTTTAACTGTGCAATTTCTTTATGAATCGCTTCCGTTTTTCTTATTTTTTCCGAATATCCTTCTATTCGTATATTTTCTTCAATAATTTTTCTAAAATCCTCATTGGCCTTTACATGATCCATGGATAAAAGCTCGGACATTTTTGAAATCGCCTCAAGCTCTTTTTCAGTTGCTTCCCTTTCAGCTGTCTTTTTTAAAAGCATATCCCGGATACTTTTCTGCTTCATCCTCTTAGCCTTTATGGACTCCGCCTCTACTTCAGGGATATCCTTAATACTCAATACTTTGTCAATTTCTTCATTCAGAGAAACGCCATCATTTGCTTCTCTTCTCTCAAGTTCTTGTTTTGCATTGATCAAAACATTTAATTTTTCATGGTTTTGGTGGTATTCCTCCTTCAGCCTGTCTAAAACCCCCGGCTTTCTCGTCGTATTAACGATCTCTTTCCTGTAATCCTCCACTACTTTTTTTGCCTGATTGTAAGATACCGATGCATCTCCACTTCCCTGAAGATTGGTCAGATATTTTTGTATTTCATCACTGCCTTCTTTTGTAATCTCGTTGGATAGCTGCCGAATCAGTGTCGTCTTTTCAAATGTGCTGTCTTCTACGCCAAAAAGATGTTTCCCCGGTTTATCCATGTTCTCAAATACGATCTCTTCTCCGGAAACCCCGTTAAATATCTCTATTTTGTCTTTGCTTTTTCTTTCACCAAAACTCCTTTTTATATGATAAATCAACTGGTCGGATACGAGCTGAAGTTCACCGGAAGCCGTTTCTCCGCTCCATGGCATATAACGTTTTCTGTCATTATCTCTTATATTTTTTTTCTGTGTATGGATACCATAAAGTATTGCTTTAATAAATGCTACGATAGTACTCTTTCCGGCTTCATTGCTCCCATAAACCACATTTAAACCCTTTGAAAAACATATATTGAAATTTTTAAATTTTCCAAAATGATGAATAACAGCCTTAGAAATTCTCATCAAATTCAATCCTTTCCCCGTTCAATGCGCAGATTCCTATTTTCAAAGCCCGTTTCAAAAGCTGTATTTCCTCTTCCCGGCTGCTTTTTTTTATTCTGTTAACGATATTATTAATAAAAACATTTTTCAATGTATCATCCTCCAAGATCCGATTGATATCAATGCCGAAAGTTGTCTCATTAATCACCTTTACATAATAAGTATCTTCCTCCAGCTTATTGCGGATAACATCGGAAGAAATACCAAAATCCTCTGATATATCCCCTTTAAGAATGATTTTGTAGAAATTCTCCTTTGACCGGTCATCAAAAGTTTCTTTAATTTTGTCCGTTATCTCTTCATATGTACATACACCTGAAATATCCACTTCTTCTACTATATATTCTCTTTTACCTGTTGGACGAAATTCTATATTCGTATAGCCTTTAGAAACGCTGCCTATCACAACTCCTTTGACGCCTCTCTCATCAAAACCTTTACCTTCAGGTGTTCCCGGATAACACCAATAGACATTTCCCACTTTATTTAATCCCGAAAAAGAGTGTACATGTCCTAAAGCCACATAATCCAGCTTACTGCTTTCAATATCTGAAAGGGTAATAGGATTATATCTGCTTTTGTCCCCGGAAGTTACAACATCGCCATGGACCATCATAATATTGATTTTATTTGCATCATCTGCCGCAAACCCCTTTAAAAAACCTTCTTCTTGGAAAGGCTCAGAAAAGCTTATACCATAGACGCACAGATTTTTATCCGGGAAATCGATCCTGCCGATTGTCCGGTCAAATAAATGCAGATTGTCTGGCCAACCGCCCCTTTTGTAATAATAATTTCTTAATAAACTGTCATGATTTCCTGCACAAATCAAAACCGGGATCGGTTGGATTTCTCTTATCTTTCTTACGATGTAGTCAATAGTCGTCTTTTTTACTGACTCCCTGTCAAATAGATCACCACTGATCATTATGATCTCAACATCTTCTTTTTGAGCCAGGTCAACAATCTTTCCAAAATTTTCTCTGAATTCCTCCTGACGAAGTTGAGCCAGATGATCCGGAATCCCTGACAACGGAGCATCTAAATGTAAATCGGCACAATGCAGAAACTTTACCGAATCCATCCTATCACTCCTTCTCCAAATTGTATTTCCATATCTTTTCATATAAACTGGTACGACTGATATCCAGAATCTTTGCCGTTTCGGATTTATTGCCTCCGGTTCTTTCCAGAACCTCTAAAATCGTTTTCTTTTCAACTGCATCCAATACGTCCTTTAACTTGGAATGACTGATTTTATTAAAGTCAAAACTAAGATTTTTTATTTTTATTGGTAAATCTTCTACCTGAATCTCTTTACCATAATCTACAAGATTTACTGTCCGCTCAAGGATATTTTCTAATTCGCGGACATTTCCCGGCCAGGAATATCTTTCCAGGTACCTCAGGGCTTCTTTTGAAATAGATGTCACATAGTTTCCGGCTTGCTCAGATACTTTTACCAAAAGATGTTTTACCAGAGGTTCTATATCATCTTTTCTTTCTCTCAAAGGAGGAATATTGATATTCATGACATTCAACCGATAAAACAAATCTTCTCTGAATTTCCCTTCTTCCACCAGTACCTCTAAATCTTTATTGGTTGCCGCTATAATCCGTACATCCAAAAAAATACTCTTTATCCCGCCTACTCTCTCGATAACCTTCTCCTGTATGGCGCGCAAAAGCTTTACCTGCATATGCAACGGCAAATCTCCTATTTCATCTAAAAATATACTTCCGCCATCTGCCAATTCAAATTTGCCGATTTTACCGCCCTTTTTTGCTCCTGTAAACGCTCCCTCTTCATATCCGAACAACTCCGATTCCAGCAAATCAGAAGGTATTGCACCGCAATTTACTTTTACAAAAGGTCCCATAGCTCTGTAGCTTGCAGAATGTATGGCATGGGCAAACAACTCCTTGCCTGTCCCGCTTTCTCCGCTGATTAATACATTTGAGCTTGTAAGCGCTGCTTTTTCTGCTATATACTTAGTGCCTTTCAATTTATTACTGCTACCGATAATATTATCAAAATTATATTTAACATCTCTTACTTCTTTCAAAGCCTTCTTATAATAATCCAATTCGTTTTCGAATTTATGGACTTTTTGAACTAAAACATCCAGTTCCGTTACGTCCCTGAACATGATACGGCCCACAGCACCTATAATTTTTCCATTCTCAAAAACGGGAATACGCATAGCAATAATTTTTGAACCGTTGATTTCCTGTATGTCCCCTATTTCTTCTTTTCCGGTTTCTAACACTATATGCAAACGTGTATTATCAATAACATCAGTTACTTTCTTACCAAGCACCTCTTCCCTATTTTTCTTCAGAAAGCTTAAATAAGGTTCATTTATCCAAATAATTTTAGATTTGTTATCAACAACGACAACTCCTTCATATACTTTATCAAGAACCTTTTTCAGCAGATTCTCAGATGCCATGGCAGACCCCATTATCAATCAACTCCTAAAGAAAATCGTATTTTTAAGACGATTGTATAGTTTTACAAACATTATATCATAAAAAGAAGTATTGTCATTAAAAATGCATGATTAACGTCGTTTTAAATTCTTAAAATAAAATATAAAATATAATTGATAATCATTATCAAAAATGCTATAATACTAATTGATAATAGTTATCAATTATGGAGGTATATTCTGCAATGACGCTTAATAAAATTAATAAGGGGCAGGAATTCAAAATAGAGAATATTATGGAAAAATCAATTAGAGAACAGGCTATTCGTCTGGGGCTTTTTGAAGGCAGTATTGTAAAATGCTCACAAAAACTTCCCTGCGGTCCTATTATACTTAAAACCGGTATGCAGGAAATTGCTATCGGCAGAAGGCTTGCCAAAAAAATAATCGTTTCAATTTAACGGAGGAAGTAAAATGCACAAGCATCAAGGGACGCATCACCAGGAAAGGTGCAGAAAAGAAAAACCAAAACTTGTATTAGCCGGAAATCCTAATGTTGGCAAGTCGGTATTTTTCAACTCCTTAACAGGCATTTATGTTGATGTTTCTAATTTTCCCGGTACTACAGTAGATTTAAGTATTGGATACTATGATAAGTATATGGTCATAGATACACCTGGCGTTTATGGTGTATCTTCTTTTAATGATGAAGAGAGTGTTGCCAAAGATTCCATTTTAAATGCAGATATTATCCTGAATGTCGTGGATGCCGTACATTTGGAAAGAGATCTGTTTCTGACACAACAAATTATAGATATGGGAAAACCAATGGTGGTTGCCCTGAATATGATGGATGAAGTTGAAAGAACGAGAATGCAGATCGATATAGAAAAGCTATCGAATTTACTTGGTGTTCCGGTGATTGCTGCATCAGCTGTCAAAGGAATTGGTATTGAAGAAATAAAAAAGCAACTTTTATCCGGTGGAGCTGTAGGAAACACAATCCCGGAAATACAATCCTTGATATCTGAAGCTCGTTCATACGTCAAATCTAACGGAGAAGCCTTGATGCTTCTGGAAGAAGATGAAAATATCCTGAATCAATATTGCCTCAGGAAAAAATATGGCTATCGGGAAAACTTCTATAACCTTAGAAGAAAACATGTAAATATCATCGCCAATCAGGTGATATCCCGGTCTGTATCAAAAGGATCTGTTTTGGATGCTTTTGGAAATATGCTTTTAAGACCGGTTACAGGAATCCCTTTGCTTATTTTACTACTCTTTATGTTATACAAGCTCATCGGAGAAGTAATTGCACAACACATTGTAGGCATCACCGAAAATATCATCATGGGTACTTACTATTATAATTTTGTAATCCAGCTATCAAATAAGATCATAGAACCGAACACCTTTATTGGCGCACTTTTATTTGGTGAATTTGGAATATTTACTATGGTACCCATATATATCATCGGACTTTTATTGCCTTTGGTCATCGGCTTCTATCTTTTTATGTCTGTTCTTGAAGACTCAGGCATCTTGCCCAGAATTGCAGTATTGGTCGATCGACTCCTGAATTTTATAGGTTTAAACGGACGCGCTGTCATACCTCTTATTTTAGGTTTCGGCTGTGTTACCATGGCCATTATGACCACCCGTATTTTAGGATCAAGAAGAGAAAGAATTATTGCCACCATGCTTTTGAGCGTAGCTGTTCCCTGTTCAGCTCAATTGGGAGTTATCATCGGTATTGCTGCAACATTAAGTCCCCAACTGACCCTGATATATGTCTTTACTATATTTCTTGTTTTTGTAATACTGGGAACATTGTTAAATTTGCTCCTTCCCGGGCAATCCTCCGAACTTATGATTGATATTCCGCCTGTACGGATCCCACAGGCAAGAAACATATTAAAAAAAACAGCTGCTAAATCCAAAATGTTTCTTTATGAAGCCGGACCGCTATTTCTTTTAGGAGGTATTCTTATAACCATTATGCAGTATACCAACATGTTGGAAGCTATCTCCAATTGGTTTTCTCCTATTACCGTTAACTTTCTACAACTCCCACTGGAAACAACCAATACTTTTATCATGGGTATCATACGCCGGGATTTCGGAGCTGCAGGATTAAATACAATGGTTGCTCAGGGATTACTTTCAACTTCTCAGGTAGTAGTAGCATTGATAGTCATTACTCTTTTTGTCCCCTGTATTGCTTCTATCATGGTAATTTTTAAGGAAAGAAAAATTTCCGATGCTCTTTTGATATGGATCAACAGCTTCATTATCGCCTTCGGCATCGGCGGTCTCGTATCACATATATTGATATAGCTTAGTATCGTTAAGTATAAGTTGTTAAATTCTCTTCCTTATCTGCTTATACTTACTCCAAATCTTTGAAAAAGTAGGTTCTATAATAAATGTTGGGGTGTGGTAAAACACTTCAACATTTTTTTAATAAAAACCGGGAAAAATATATACTAAAGCTTTCTATCCATCAGCCATTAAAGCGATGGAAGTTTGAAGAAAAAATAATTGAGGTCAGGATTTCGAAAAATACCTGACCTCAGCTATGGGTGAGAATACGGAAGAGAATTGTCCTTCCAATCTTAATATTGCCCTTTTTCTTTTTTATATACATAAATATTTAAAACAATTAATTTAAGTTAATTGAATTGCTCTTCATACAAATAGGTCTGCCGTCCTTCCTGAAGTCTAGTGATATTGTTTCCTGAAATAACATGCTTAGCTTCACTGCCATCTTTATAAGTAATGATGACTATGAAATATGGTTCATCCGATACATTCCTCTCAAAATGTACAACATATAATTTTTCGCTTTGCTCTTTTACATCATAAACAATAGAATTTTTTACTCCTTTCCTTGTTCTCACCAACACTTTATCTATTCTTTCATCAGCAATAACACCAAATAATGTCGGCGTTATATTTTGATTTTCATTTAATAATTGTACTGATAGGAGAAACTTCTTGCCCTCATTTAAAGTAGACCGGTCAATATGACCGCCGCCGCCTGTCCATTTATAACCTATTAATGATTTCTTCACCATGTCGACAAAATACATATCATCATTTCCATCATTTACCTTGCCTATAGAATATACCATTATCCCATCTTCATTTTTTTCTGTCGAAATAGTTTGATAGTCCGTAACATAATCCCTTAATTGTATGATTGGTTCAAAGGGATGACTTTCTTTATTCGTGCTTAAAATAATAATTGATATGATCACTGTAACAGCTGCCATAGCTCCTAAGATATAGGCTTTTTTTCTTCTTTCCTTTTTCATAAATAACCCCTTATCCTTTAAAAACTGTTCAGTTGATTCATCACTCTTTCAGTTTATCCATTTCATCTGTATAAAACCCTGTAACACCTATTTCTTCAAGGGATTTCTTCCTCCGAGCATCATTAACTGTATATGCATACACCTTCTTATCTTCCAGCACCGTCAAATCATGATAATCCGATTCTATCTTGCCTTCCGGAAGTGCAACGGCAAAAACATTATTAAGCATCACAAAATACAAAATTTCACGATTTGTATAGACGGAATTCTCCTCCACTTTAAAGATAATATTTGGATACCCCAGATACTCTGCTCTTGTAAATTCATCCATCCGATTCATCTGAGGAATAAACTTGTTTAAATATTCCGGGTATTGTTCTTGAAGTATCTTCAGAAACTTTATACTATCAGTTTTTATTTCAGGAATAATCATAACATCCTGATGATACCTTATCCATTGTATCAAATCATCCAAAGTCATTTGGTGCCAACCGTTGATCATTTTTAAATTTTTGAATTCTTCTAATGAGAAGCGCTTTCCCTGCTGTCCAAACAATTTGGGCATAGACTCATCCCAATCCTTGACCAACACCGGATATCCGTCAGATGTCCATTCGAAACTCACCTCAATATATTTTGCACCATTAATATAAGCTTCCTCTAAAGCCTCTTTCGAATTTGTCTGTACGTTCCCTTCCAAGATGTCCCCGCCCCTTGAGATAATAACATTTTCGCTGGAAGGACCGACCTCTGTCATCTCTTCTATTGTCTTATTTTCTAAGAAAATCTCTCGAAGCACATCATTTTGAAGTATGAAATTACCCATGTTTACTTCATTTACTGCCCTTTTATACCCCGACTTGCACAACTCAAGGTCAACAGGCTCTCCGGTATTGATATCCCATGCTCTCCCATTTACAAACACACCGTCCCGGGGCATTTCATAAATAATATTATCCTGAATAAAAGAACCCTTTGGCATATACGTTTGTGAGGCCACAAAACCGGTTTCCGCATTGATCAGATTCTGACCGAAATACAGAGTATCCAGTTTATCAACTCCAAGAAGATAAGCGACAGTAGGAAGAAAATCAATCTGACCGCCGGTAGTATTAATGGTTCTGCTTATATCAAGACCGGGAATGTGTATGATTAAAGGAATATTCATCATTTCATCATAATCATAAGAGCCTCCTAAAAATCTGCCAACAGATTTATTAATGTCTTCTTCTTTGCAGTTAAGTCCGAAATGATCTCCATAAATGGCGATGACAGCATTTTCATACAATCCATTTGCTTTTAAGTCCTGAATAAACTTTCCGATTGCTACATCCGAAAAATATGCACCATGCAGATAATTCCCGAAAAGTGTTCCTTCGTCCTCTTCTTTTAATCGTATTTTTTTATATTGATCAGGCATTTCATAAGGATGGTGACAGGATAGGGTGATAAAAAAACCATAGAAAGGTTGAGGACTCTCTTTTAAAAAGTTCACTGACTGATTAAAAAAATCAATATCAGATAATCCGAAACCTATCGTTTCTCCTATCTCAAAATCATCTTCGTGAAAAAAGTGATCAAACCCCTGACCGGCATAAGCCTCTTTCCGATTCCAGAAATCCTTTTTATAACCATGAAAAGCCATAGTATTGTATCCTAAATCCTTGAGTATCCACGGAAGCCCGTGAAAATAATTTTCCGTATATAAGCTGTAAGTGTAGCTTCTGAAAGAAGCATATAATGAGTTCTGACTGACAAACTCTGCATCAGAAGTATTTCCGCTTCCGAGTTGTTGATAATAATGATCAAAATACAAACTGTCATGCTTTATCAGCTCATTTAAATGAGGTGTTATTGCCTGTCCGTTATATTCTTTATTTATTACCATATCCTGTAAGGATTCTACCTGAATGACAATAAGATTCCTGCCTTTTGCAATTCCAAAAAGTTCGTCTCTTTCATTATTTTCATATCTGTCGGTATCCATGATTATCTCTGATACTCCAAAAGCTTCTGTCTCCTGATCCTGAAACAGGATATCCTTCAAATGGTAAGTGAAAAATTCCTGATTATTAATAGAAGTCAACAGTTCACTCTGACCCCCATTTAAAGAAATAAAAGAAATCATACAAATCATAAATACGGATAATATGGTTTTGATATTCCCAAGCCTTCTGCGATTCAATAAATGCTCCATGCTCCTCATTGTGCTTTTCGGAAAGAGAAAAACATGCATAATGATAAAAATGGCATCTATTACTAAAAGCAAAAACAGTGGTTTAACTACTTCAAAAATGCTGTCTGTCACGTTCCCGAGGAAGCCGGCTGCTTCAATCATCGTAATAGATAAATTTCTGTTGAAATAACTGAAATAGGAAACATCCATAAACATCAACACAGATGATAAAAGATAAATTACCGATGCAATCCGTTTATTTTCAAAAAATAAAAAAAGAATTGAAATATAAATAACCGTTAAGAAATAAATAAAAACAAAATTGCTTTGTATATCCATCAGAGTATAATATAAAGCAATTTTTGAAAGCAGCAGTAAAGCCAGTATAATTAAAATACCTCTTCTATTTTTAGAAAATTGCATAGACAGACTCCTTTTTTGCTTGTAAACTATATTCCATTATAATATAAAAAACCCAGTTTTCAATTATAATTTATTGTTTGAAAATAAGATTTAAAAAAGCAGATTTTTTTGATCCGGGGTATTTCTCACTATATTATTATAAAATTTTTTTGTGTATATTTTATCAGTTGAATGAATAAAATCGTTTTTTAAAACTGTTTTATTCATTTTATCTTATCTTTATTCAATTATAAACATTCTTTTACAAAAATATAGATAATATCATTTTTTTCGCAACTGGACATTTTCTAATTTCTGTTATAGTATTAAATTCAAGGTTTATTATATGATATTGAAGGAGGGATTCTTTTATGCAGCAGAGGGAAAACTGGGGTTCACGGCTCGGCTTTCTTTTAGCAGCAGCTGGTTCTGCAGTAGGTCTCGGAAATATATGGAGATTTCCATATTTAACAGGCGAAAACGGTGGTAGTGCATTCATAGTTATTTATTTGGTTTGCGTTTTCGTCATCGGATTGAGTATCATGATTGCCGAGTTTACTGTAGGAAGAAGAAGCAGCCTTGCAGCTGTAGGCGCATATAAAAGCTACAGCCGCAACTGGACATTTGTAGGTGTAATCGGGGTCCTCAGTGGTTTCTTGATCATGGGATTCTACCCGGTCGTAGGTGGTTGGGCACTTGCTTATATCATCAAATCTGTTTCAGGTTTATTGACAACACCGGATGCTATCGGTGATACTTTTGTAACATTTATCTCGGGATCCGTTCAACCACTGATATGGATGCTTGTATTCTTAGCATTAAATGTGGCAATTGTCGCCAAAGGAATTGCAGGAGGAATAGAAAAAGCAAGCAAGATACTAATGCCTACTCTTCTTGTATTACTTATTTTTATAGGAATCAGAAGCGTAAGCCTTCCGGGTGCCGATGCAGGTCTTAAATTCTTATTCTCACCTGATTGGTCTCAGGTTACAGGCCAGACATTCCTCGCAGCATTGGGCCAGGCATTTTTCTCACTCAGCCTTGGTATGGGTTGTATGATCACTTATGGCAGTTATCTGAATAAAGAAGAAAACCTTGCTAAGAATGCAACAATTGTAACCTCTCTGGATACACTTTGTGCAATTCTGGCAGGTATCGCCATATTTCCGGCTCTTTTCGCTTTCGGTATGACACCAGATCAGGGTCCCGGCCTTGTATTCGTAATCGTACCATCTATTTTTGCAGCAATGGGCAGTGCCGGTGTTTTCTTCTCAACTTTATTCTTTATTGCATTGGCTGTAGCTGCACTTACTTCATCCGTATCATTACTGGAGGTAGTTGTAGCGTATTTGATCGATGAAAGAGGTATGCCAAGAAAACGTGCCGTTTACTCCGCATCAGGCGTTATGGCCGTACTGTGTATCATGGCTTCTTTATCATTGGGAGTAACATCACATATCACCTTCCTTGGTGTAGGTGCTTTTGATTTCTTTGATATACTCACCGACAAGATATTCTTAGCAGTTGGAGGAATGCTCCTTGCTATATTTGCCGGCTGGGTTTACAAGAAAGAAGATTTAAAAGATGAGCTGACAAACGGCGGAAAAGTTCAATTTGGGCTATTTGAAATATGGTATGCTTTAATCAAATACATCATCCCAATTGCCATTGCAGTCATTGCATTCATGGGAATCAGATCAATCGCTCAAACAGGTCTGATGATATTTGGGCTCTTAGTAATAGCAGTTCTTGCAGTATTCTCTAAGAAATTATAAATCACTATTATAGTATAGTATAAATCAAAAAAGCCTGCATTTTTTTCAATGCAGGCTTTTTATATTAGGGCTCTATGTCAAATGTTGAGATAGAACACTTGTAAAACAAAGTCAAATGGGGCTGGCGAGAGTCAGTCTCTTAATTTAGCTACTCATAACATGTAATATTCTGTTTCTTGTCTTACCTAATATTCCAATTCCCGGTACTCTTTATACGAAATCCCTTTCTTAACGATGTCTTCGAAAACGTCCCAAACAGACTCTTCTTCAAATCCTTTACGCCAACTTGCACTTCCAGCCAAATCATATTCCTCGATTAAACTAAGTTTATAAGCTATGGATCTTGAATCTTCTATCCAAACTTTATAGGTTTTATCATCTTCGAAATATTCGATATAATACTGCTTTTCTTTATCCAGCCAATTAACACGAAGGTTTTTCTCCCTAATAATATCTCTGACCTGTTCCATAGATAAAGATTGACTGGATACGGTTTTTCCACCATTACCGTCTGCCGTCTCTATCCAAAGCCGCGTATACAAGGGGATTCCTACCAGCAATTTCTCAGATGGGATATCTTCCAAAGATTTTATAACGTAATTGTTTACCCAATCATAAGAAGCAACAGACCCGGAAATTGTTGAACCGGCCCAATGTTCATCATATGTCATTACTGCAATATAATCCACCAATTGAGATAAAGCTTTTCTGTCATACTCCACAGTCCAGGATGCCGGAACCATGATATCAATACTGAGGTTTAAACCTTGTTTCTCAGTATAATACCTCATAATGGATACAAAATTAGTTAAAGCATCACGATCCTCATCTTTAACCGATTCAAAATCAATATTCAACCCATCCAGATCATAAAGGCCGGCATAGAAAAGCAGCTGTGCAACAACTTTTTTTGTAAGTTTTTCGTCATTAAGAACCGTATGAGTCAAATCTCCGTTAAAACTATTTGTTACCAATCCCCAGACTTTATATCCTTCCCGATGAACTTGATTGAGATATCCTTTATCGGCTTTATTTCCTAAATTCCCTTCAGCATCTTTGATATAAAACCAAGTAGGTGACAAAATATCAATTGCATCATTTTTATCATTATCAGGCACAGGTGTATTTAAATAGACATACTCCCAGACAAGATTGATTTTTTCTCTGCCATAATCCATCTTCTCTCTTTTAAAATTATAAAAATCTACTTGAGAAAGATCTATGCTGAAAATATCCACATCATTCTTTTTCAAAAAACAGGTCACACCTTCTTCTGTTTTAACTTTATAATAATTATCCGTTTCTTTAATAATTTGGAGTATATCATTAGAACTTAGTATCAGGTCCTCTGACCTTTTATCAGTAACAGACGGCTTAACTTCAACAGATTCCTTATTAATTCTTGCCATTGATTTCAGGCTCTCAGTTGCTTCCTCAATATAGATCCTGTTTCTATCACGACTGTAGGTGACATGAAAGAAACTCTCCAGAACATCTAAAGGAAAATATAATTCTCCTTCTATATTTCGGAGTGGAATATAGGCATTCTCCATATTTCGTTTAATAAAATCTGTCACTTCCGGATCTTCAAGGATCAGATCGGCCTTTGATATATTGATAACAATCTGTTTATTTACATCATCTACCGTTATCTTTGAACTTCTTATTTGTTTTCCTATCATACTGCATGGCAAATAAATACCGCTATTTATAGAATAGGCACTTTCATTTCTGATTCTATCTCCTTTGAAATAAATATCTATCTCTGAATCCTTTATATCCACATCCGATAAAGCTTCTGCAAATAAAAATCCATCTACATTAACAAATACAATAATCATACTTAAAATCATTAAAATAAAAAAAGACTTTCTCCGGCTGCTCATTTTTATCCCCTTTAATAATATGTATTTTTCTTCATTATAATATATGGATTTACAACAATAAAGTTAAAATCTTGTTACATTTCGACAAGAAAAAAACAAAAGCGCGAAACGGAAGGGACGGTTCTTTTTGTTTACCTCTTTCGAGATTTCTTGTTGAAAGTAAACAAAAAGAACCGTCCCTTCCGTTTCATCTTCATTCTTCATTTTTTATGGCAAGCAGTTCTTCCATCAAACTCATCAATTCTTCTTTTCCTTGTTTATTTAAAGCGGAAACCAGAATAAGAGTATCCTCTTTATTCATATTTAATCCCTTCCTGATAATTGACAAATTTTTCTGCCTTGAATTATTGGAAATTTTATCTGATTTGGTTGCAATGACAAACCCATCTAAATGATAAAACTTTAACCAATCATACATCTGCATGTCCATATTGGTTGGGGGGTGCCTTGAGTCAACAAGCTGTCCAACTTTTATCAGATTTTCTCTTGTCTTTAAGTAATTTTCTATCATTGATCCCCATTTTTCTTTTTCTGTTTTGGAAACCTTTGCATATCCATATCCGGGTAAATCTACGATCCTGAATGCATTATTCACTTCATAGAAATTAATGGTTTGTGTTTTTCCCGGGCTGGAACTGGTCCTGGCAAATCTCTTTCGATTTAGTATCAAATTAATCAAAGACGATTTACCTACATTGGAACGCCCGGCAAAGGCAATTTCAGGAAGGGTTTTATCAGGATACTGTTGTGAGCTTACTGCGACAGCAGTAAGCTCAACTGTTTTAATAATCATTTTTAATTTTTCTCCTTAACAAGGGTATGCTCTAAAACCTGATCCATTTTTTCTATCAAAACAAATTCCAGCTTCTTTTTAACATTATCAGGAATATCCTCTATATCCTTTTCATTTTCAGCAGGAAGCAATACTTTTTTTATACCAGCCCTATTGGCTGCCAGTACTTTTTCCTTGATACCGCCTACAGGCAATACTTTCCCTCTTAAAGTGATTTCTCCCGTCATTGCAACATTTTTATTTGTTGGAATTCCTGTTAAAGAGGAAATTACAGATGTACACATAGTCACCCCTGCTGAAGGACCATCTTTGGGAGTCGCGCCCTCAGGAATATGAATATGAATATCATAATCTTTATAAAAGTTGTTATCAATATTCAAATCTTTTGCTTTTGAACGGATATAACTGATTCCGGCTTTTGCCGACTCCTGCATTACATCGCCCAATTGCCCTGTCAAAACAAGCTTGCCGGTGCCTGGCATTATAGTTGTTTCAATGTAAAGGGTATCACCGCCAAAAATAGTCCAGGCTAACCCGGTTGTAACGCCTATTTCATTAACAGTATCAATGACGTCATATCTGTATTTTCTTTTTCCGAGATACTTGTCCAAATTCCCTGAATTGATACGAACAACGCTGACATTTTTCTCTACGATTCTTTTAGCTGCTTTTCTGCAAACATTGGCAATCTGCCTTTCCAGATTTCTCACACCCGATTCTTTTGTATAATAATTCACAACATCTCTTATAACCTGCTCAGATAAAAATATGCTTTTCTCTTCCAATCCATGTTCTTTTTTCTGCTTTGGAACCAGATATTTCAATGCAATATTTACTTTTTCTTCTTCAGTATATCCCGATACTTCAATAACTTCCATTCTATCTAATAATGGTCTCGGAATAGTCTCTGTAGTGTTTGCCGTTGTGATAAACATTACTTTTGACAAATCAAAGGGTACCTCAAGATAATGATCGGTAAATTCTTTATTTTGCTCAGGATCCAGCACCTCTAACAAAGCAGATGCAGGATCTCCTCTGAAGTCATTCCCGATTTTATCCACTTCGTCAAAGAGAAAAACCGGATTATTGGATTCAGCATCTTTAATAGCAGAAATGATCCGACCAGGTATTGCTCCGATATAAGTACGCCTATGTCCTCTTATTTCTGCTTCATCTCTCACTCCACCCAAAGACATTCTGACAAAATTTCTGCTTAATGATCTGGCTACGGATTTCGCTATAGAAGTTTTACCTACGCCCGGAGGACCAACTAAACAGAGTATCGGGCCTTTCATGCCTTTAGATAATTTCCTGACTGCAAGATACTCCAAGACCCTTTCTTTTACTTTTTCAAGTCCATAATGATCTTCCTCTAAAATCTTCCTTGAACGATTGATATCAATGCTGTCCTTGGTCTTTTTATTCCAAGGTAATTCCAATATCCACTCTACATAGGTTCTGATAACACCGCTTTCAGCTGAAGAAGATGGAATCTTGGCAAGCCTGTTTATTTCTTTTTCTACTTTTTCATGAATTTTCTTAGACAATTTCAGTTTCTTAAGCTTTGATAAATATTTTTCAATCTCCTCTTCGATGCCCTCATCTTGTCCAAGCTCTTCCTGAATGGCTCTCAGCTGCTCTTTGAGATAATATTCTTTCTGTACTTTATTTATCTGCGAGCGCACTTTTATATTAATATCTCTTTCTATTTTCAGAACTTCATTTTCCCTGGTTATAAGTTTGTGTATGATTTCTAAACGATTTTTAAAATCAAAAGCTTCAAGAATTTCTTGTTTTTGATCGATACGAATATCCATATGCGATGTAATAACATCTGCCAGTCTGCCTGGTTCTTCTATGGAAGCAACAGAAGGAAAAATATCGGGAGATATTTTTGAATTTAATGTCAGATATTCTTCAAATTTATTAAGTACGGCTCTCATCAATGCTTCTATTTCCTTGGAAACATCTGACGAATCTTCTTCATATACCTCTTCAATCTCACACTTAAAAAAAGGTTCTTCAAAAATCGTATCCTTTATAACACCTCTGCTAAGGCCTTCTACCAGAACACGTATAGCATCCCCGGGCAGCTTCAGCATTTGTTTTATTTTAGCGACGGTTCCTATTTTATAAAAATCTTCTGTAGTCGGAATATCTGTTTCTGCATTGATCTGAGAAGAGAGAAAAATAAGCTGATCATTGATCATAGCCTCTTCTAAAGCATTTATGGATTTTTCCCTTCCCACATCAAAATGCAATACCATATACGGAAAAATTGCCAACCCTCTTAAAGGAATCATGGGTAAACTGATACTTTCCTTCTTAGTACTCATTATATCACTCCTTGCTATTATCCTTAGCTTGTACATTGTCTATATAATTTAAATATGTGAATCATAGTTTCCATATATTTATTTTGATGAAAAACAGTTTTTATATACTTTTATTGTGACAAATATTATAAACAAATCAAATATATATTTCAATATTTTCCATCAGGTTAATCAAAGAAAAACAGGCGGCGTTGCCGTCTGTTTATGATGCCGATTCCTGATTTCGATTTCTTTTTTTCGAATCTTCTATCACAAGAGTTGGGTCTGTACTATTAAATATGGTCTCTTTTGTAATAATACATTTTCTGATATCATTACGAGACGGTATCTCATACATAATCTCGGTCATAACTTTTTCAAGAATGCTTCTCAATCCCCGGGCTCCTGTTTTCTTTTCGATTGCTTTTTCTGCTATAGCCTTATAGGCCTCTTCTTCTATTTCCAGTTCCACATCATCCATTTCAAACAGCTTTTTATACTGCTTTATCAATGCATTCTTGGGCTCTCTGATAATTCGAATCAACGCTTCTTTTCCCAGCTCCGACAGTGTGATAATAACCGGAAGTCTTCCTATAAATTCCGGAATCAAGCCATACTTCAACAAATCTTCCGGTTGGACCTGAGTCAAAATTTTACTGACTTCTACAATAGATTTTTGATTATCTGAAGTAAACCCAATAGTTTTTTCTCCAATTCTGTTTTTTATAATTTTATCGAGGCCATCAAAGGCGCCTCCGCAAATAAACAGTATATCCGTTGTATCAATTTGAATAAACTCCTGATGAGGGTGTTTTCGGCCACCTTGCGGGGGAACACTTGCAACTGTTCCCTCCAATATTTTCAAGAGTGCCTGCTGCACACCTTCACCGCTTACATCCCGTGTAATGGAAGGATTATCTGTCTTCCTTGCAATCTTATCGATTTCATCAATATATATGATACCCTTCTGGGCACGATCAATGTCATAATCGGCAGACTGAATCAATTTTAATAATATATTTTCAACATCTTCACCAACATAACCTGCTTCTGTCAGAGCAGTTGCATCGGCTATTGCAAAAGGGACATTCAGTATTTTTGCCAGAGTTTGAGCAAGCAAAGTTTTACCTGATCCTGTAGGTCCGATCATAACGATATTACTTTTCTGAATCTCCACATCACTTTTGCTGGTATTGTTTATTCTTTTGTAATGATTATAAACAGCCACGGCTAAACCTTTTTTTGCTTCATCCTGTTCGATCACATATTCGTTTAATATCTGGAAAATATCTTTGGGTTTTGGAAGCTTTTCCGCATATTGATTATTGAGAGAACCTGCTTCCTCAGAAATAATTTCCTGACACAATTCAATGCATTCATCACAGATATAAACGCTTGGCCCTGCTACCAATCGCTTGACCTGATCCTGAGATTTACCGCAAAAAGAACACTTCAACTGTTTTTTTTCATCAAATCTGGACATCAGTTCACCTCTGTTACTTTTTTTTAGATGCAATTACTTTATCTATTATACCATATTCAACAGCCTCTTCTGCAGTCATAAAATTGTCTCTGTCTGTATCTCTGGCTACTTTCTCAATTAACTGACCTGTTCGTTCACTTAATATGTTATTTATTTTATCTCTCATTTTCAAAATTCTTTCCGTATGAATTCGGATATCTTCTGCTTGACCCCGCATACCACCTATAGGCTGGTGAATCATAATTTCCGAATTAGGAAGCGCATATCTCTTCCCTTTTGCACCTGCAGCCAGCAAAAAAGCACCCATACTGGCGGCCATGCCAACGCATGTCGTAGAAACATCCGGCTTAATATGCTGCATAGTGTCATAAATTGCCATTCCTGCTGTAATGGATCCTCCAGGGCTGTTGATATATAACATAATATCTTTATCCGGGTCCTCAGATTCGAGAAACAAAAGCTGGGCAACAATAAGACTTGCCACATTATCATTTACTTCTTCCCCTAAAAAAACAACTCTGTCTTTTAGCAACCGGGAATAAATATCATACGATCTTTCTCCTCTATTAGTCTGCTCGACCACCATAGGAATAAGCGACATAATTCATTCCTCCTCTTAGATAATTATGAAAGCTTGGCATTATCAAGTAAAAATTCTATGGTTTTAGTATATTTCAAATCTTTTTTAATGTAATCATAATTTTCTGGTTTTAGAGATTTTTTAAAGCTCTCAACATCTGTTTTATATTCATCTGCAAATTTTTTGATTTCATCCTCCATATCCTCATCTGACACCTGGATATCTTCAAGATCTGATACAGCTTCAACTGCAAGCCGTGTTTTAACTTTTAACTCAGCATCCTTTCTCATATCCTCTTTTAATCCATTCATGTCTTTATTGATATATTTCAGATAATTTTCTATATCCAAGCCCTGATATTTTAATTGAAAGTCAAATTCTTTAATCATATCGTCGATCTGATCTTCTATCATGACTTCAGGAATATCTGTTTCTGTCTGCTCTATTAATTTTTCAAGCACTGCTTTTTTTTGCTCGTTTTCCGCTTTATCTTTTGCTGTTTTCAGCTGTTTTTCGTAAATATCCTTCTTTAATTCTTCTAATGTGTCAAACTCACTGACATCTTTAGCAAATTCATCATCCAGCTCAGGCATTTCCTTCTCCTGAACTTGATTGATATGCACTTTGAAAACAGCTTCTTTCCCTGCAAGGTTGGGATTATAATCTTCAGGAAAAGTAACATTGACTTCAACTTCTTCTCCCGCTTTGTGTCCTATCAACTGCTCTTCAAACCCGGGAATATAACTTCCTGATCCTATAACAAGAATCTGATTTTCTGCAGTCCCTCCTTCGAACTGCTCCTCTCCGATATAACCCTTGTAATCAATGGTAACAGAGTCACCTTCTTGTACTTCTCTTTCTACATTAATGAGGCGAGCATTTCTTTCTTGCATAAAGCTAATCTCTTTGTCAACGTCTTCATCTGTAACATTATACTCAACTTTTTTTGCTTCTATACCTTTGTAGTCCTTAACGACGACTTCCGGCTTCACAGTAACCATTACACTGATAATGAGATTTTTGCCTTTTCCTATCTCTTCAATATCAATAGCAGGCCGGTCCACCGGTTCAAGTTTCAACTCTTCTATCGCATTGGTGTACTCTGAAGGAAATAAATTATTGATAGCATCATCATAGAAAACACCTTCTCCATATTTCATTTCAATAATTTTTCTGGGCGCCTTCCCTTTTCTGAAACCGTCTACTATATATTTTTTCTTATTCCGCTCATATGCTTTTTGTACAGCTTCCTCAAAATTATCTGCACCGATTTCCATTTTAAATGTCACTTCGTTCTTTTCCTTCTTAACAAATTCATAACTTGATTTCATGATATATTTCCTCCTCAAAAGCAACTTTTATATTAATGATTTGTATACATTTGTGATTTCTATAAGACCAATTTAAGACCAATGGAATTCCATTGGTCTTTATATTTTCTGCATAATATAATAATTATACCATTCTACATTCAGTTGTAAACCCAAGAATCATATTTTCTTTTATTCTTTTAATTTTTTAATTTAAATTTTTATGAATTCCTTCTTGACTATCAAGAAACGTATCCGATACAATTATAAATAGGTTGATACAGAAATGAAGCAAAGGAGGAGATAATAGAAGTTATGAAGGATGAAGGAATTATAGAAACAAACCCTGTTACAGATGAATTTATTTCAAAGACCTCTAATGAAGAATTGCTTTCAGTATTAGATTATGTTCAGGACGCCATTATTATCGATGACGAAAACGGAAACACATTATGGGTGAATAAAGCTGCAGAAGAGCTTTATTACATAAAAAAGGAAGATATTATCGGGCATAACATTTCTGAATTGGAGAATTCAGGGATTTTTTCTCCATCTGTTGCTAAAATGGTATTAGAAAAGAAAAAGTCCGTCAGCATTCTCCACAGTAATAAAGAAGGCAAAAAACTCCTTACCACCGGTTCTCCCATTTTTGGTCAGGATCATAAAATCAAAAAAATCATCAGTACCTCACGGGACATCACGGAACTAATCCAGCTTAAAAACAGGATCGAAGATGTTCAAACTGCTTTAGATGAATTAAAATCGCAGAAGAAGGTGTTCTATGGAGATATCATTGCCAACAGCCCTACTATGTATAATGTCATTCAATTGGCAAAACGATTGGCTCAAATCGACTCAACTGTACTGATTACCGGCGAATCCGGTGTCGGAAAAGGCGTTATTGCCAAACTGCTTCATGAAACAGGGAAACGAAAAAATTATCCTTTCGTAAAAGTCAATTGCGGTGCTATTCCGGATAATCTTATCGAATCCGAGCTTTTTGGCTACGAATCCGGTGCTTTCACGGGGTCAAGAAAAGAAGGAAAAAAGGGCTTATTTGAAATGGCACAAAATGGAACCATTTTTCTGGATGAAATATCCGAGCTACCCCTTCATCTTCAGGTTAAAATACTTCAGATTATTCAAGATAAAGAGATCCAAAGAGTCGGAAGCGTAGAATCAATATCTGTAAATGTAAGAATTATTGCTGCCACCAATAAAGATTTGCATTCAATGGTCAATGAAGGGAAATTTCGGGAAGATCTTTATTATCGGTTATATGTAGTGCCCATTAATATTCCTCCTTTACGAGAAAGGCAGGAAGATATTATTCCCATGGTAAGGCATTTCCTGCAAAAATATAATAAAAAATTCAATGATAAAAAAAGAATCGATCACAATACTATTGCTATGCTTATCAAATACCACTGGCCCGGCAACGTCAGAGAATTGGAGAATATCATTGAGAGACTTATTATTACGACAAAAGGTACTATCATCCTACCCGACAACCTGCCAACTTATATATTCGAAAATACACGAAGCACCAGCGGAGAAATAACTCTGTTTCCTATCATGAATTTGAAAAAAGCTCTTGAGGAAACAGAAAAACAAATCCTAAAAAATGCTGCTGATAAATATAAAACTACAAGGCAAATTGCAAAAGCTTTAGGGGTAAGCCAGCCTACAGTTGTAAGGAAGATGCAGAGATATAAAATAACCGGATCAATTGATGCATAATAGTATCATTGATTACTTTTTAAATCATTCTCTGAAAGCCCACAAATTTCAAAAGTTGCAAATATCAAAAATAAAAAATCCATTTTAAAATAGTTTGGAGATTCACATTTGAATCGTTTTATGATGTTGAATGCTATGGTTTCTTATCGAAAATGCGCTTTTATAAGTCATTGCAATATTTGGTATAGTTTTTGCGTAAGAAGAGCATTATAAAATTACATAGAATAAAAATCGCATTTTTTGGGTTATTTTACAAATTATTTAGGTAATATTTAGTTTATTTTAACATTTTTTTGTTATTATAAACTAACTATATTATATAATTTCAATTAAAAGGAGGCTGTTAAATATGAATGCTGCTGAATATGTAGCAAATCTGGTTGAGAGGGCTAAAAAAGCTCAGACAATAGCTGAAGGCTTTACACAGGAGCAGGTGGACGAACTTTGTGCCGCTATTGCATACAATGGCACAAAGAAAGATTTTGCAACTGAAACATCTAAATTATTAGTTGAAGAATCAGGGATGGGTTTAGTCGAGCATAAAGTCGGCAAAATGATGACAAAAATTAAAGGCACTTACCGAGATATGAAGGGTAAGAAATCTGTAGGTGTAGTAGAAAGAAATGAAGCATTAGGATTGATGAAGCTGGCAAAACCTGTCGGCGTTATCGGCGCACTTATCCCTGTAACCAACGGAGAAGCAACTCCTTTTGTCAAGGCAATCAGTGCTATCAAAGGAAGAAATGCTATTATTCTTGCACCTCACCCAAAAGCAAAGAAAACAAATATGGTTGCCACTGAAAACATCCGCGCTACTCTTAAAAAATACAATGCACCTGAAGACCTGGTAATTGCCATTGAACCTGAATATGTCAGTGTAGAATGCAGCGGTGAATTAATGAAGCAAGTGGACATGGTACTTGCAACAGGCGGTACACCAATGGTTAAAGCTGCATATAGTTCCGGAACACCAACCATCGGTGTCGGAACAGGAAATGCATCCATGATCGTGGACGGCTCAACAGATTTGGATGAAGCTGCCAACATGGTTATGCGCTCCAAGACTTTTGACCATGCAACAAGTTGTTCTACCGAAAACAACTTGGTTATAAATGAAGAAGTCTATGATGATTTTGTAAAAGCATTAGAAAAGCAAGGCGGTTATTTGATCAAAAACGGCACACCTGAAAAAGATAAATTGAGAGAAGCAGTATGGCCTGACGGACATACATTAAGCAGACACATTGTTGCACAACCTGTAGAAAAAATTGCGGAAATTGCAGGGCTAAAACTTCCGGCCGGAACAAAATTCATCATGGTCGAAGAAGATGGCATAGGACCCAACAACTTATTTTCAGGTGAAAAATTATCTGTTATCACAACGCTTCACAAATACAGAGATTTCCATGATGGATTAGATAAACTTGAAAGCATTATTAACTATATGGGTCAGGGACATTCATGCGGTATTCACACAAAACATGATTATCGTGTCCTTGAACTGGCAGAAAGAATGAAAGTCGCCCGAATCATGGTTAACCAGCCACAATGCCTGGCCAACAGCGGTGCATGGACAAATGGTATGCCGATGTCCATGACATTAGGATGCGGTACATGGGGAAACAACAGCATATCCGATAATGTTACATGGAAAGACCTTCTGAATTTCACCTGGGTTTCTTACCCAATACCTTCGACTCAGCCTACAGACGAAGAGCTTTTTCCGGCATCCGTTGTAGAATTCAATAAATAGATCCTATTCAATCAAGTAACCATTATTCATCGGGGATATCCAACGGGATATTCCTGGTGAATCTTCCTATCATAAATGTTCATTCTAAATTGGAGGTTTAATAATATGTCTAAAATCAGAGAAATGGATTTGAAGTATAATCTTCACTCTTGGAGTGCCCAGAAAGCACTGAAGCCTGAAGTTATCACTAAGACTGAAGGTATTTATATCTGGAACGAAGAGGGCAAAAAATTCTATGATATGTCTGCACAATTGGTTAATATGAATCTGGGGCATGGAAACAAAAAAATAATTCAAGCCATTAAAGATCAGGCTGAAAGAATCCCTTTTATCGGACCGGGTTATGCCCTTGATGTACGAGCAGAAGCAGCTAAAAAAATAGTAGAAGTTGCACCTGACAATATGGCAAAAGTATTCTTTACCAATGCAGGCGCCGAAGCAAATGAAAATGCCATCAAAATAGCCAAAATGTATACGGGTAAGTATAAAATATTTTCTACCTATCGTTCATATCACGGGGCAACTTACGGTGCTGCAAACCTTACCGGTGAACCAAGAAGATTTCCAAGTGAACCGGGAATCCCGGGATTCATTAAGTTCGTCGGACCTTATTCTTACAGAGCACCTAAAGGCGTAACTTTCAAGAATGATGCTGAAGCTTCCGCTTACTATCTGGAGATACTTGAAGATCAGATCCTTTATGAAGGACCCCAGAATGTTGCAGCTATTTTCCTTGAAACTGTTGTGGGAAGCAATGGTGTTCTTATTCCGCCTGAAGGATACATGGAGGGCGTAAGAGAACTCTGTGACAAGTACAACATCGTAATGGTAGCAGACGAAGTTATGGCCGGATGGGGAAGAACAGGCAAATGGTTCGCCATTGAAAACTTTAACGTAAAACCTGATTTGATTACTTTCGCAAAAGGTGCTACTTGCGGATATGCACAAATCGGAGGTGTTATCGTAAGCGATAAAATTGCAAAACATTTTGATGAAAATGTTTTATATTGCGGTCTGACTTACAGTGCTCATCCCCTTGGATGTGCAGCCGCCATTGCAACCATTGACGCATACACCGAAGAAAATGTATTTGAAAACGTAGATAAAATGGGCAAAATCTTAGGAGAAATCCTTGAAGACATCAAATCAAAACATGTATCTGTAGGTGAAGTCAGGTATATTGGTCTTTTCAGTGCTATTGAACTGGTTAAAGACAGAGAAACAAGAGAGCCTCTGGTACCTTATGGCAGAGATCCTGAAGGCCTCATGAAAAAAATCCTTGGTATGCTAAAAGCTGAAGGATTCCTGACCTACACGCACGAAAACATCATCATCGTAGCACCACCGCTTATCATCAACGAAGAAGAGCTCAGAGAAGCCATGAAGATCATGGATAATGTTCTTGATTCAGTAGATAATATGGTGAAATAAAGAAGCATAAAAACAGAATACGAAAACACGAAATTATTAAAAACAGCTGCTGAAAAGCAGCTGTTTTTGTATTGTATAAATGAATGTAAAATAGATTGTAAAGATTATATATGGTTTTTTTACGACGAAATGTCGACAAATTGCAACAAAAATTAGAAAAATAGCGACATGAATAACAAAATAGGGGAAATATAGAAATTAGCCATTTAGAGTGAAAATATATTTATAATTTTTTTTATAAAAAATAAGCTGTTCGGCAAAGAATTCTGACAGCTTATTTTTTAAACTTATTGAAAAATGTATCTCTTAGAATATAATAAAAAAACAAATTATATTTCACCATTTATGATCATCTCTGCCACGTAACGAACAGCCGTTGCAACGACCTCAGGGCATTTATCGTTATGCCCTCCTGCTTTTTCAAATTCCGCATATTCATCTTCTTTGCTTAGATCAAAAGATTTGCCCATAATGCGTGTTTGTATTTGATTACATAATAGCGATCCGTATTTCTCTTCAAATTTTTCCATTACTTGTTTAGATAAGGCATAGCATTTGGGATTTCTGCCTTTATTAAAGTCTGAACGTTCTCTTCCTATCCGTTCGCCGATGATCATCACTGCTGCTGATAAAGCCCCGCAATTTCCCTTTGATGAAAGGCCCATTCCAGCAGCCAATCCATATACTGCTTTAAAAAGGTTATCATCGGGAATACTAAAAGTATCCTGAATCGCCGCAATCGTGCACTGGGGACAATTGCCATATTCTTGT
This sequence comes from Anaerovorax odorimutans, assembly GCA_016841185.1. Taxonomy (GTDB): domain Bacteria; phylum Bacillota; class Clostridia; order Peptostreptococcales; family JAAYPU01; genus JAENZQ01. The sequence goes on from JAENZQ010000002.1 coordinate 99,976, forward strand.
TCGTATTTGTAACCAAGATCTGCTGCTTTTTCAACTAATTTTGTTTTTTCTTCTTCTTTAAGACCTTTAAAATCTACTACCATGTTATCACTACCCTCATTAATTATTAGATATTTTTAAGTCTTCTTTGTTCTATTTCTTTTAATGCTTAATCGATTATTAAATACACATTTAAACGATCTGCGTTCAATAACGCCTAAGTCCATTTTTGAATCTCAACAATATTCCCTTCCGGGTCTTTTGCATAAATCAACGTTAATGTGCCTACCTGAGGATAATACCTTGTAATAACTTTCCCTACAGCACTTCCACCTTCTTTAAGAAGCTCTGCATATGTTTCCTCCACATCATCTACCTCAAAAGCTATATGTGCAAACCCATATGAATTAATATTCAAAGGACCTATATCATCTGCAAAATTATAAGTAAATATTTCAATGGTTGGACCTTGACCCTCTTCATAGCCTGGCACTGCTAAATGTTCACCTTCAATATGAACGTCCTTTATTCCTGTAACATCATCTATCCATTCCCCATACAGGTCCCGTCGGGGTGGCACCGGTTTACAGTCAAATACTTTTTGATAAAACGCCGACAGCTTTTTCCAGTCTTTTGCATTAATATTGGTATGTGTATATCTTTTTGACAATGAACCATCCTCCTTTCATACTCTTGTTAAGCTATTTGATATTTGCATGAGCCGGTAGATACAAAATAATATCTGGAAAGAATATTGTTATAGCAGTAATGAATAAAATAATAATTATAAAAGGAATAACACCGCGGTAAATATGTGCAATAGACTATGAACCAAATTGTTTTTTCAAATAATTAATCATTATGATTCTGATAACCTTCAAAATTATTATCTTTAATAACATTTGTTCCTTCAAATTGAATATTGACAGTCCCCTCTTTTTCAACAAAGCCCGTATTGTTTATTATGGTGCAGTCTTTGATAACAGCATTTGTTACATTGACCCGATTGTAAAGTCCTAAAGCTTTCCATGAATTATGATGCAGGTAACAGCCGAAGATATTAAGGATATCCGTGTCAACGGCATATACGCCATATACACCGCATCCTTCCAATTCACAGTTTTGAAGCGTGATTTTTCTACAGCTTTCAATGTCTACAACACTGCCTTTTCGCTTGGGAGTGATTTTTATATCCCTACTTTGCTGATCTGTTTTATGACATGCCTTTATATTCTTTAAGATAATATTATCCGAATCGTTTATTATAAAAATTTGGAAATCCACTCTGCTCCCAAATATCCAAACATCCTTATCACCTGAAATTGTAATATTTTTTTTATTTTGTATCACGATTGGTTTATCGATCATATATTTCCCCTCAGAGATAACAATGAGCGCACCATTCTTTGAATTGTTGATTTTATTTTGAATATTATCACCCTGGTTGATTTTAACAATTCCTTGTTCTTCATCTGCTGTCTTTACCAGTGATGTAGCTTCTGCCCCGCCGTTTATTCTTGACACCGCACTTATAAAAATGATTAGAATAAATATTACAGAAACGATTTTCACCTTATTTCTAAACATAATCTCCCCCCTATTCGGCTGTCCTATAAAACAGCATCGTAAAGTAACTGGTATTACTCTCTCCATATTCTCCGGCAATTTTCGACGAGTTGGAATGATCCAGGATTTTCAACCCTAAAGCATTTTCTCTATTTGTGATTTCTAATATAGTCATAATTGTCGGAGGTGAATCGAAATAATCATTATCCATACGGCTGATAGCAACAAAGTCCCTATTTTCAATGGTCTTAATACTTATTTGGTCCATCTGTTCTGCCTTATCAGGAGGTAAGTAATGAGAGAAATCAACGGACCCGATTACAAGATGCTTCTTATCTCCTACACTTTCAATTATTGTATTGGCAAGCGCCTTAGATTTTTCCTGGCCAAGATTGCCATGAAGAACCAAAGGCACCACCCGTACTTCCGGGAAATAATACTTTACATAAGGTATTAAAGCTGCTATGGAGTGTTCGTTTTCCAGAAGACTCATGTCTTTTCCCGCCCCAGTTCTCTCCGCTATCCGATCCACAATATCTTTTTCCGCATTCAATATCCCGAAAGGCGTCTGCCAGTTCCAACTGCCTGTATGTATTTTTTCTCTTCCGATACGGTTATGGTTTGGTCCTATCAGGATGATGACTTCAGGAGATGCTGCCGATACTGTTTTAAAAAACTGTGCAATCATCTCATCCGCAAGTAAATGATGGGGCGTAATGCCTCCGGCTACTACCGGCAAATCAGCGCCTTCTGTCACCTCAGCTTTTTTTATTGAAGCCATAAAGTTTTTCTCATCATAATATCGGCAAGAAATGGTAGGGACAGGTATCATGATTTTTTCTTTTATCGCAGCCTTTTTAAAACACTGCCCCGTATATATCAAAGCGATGGTAATGACAATGAGTCCGGAAATAATCAATATCTTTTTTTTCATCATTCTTCAGCACTCAATATGGTAATCATACTCTGTTCAGTAAAACCATATGCACGGCTCTTTCCATGGAGTGCCACACCGCTGTCTGCAGTATACTTTCCGGGTGCTATCACCCTTGCCAAGTATCGGATAGTCTTTGACTGCTTTTCATTAGGAGAATAATGATATGCAAAGGTTACTTTCTGTCCGTTTTCACTTCCCCAATTATAATCTCCCGGTCCCCCCCTGTTAGGCCGGACATATTTTAAGCCTGAAGGCAAAACGTCCGTGACCTGGTAATACCCTTCCGGTGCACTTTGATCGAATTCAAGAATCAACTCAATATCAATGACATCTGAGTGCGTAAACGTGTCGGTTTCTTTTCCATCTGCAAGATAACGCCTGTTTATGTCCACAAGATGCTGATCGTCGTCGGCTAATTCTTTGACAGAACCGATATAGTTCACCGCAAGCTCAATATCACCCTTGATATTGTCAAATTGTATATTTTTAAACGCATCACCGGTCAATACCAGTCTGAATCTGTCCGATCCATTAATATCTATTTCCTCAGATTTATCACGGATATGATAAGAAAAATTGCTTTCTTTTTTAGTATCAGGTGTCTTTGAAGTAATATAAATTAACCTTTCAAGATTTGTAAGGACCTCATCCGTACCATTATCCATCGCATACTGAAATAACCCTTCATGCCCCGGCATATCACTTTTTATACCCATAACAGCACACAAGGCAGTCATTTTAATATTTTCATCTCTTTCATTTCCAAAATCTAAGTATATATACGGCTTTGCAATTTTACCATATCTTTTAATAACCTCCGTGTATATCTTTGCTGCAGAAGCCTTGTCTCCTAGTTCGGCAAGAGCAATGCCGTAGTATAGTTTTTCTTCTAATCCGATATCCTGGTATTCTAAAAGGTTGTAAATATCAATCAATACCGGCTCATTCAGTGATGCCAGTCCCCAGTAACATGCGGCCAAATCTGTCAATGTAGTCTTTTCATCATCTATCTGCGTATAAAAATACGATTTTAGATCGATCTCATCAAAATTGTCTTTGGAAGCCGAGCATACCTTTGCAGAAAGCTCCGGGCTGCTGCTGTCATAGGGGAAAAGTGCAATCCCTCCGTCATATATCTGATAATCGCTCAAATCATCCTTATCAGGTTCTATATATGTCTCCTCAAAGTACTTGATAAGATACTCTCCGGCAATCCTACGGGACAGAACCTGGTCCACCCGATATCCCCAGGAATAATATAAAGCATTCAATGCCCGATAATAACGGGAGATGCCTTTATTGTAAAATACCAGTTCGGCTACGGCATTTTCTCCGGAAGTATTTACCAGACCGGATATATCCATACCTTCGGTCAAATCAAAATACTCAGTTTTGGCTGTTTCCAAAATATGCTCAACTACCTTAAAGTCCTTCTTTACTGAATCCTTCAGTTCCCCTGATTCTGCATATACACTAATAGAATAGTTCCCGGGCACCAACGAATCCAGTATAATATTGCTATATTCCCCCGCCAAACCTTTCACTTTGTATGTATCACTATAATCCTGCCCTTCTATCACGACTCTGTATTCTACCTGATCTCTTTGATCCAGTTCAGTACCAAAGGCCCTGAGTGAAATACCCGGTCGGTCCTGTGCAAGGTAGATATCATTGAAGATCAGATGAACAAAGAAAGGTAGCTTGGTATTGATATTTTTCCGTCCGCTTCCTGCTTGTAAATCTTTTGTTACCCCCTGATACGTAATACGCCAAGATGTCAGGTTGTCAGGCAGTGTAAATTGCAATATGCCTTTACCATGCTTATCCGTCTTAACCGATCCGAAGTATGCATTATCCTTAAAATCATATCTTTGTCCTGCTTCGTCTCCGCCTTCACCACATTCTGCAAAATCCATATTTTGTTCATTATCTTTATAAGAGTAATACTCCGTTAATATTCCTGTACCAAAGGCAGTATTGTAAATATCACCCAGGGTATCGACATCCTGGCTTCGCATTGCGAAAAATGCCTCGTCTACAGCACTGATGTTCACTTCGGCTTCACACGGTTTATCATTCTTATCCATTACCTCAATACCCATCTTTACCGTGTCACCCGGTTTATAATCCTCTTTGTCCGGTGTAATTTTTATATCAAGTTCCTTTTCCGTATAATCATAATTCAAACTGAGGGACCCTGCATCATGCACTTTCCGGCCGTCAAAATAGACTATTTTTACAAAGGCATTGGGAATATATTGTTTGACAAATTCAAGTGTCATCTCATTGTCACTGATGGCATCCGTCTTTTGAATCCCGCTTTTTAAAATCACATAAAGAATGCGCCCTTTTTCATCAACTTTAAACTCTTCTCCGTTTTTGAGCATAACAAGATTTGCTTTTTCCCCTGTCCTGAATCTGTATTTATTATCATGTTCTTTAATGGAATAATCATCTAATGTCTCCATATTTTCCATCTGTGCAGCATTGAAAAAAGATTGATAAAGGAATATAGTCTCTTTCACCGGACGGTTTTTTTGATCATTTCCCGTCACCTCTATAAAATAACTGCTATGATTGGATATTTCCGAATAAGGGAATTCATATACAGCCTGACCATTGACTGTCCGGATTTCAAATTCATCCAATATATTTTCTACCGTATAATACTTATATTTTTTACGGGTCACTTTATTGATGAAATCATAATATTGACCTACTTCTTTTTTCTCCCACCTTCTCTCGATCAATTTCCCTTTTATCTGCATATCTGCCGCATCGCCTTTATACTTTTCCATATCGTATGCATTAAGAGCATCGTTATTCAATTGGTCAAGCTCAATCTTATTACTCATGATCTCTGCAACAAATCCGCCTTGTTCTCTTTTTCCTTTTCCGTATATCATAATATCTCTTGGAAAAAGTTGAATAGATGCATAAGCATATACCTCTTCTTCCTCTGCAGCAGCATTGTTGACCATATAGTTGATATATTTAGGCTCCCAGTGTACAGCCCCTGAATATTTTTGAGAAAACTCCGGCTTGATATTGACAATTGCACACCCATCGCTGTTGCAGTCGACATTCCCCTTCAGAGGCTGCAAATAATCATGCCATCCGTATTCCTGATAGTTCAGCTTCAAACCTGCTACCGGGGAACCCTCAAAGAATGAAGCTTGAATATCCAGATCAAAGCTTTCTCCCAGGAAAAGCGCTCTTTTGTCCGTACTGACATCTATTTTATAGGCAGGTTTGGTATATTTATTGACTTGTATATACCTTCGGTTGATGATTTCCTCTTCATGCTTTACGGTTATATAGTAGGAGCCCGGATTAAAATTTTCATATTCCAAGGAGCAGGTATAAGTCCCATAAGGAGATACTTCAACTTCTTTAGAGACCAGTACCCCTGATACATCTTCGCCATACCTGCCATATACATATTTCTCCAACTGGATTGATAATTCCGTAAGCCGGACGTCGCTTCTTGGTTTTGCAACGCCCCAAATCTGTATGGTATCTGTTGGGAGGTACATACCCCTGTCCAGATATAAATAGGACCAATATTTCTCCGCAGTGTTTGCCAAATCACCTTCATACATATACAAATATGGCCTGCTGTCGATATAGGCAACAAAAGGCAGCCGATCTTGTGCTGTAAGTGTCATATAATACTGATGTGCATCATTTTTTTCACTTAATTCAAATTCTATGATTCCTTTTTCATTACCGGTACCAGATACGATGCCTTCTCCTTTTACTTCAACGCCTGAAACAGGTTCACCGCTACTGATATCATTTACCCATGCAAGAGACTTCTCTTTACCCATCATGACATAGACGGACAAATCATTGACTTGTAAATGGGTCATATACTCCTTATCTTCATGCATTACCGAAACAAGATAATATCCTTCCTCCAGTTCAGAAGGAAATGCCATTACAAGTCTATACCACGGACTGCCTGTTTCATGAATCTTTCCTTTAAAGGACATAACCTCCTTTAGATCAGACTTCTCAAACAAATTTTTTTCAGATTTTTTTCTTGCCCAAGCAGGCTGACTGTCATTTTTACATAAATCTTCTAAAAAAGCTTTTTCATCGTTATAACGAAACAGCCTGATACCCAATTCTTTATCTAAATAGTACTTATCGGCATAAATATCTAATACAGGAATTTCCTCGGATGTGAAATTGTACATTCTATTGGAAAAGTTTAAATTATGATCGTCCTTTGAAGGTACTGATTTCTCTTCAGTCTGAAATTGAAACACATAATCTTCTTTAATGGTTTCATTGCTGTTTTTTAATCCTATTCCTTTTTTAAGCTTTACGGTATATACGGTCTCATAATCGAGTTTTTCAGGTACGAAGACAACCGTTCCTTTATGGGTCTCAAATGTGCCTTTTACTGCCGGTGTGATTTCGAAAAAATCAGTTATACTGTCAATACCTTCATGAGTAAAAGTGATCTCTATCCCGGATTCTACCGGAACATAGGTGGCCTTATCCCTCGGTAATGTCCTCATAATGCGAAATTCTTTTCGTGTTTGGAAAGCCTTTGATGTCTGTATGCCCTGTTTTTCATCTTTGACAGCAATCTTATAAATACTGTTGTCTTTCAGCGGCTCTTCAAACTGAAGCACATATTCACTTTTTGATACCTTATTGATAGAAAATGCCTGCTCAGGTACCACACTGACAGATGACTCATGCAAAGACAGACTAATACTGTCATCAGCAAAAATCTTAAACTTGGAATTGACATCCAAGCCGGCAGCATCCTCATTTATAGCTTCGATTTTTATAATTTCCGCAGAAGCATTTACCAGCTCTTCTATTGTTTCCGGCTCCTTCCCATTTTCCGTGTTTAACCTGCCTGAATCCGCAGATTGTGAAGCAAGCAGCCAAACACCGCCAATACCTGCTAATATTACAACTCCTATAATAAAAATATACCACTTTTTAAACCATAATTTAAAATCCAAACATCCCACCTCTTCCTTTTGATAAACGGAGCTATTATGATATTTAAATGTAAACAAAACAGCTTGTCATATCAAAATATTCCATTTATATTATATATGACTATAGCATAAATGCCAGCTAAAAAAAGGTAGAAATTCTTATCTGCGTGCAAGAACTTCTACCCATTATTTTTTCTATTATTTATTATCTTTTATCTGTAACCTCTCAAGATCACCGTGCTCTGCCGGCTATGACAAGATAGAGGTAATCTTAAAGACCGCAGGGGCTATCTCAATCTCTTCCTGTCATGAATAGCTCTAAAGTGTCCAAATTTTGTTTTTCTGGCAAATTGCCTTGCCGGGTCTGGCATCTTCAATCAGTTCTCCGTTTCTAATAATCGGTTCTCCGTTTACGAATACCCAGTCTATCCCTTCAGGCGGTGCGTCCGGTATGCCAAGACCAGAATACTCCGCCTTATCAATAATGGTTTTTGGATTGAATACCACTATATCCGCATCAGCTCCTGTACCTATCCAGCCTTTATTGTCCAATCCAAAGAACTCAGCAGGCATCAGGGTACACTTTGTAACTGCTTCCATCATTGAGAAAGCATTCATTTCCCTTACAAATCGTCCAAACACTTTTGGGTAAGTGCCTGCATCCTGAGGATGCCCGGTTCCGGGTTCATGGGAGCCGACAGCGCCGTCAGTAGATACCATGACATAAGGCTGCTGCATGGCTTCAATGACCTCATATTCCTTCCCCACAAAAGCCGTACATAAAGTTTTAGGATCTGTTTCCAGAATTTCTTTATATAATGCTTCGTTCAATCGTTTACCGATATGTGGTCCGCTGGATACCAATACATCTTCATAGATGCAATCATATTTTTCAAGCCAGCCTTCGCAAAATACTTCTGAACCGATATAAGTAGCGAAAGCATGATAAGCACCACTGTCAACCCCAATCTTATACCCTTCTCTATAAGCTTTCTCTATAATAGGCAGAGACTCCTTCATCATCCCCATACCATTCTGATAAGTCAAATGAGATACCAATACACGGACACCTGTATCCTCCTGAATTTTAACTATTTCCCGAAGAGCCTTTACAGATCCCCAGCTGTCGCTTCGAGAATGCACAGGCATCACTTTATCATATTTCGCTGCAAGCCTCGCAAGGGCATGGATTTCCTCTTTCGTAGTAGCAGGTGCATATTCCAGGCCCAGTGAAATTCCAAGAGCACCTTGTTCCAGTGCCTCTTCTGCAATTCGTACCATTTCTTGGATTTCTTTAGAAGTAGCTTCTTTAAATGGATCTTCAAGCCCCACCATAGTCCGCATATCAAAGGAATGCCCCACTAAAGTCCCATGATTGATGGGAAACCCTTCCTGATTGATTCTTTGGACAAAATCTTTTATGGGATAAGGACCGAAACCGCAATTGCCGGTAATGGCTGTTGTTACACCCATTTTTGCATAGCACTGGCCATTGTATAAATACCCATCCACATGGCAGTGGGGGTCAATAAACCCCGGACATACGATTTTACCTGAAGCATCTGCCTTTTCTTTTCCTTTAAGGTCAGCCCTTGTAATAACGTCTACTTTTCCGTCTTTTATGGCTACATTGGCAATGGTCCTCATTTCACTTTTCGGGTCTATCACCGTACCGTTCTCAATAACGAAATCATATTCCGTATTCAGCAATACACTGATGTTTTCTTCTTTTTTCACCTTCTCACCCCTTTCATTTTGGGCTACCAATAGCGGACAGCCGCAAGGGCTGTCCCTGCAACTTTTTCCTGCCGCCTGTCACCTGAATTGTATCCTGTCTATTGTATTATTACTCTTTAATAACAAGATTCAATATTTCTTCATAGGAATCCACTCGTCTGTCTCTGTGAAACTGCAGGATGTCTCTTGCTTTCTTTATCTCATCCAAATCAAGCTCTGCAATAATAGCTTCTTCCTTATCCCTGCTTCCTTCGGTCATAACATTTCCCCACGGGTCACTGACAAAGCTTCGGCCATAGAAAGACATAAACCCGCTTCCGTCGGCAGCATCTTCTCTTCCCACTCTATTAACAGCACATACGTACATATTATTGTGGATACCATGCGCCTTTACACCGTCTACCCATGACTGCGAAGTATCTAAATCCGGATTATCCGGTTCTGAACCAATAGCTGAAGGATAGAATATAAAGTCGGCACCTTTTAATGCAAGGATCCTTGAGGCTTCCGGAAACCATTCATCCCAACAGATAAGTACTCCAAAAGTGCCATATTTTGATTTAAAGACAAGATAAGGTGAATCTCCCGGGGTAAAATAATACTTTTCAATGTATTGCGGACCTTCAGGTATATGATGTTTTCTGTAGTTGCCCAGCAAAGCACCATCGGCATCAAATACTGCAGCACTATTGTAATAAACACCATCCATGGCGTATTCATAATAACAGCTGACAATAACAACATCCAACTCTTTTGCAAGCTCAGACATTCTTTTATTAGTTGGTCCATCAAGAGGCTCCGCCCAATCATACTTGGATACATCTATGATCTGGGGAAAGTATTGACCTTTAAATAACTCTTGCGTACAAATAATTTTTGCACCTTTGTCTGCAGCTTCCCTGATCAATTTTACTGCTTTCTCCACATTTGCTTCTCTGTCTAATCCACAGGCATGCTGCGTCATGCCGATAACAACTTTTCCTTTATTCATTTTCAACCTCCTTAAATATCATCAAATATTATCCTATCATCCCGAAAATCAGGAATAAAATAATTCCAATTACAGCCGGTACTGCGATCAAAGGTGTAGAAGTTTTAGCATAATCCAAATTCTTGATTTGACTGGATGCGGCCGATAGTGTTACAGCATCTCCATAGAAGCAGGTATGGCTTCCGAAAACCGCCGCTGAAATAATAGCTGCACTTGCCAGAAATACATTGACATCCATGGATTGCGCCAAAGGAATGATGATGGGAAAAGCTATAGCTGCAATTCCCCAAAAACTCCCAGTTGCAAATGCAAGGAATCCTATGATGATGAATGTTACTACTGGAAGTAATGAAGGACTCAAGAATGATTTAACACTGTCAATTACATAAGGCGTCAATCCCAGAGCATCATTTGCCTGTTGAAGGAAAAATGCTGCAACGATAATGCCTAACACAAGGATCATATCCTTAAAGCCTTCAATGGCATTATCACAGAATTCATTGAAATTCATAATCCTTTGAGGGAAATATAAAATACCGCATGTGACAATACCAATGATGACCCCTTGAAGCATATCTTCAGTAACGATAGTCACAATTGCCAACACAATCATGGGAATAATAAAGTTTAAAGCATTGGGTTTTTTCTCAAGCATGGTATCTGCTGCAGAAAATTCATCTTCCTTTTCCAGCATACTGTCGGGAAAGACCTGACCGGTCTCCTCTGCTCGTTTTTCTGCAGCTTTCATAGGGCCAAATCTGGGAAGAATCTTTAAAGCGAACAAAGGCACAACGATAACAGCTGCCCATGCATAGAACATGTAGGGAATTGTGGCAATATAGGCTGCTGTTCCGGAGCCATTTACCATAACACCGTTAGCTTCCAGCTGCCCGGCCATAAAAGCAGACCAGGTGGAAAAAGGAATCAGAACACAAACAGCCGCTCCGGTTGAATTAACAACATATGCCAGCAATTCTCTGGGTACTTTATAGCTGTCCGTTACTTTTCTCATTGCCGTCCCAACTGCCAGAGCATTCAGATAATCATCGATAAAAATAACGATTCCCAAAATCCATGTAATAATTAGAGAAATGCCTCTTTTTCTGGAGTACTTTGTCGCAATATCCGAAAAACCCAAAGCTCCTCCTGATTTTTCCAACAGTGCCACCAGGCTTCCGAATAGTCCACAAACCAGTATAATCCATACGGTAGTTCCATCCATCATAACGGCATAGACCGCATCCAGAAACGGCAGAAAAAAACCTGCACCATGTAAAAGAACAAAACCAAAGACTGCACCAATCAGTAAAGGCTCCAGCGTCCTCTTGGTAACAAAAGCAAGAATAACAACGGAAATAACGGGCAATAGACTTATAAGACCGTAAGTGTCCATACTAATAACCTCCTTAAAGTTTTACTTGTTTTTAAACTGTTTTAAATAAGGCCTCCTTTCATAAATAATTTGCTTAATCAGTTTTATATAAATCAGTTATTTTGATGTTTTTCTCATTAATTCCATTTAGCTCTTGAATCATTTTTTTAATTTCAAGAATTAAATCTTTCTCCAATTGAATGTCATCTTGAATCGGCGTTCCCTTGGATTCAATTTCATGCATCAGTTCCATCCTCTCCAATAACGCCATACTGTTTTCCAGTATTTTTTCAATTTTTTCTCCGGAATTATGAATTAGATGAGAATTGCTTCTAAACATCATAATAGAATGATTGACAGAATCCCTGAGTTTGGACAGCTCAACGATCATCCTCCCACTGTCGGATTCTGTATTGACCAGCTGAACATCGTTTATCTCCGATGAAAAATCAAAGTGCATCATTCGTTTTATCATTTTTCCTAACCTTTCTACAGGTTTTGAAATAAATTTTCCTAATATGTAAGCTGCAATAGCAGACATCAGAATGCCGGCTAATATAATGATATCAATAATACTTCTAACTTTATTCAATTCCTCTAAAACCTCGGTAGATTTGACTTCGATCCCTACCACATATCCGTTGTTCATATGCGCAAATCCCACAAAAGTTTTATTATATCCCGTCCCGATTTCATCAATACCGGAGGATTCCTTTGATATCTTCTCAGCTAAGGCTTTATATAATGAATCTTTGATACCGGATAGTTTCTGATCGCCCCACTCTGTGTCATCTTTCATTTGAGGATGTACAATAAAATCCATATCTTCATCCAGTAAAAAAGCATACCCTGTTTCAAAAAGCTGAACAGATTCAACCATGGTCATAATATCTTCAAAGATAATATCAATACCCGCAACACCTATCAGCGTGTCTTCAATAACCACCGGCTTATTATAAGAAATCATGTAATATCCGGTATAAATATCCCTGTAAGGTTTGCTCCATACACCTTTTTGCTTTTTTAAGGGTGCGTAATACCACTGCATTTTTTCATTTTCCGGGTAAAAATTCTTTTTGATTTCTAATTCTTCCCGTACGATTTTACCCGTAAGGTTCCTGTCCAAAAGCCAGGCACCATAAACGCTTTCATCTTCCAATAAATAAGGGGTGACTGAAGGGTCAATATCAAAATAAATTCCCAGAATACCTCCGGTATTTTCAGCAAATTTCCGAGTAAGAGGAACCAGCGTATCTTCTTGGTATATCTTCAAATATTCCTGATCGTTATAAACTTTATCCAAGTTTATTGATGCAGAAATAGAAGCAATATAAGAATCCAGCACACTCTCTACATTTCCGGTGGTAATGCTGAATTCATTGGCATAAGACTCTGCCCTTGCCTTCAGATTGTTCATTGCGCTTTTTTCTATAACATTACTTGCCTGATAAAGAGCAATGCTTCCAATTACAGCTGCCAAAGCAGCTGAACTGATCATGATGGCTACCATAATTTTACTGCTGATCTTCCATTTCAATTTCAATGATATGCCTCCTATTCTTTAAGCCATTTTGATCATAACAATTCAGTATTATCATTCGATAATAGAATTATCAAAATTTTATAAATATTTGATAAAAATTTTTTTATATTCTTTAATAAGCCCTGATTGATGTTATAATCTATATAAACTTCACCTGAAGGAATGATATCCCTATGTTTTGGACAATGTATGCTCTGGTCATCTTAAATATTTCTGTCTATGCCTTTGCAGTCATTTATCTGTATATTTTCAGAAAAACCCATGAAAAGTATATCGGTTATTGGGGATTGAGCTGGATGATTTACGGTATCGGGTTGGTATTGGATATTCTTATATATAACAACATCCCCATTCCGTTTATACTCATTGGTCAGGAAATCGTCTTTTCACTCAGTATCTATTTTTTGCTTTCCGGCACTTATATCTTTATTAATAGAAAAAAACCCGTTACCTGGTTTATTCTCCTTGTTGCCAATATCCTCTGGGGATTTTTATGTCTCTATTTTAATTTTTCTTATATCATTACGGTAACACCTTTATCCATATACTTCAGTATTATTTCTATTTATACAGGCATTATTTTTTTACAGAATTGGGAATATGAAGGAAATGAAAAAGTTGCTACCGGCATTGCTTTTTTATTATGGGGTGTTCATAAGTCCTATTATTTTTATCTGCACCCTAATTTCTCAGTGTCCCCTACAAGTTATATAACAGAAATCATGTTGATTATTGGCCTTAATTCATGCCTCGTTTTAACTTACCTTCAGAAAAATCGAATGCGGTTGATAAAAAATGAACAGATTTTCAGATTGCTGACTGAAAATTCTCATGATATGATTTATTTATCTAAATATGGCCCTGAACCGTATTTTGAATATGTAAGCCCTAACTGTAAAAAAATAATGGGTTATTCACAAGAAGAATTCTATACAAACCCATATCTTTTGGATGATATTGTCCATCCGGAGGATAAACCCTTATTTGAACTGACTCTGAACCCAAAGCTTTCACCAAAGGAATCCGTCACTTTGAGATATCGTCATAAAAATGGTCATTATTTATGGATAGATGAATATACCACACTGATATATGATAAAGAGGGAAATCCCTTTGGCATCGAAGGCATTATGCGGGATAATTCGGAATTGATATTGAACAATGAAAGAATCCGTCAGGCAGAAAAGGAACGACTGCAACTGTTGTCTACCATATCTCATGAACTCAGAACCCCCATCACCACCATCCGCGGTTATGTAGACGCCATACTGGACCAAAAAATTCCGAAAAAAGAATCTCATCAGTATCTTCAGAATATCCAAAATAAAGTCTGTATGCTGGAACTCCTGATCAACGACCTTTTTGATCTCTCTCAATATGAAAGCAATCAGATAAAATTCAAATTCTCTCAAATCCAAGTAGGGCATCTTCTTAAAAACATATATAACAAATTCGAAGAAGATGTAAAACATGTGGGGCTGTCATTTGATCTGATAATAGATGAAGCTGTATCTGAAAGAGAAGTAATTGTGGATGTAGAAAGAATTGAACAGGTTTTCAATAATTTGATATATAATGCTATAAAGCATACTGAAAAATACGGAAACATATCCATATCCTGCCGTGAAGAAAGTAGACAGCTATCAATTATACAAGTCAAAGATAATGGAACAGGCATTTCCGATACGGATTTGCCCCATATTTTCGAAAGGTTTTACAGGGGAAACAACAACTCGGTAGAAGGAAGCGGATTGGGACTTGCTATTACAAAGGAAATTATCCTGAAACATCAGGGTACAATAGAAGTAAGCAGTCAATTAGGTAACGGAACCACTTTTAATATTCGTTTGCCTGTTATTTAAAATTCTTAAGGAGTGAATATTTCATGGCTGGAGAAAAAATTCTGATTGTTGATGATGAACCTGAAATAATAGATTTTGTTAAAATGTATCTTTTGCAGGAAAATTTTAAGATTTCCCATGCCTTTAACGGAAAAGAGGCCCTCCAGAAAGTACGATTGGAAAAGCCCGAACTGATCGTTTTGGATATTATGCTGCCGGATATTGACGGCGTGGAACTATGCCTGAATATCAGAAAGATATCCGACTGCCCTATACTATTTATAAGTTGTAAATCCAGTGATATCGATAAAGTTCTTGCCCTTTCGGCAGGGGGCGATGATTATTTGACAAAACCTTTTTCAACTCTTGAACTCGTTGCCAGGATAAAAGCCCACTTGAGAAGGAATCGGATGAGCGAAAACAACAGCACAGATGATGTAATCAAATACGATGAACTGGAAATTCATTTTAATACACATGAAGTTTTTGTAAACGAAAAACAAATTTCCTTGTCTGCGAAAGAATTCGATATCCTGTCTCTTTTAATGAAAGATCCTAAAAGGATATATACCGTAGAACAGCTTTATGAAGCAGTATGGAAAGAAAATGTCCTTGAAGGAGATTCCAGAACCATTATTGTTTATATCGGAAACATAAGAAAAAAGATCGAGCCTGATCCTTCAAACCCTAAATATATCCTCACAGTTCGCGGCGTAGGTTATAAGTTCAATCACAATCTGATTCTCGGAGGAGAAAAAGATAAAGTGAAAGTATAAGTGTACGTGTAATTGTACGTTAATAACCGCAAATATGTATGGACAGAGCTTACCCCTGTCCATATTTTACAGTCATATCTGATTTAAGAATAACATAAACCAATCTGTTTGTTATACTACTAACAAATTCCTAACTCAAATATCTGGACTCCTGATTATCTATATATATAACATCGGAACTTGATTCCTCTATCTGCTCTAATTTCTTCAATATCTTTCTGATAATATCTTTGGTTCTTTTATCAACTTCTAAATATGAAGTTTTTAAATCTCTCTCTATCGTCATCTTTTTTTCCTCTCTTATCACATATAATATATTCTATATAACTGGATTTTATCCTTCAATTTTTTTCTTTTTTTTTCGACAAAAGATTTGGATAAAAACTCCGAACATATGTTTACTTTTTTCTACCATATGATATAATAGTGAAAGGTAAATAAAAATGGAGGTACAGCCATGAAACCAGAATTATCCTATAGAGAATTAAAAATCCTTACATATATGAAAAATGAAATTTTAAGAAAAGGATATCCTCCGACTGTTCGAGAAATGTGTGCATCCTTAGGGATTAAATCCACTTCTACTGCGCACAAAGATTTAGAAAACCTTGAAAAAAAAGGATTGATCCGAAAAGACCCATCCAAGCCAAGAGCCATAGAAGTTTTAGACTCATCTCTTTATTCAACAAATGAAGAGCAACTCTACCATCAAGATACGATTTCCTTCAAAGAGAGAACCGATATTGTTGACATTCCGCTTGTGGGCAGGATCGCTGCAGGAGAACCGATTCTCGCAGAACAGAATATTGAAGACACATTTCCTGTTCCGGCAAATTTCCTTGGATATGGCAATCATTTTATGCTTACGGTAAAAGGGGACAGCATGATTGAAGCAGGTATCTTTGATGGTGACCTTATATTAGTGGAACAGCAAAATACGGCTAACAATGGTGATATCATCGTAGCCATGATAGACGGCTATGAATTTGAAGCAACCGTCAAAACCTTTTACAAAGAAAAAGGCCACATTCGTCTCCAACCAGAAAATGCTTCCTTAGCACCTATTATTACTAAGGATGTTAAGATATTGGGGTTGGTAAAAGGCGTATTCCGAAAGCTTCAGTAAGATCTTATAATTAGACCAAAAAAAGATTAGATTACATTGTTATTAAATGAGAGGTGAGTTTATGGAAGATAAATCATTTGAATTGATGACAAAAATGTACAATGAAATGCAATCTCAGTTTAAAGATGTTCGAAATGATATAAAAGGGATTCGAACTGAAGTGAAAGATATGCAAACCGGAATGAAAGATATGCAAACCGAGATGACAGATATGCGAACCGAGATGACAGATATGCGAACCGAGATGACAGATATGCGAGCAGAAATGGAAGAAGGTTTTGATAAAGTATATCAGGAGATGTTACGTATGGAACAAAAATATGATTCCCAAATTGATGCACTTTTCGACGGATACAAACAAAATACCGAAGCAATAACCGAACTTAGAAAAGATGTTCAGGTTTTATCTCAAAAAGTCGAAACCCATGAAGTCAAACTTAAAATTGTTCGTTAGACAACGGAATGATAAAAAATAATATACAACAGATAATAGAAAGTATGAGTATAAGTGTAAGTATGTAAGTGTAAGTAAAAGTGAAGGAGAGATTTTATGAACCCAGATAAACTATTTATTCTCTGGACAACCGATAATAAAGATATCGCCGAAAATATGATCTTGATGTATACGTTGAAATCCAATCTGAACAATTGGTGGAAAGAATGTCATTTGGTAACATGGGGCCCCTCTAATAAATTATTGGTTACCGATCCCGAAATTCAAGTAGTAGTAAATCAAATTCAAGAAACAGGCGTTAAACTCTTTGCATGTAAAAGATGTGCTGAAAATTACGGCATCGTTGATAAGCTTGAAGCTTTGGGTGCCGAAGTAAAACTCATGGGAGAACCGCTTACTCAATGTCTTCAGGATCCCAGTTGGAAAATACTTTCCATATAATTTATATGATCCAATAATTAGAAAATCTCAAATATTTGATTGAATGTTGATTTTGGCTTTTTCAGAGTCAGAATCTTTTTTTTATAGAAATGCAGCTGTGGTAAAATTTCTGTCCAATACAATTATCCATTTGTATTTTTTTCTTAGGCTAACCTATGTTTATTATTTCCCTTTTAAGCTGCGATCTGGAATTCTTATACCTATAGAGATTTGATAAAGTACCACACCCAAAACCGCTCCACTGATATCGATCAATATATCCGTCAGTTGACCGCTGCGGCCGGGAACAAAGAACTGATGCAACTCATCTGTGACCGCATAAAGGACACAGATTCCCAGAGAGAATAAAATAATTCTTCTGCCGAACACCCTGCTTCTTTCCAAAGCATTCATCAATAAGATACTCAGTACCAGATATACAAGAAAGTGTGCATACTTTCTCACCAAGTGATGAAACCCATCTACATTTTCTATAAATTGAATATCATCTCCTTCTATGGATATCACCCTGTTCACCGTTTGAATAATGATTTCTACTGTCTTACGGCTCAATATGTCTGATTCACCAGCCGGTTGAGCTGACAGATTGAAAATCATCATCATCCAGAGGATGGCAACTGCCCAGGAAACAATAATTGCTTTTTTTCTATTATTAACCATAAAAAATATTCCCTTTATTATTTTAGGAAAGATAAGAGATAAGAGATAATAAATAAGGGATAACAGTTTAGGTAGAAATTATTACCAAAGAAAATAATTTCTGTCCTTCCCTAACCTCTAACCTTAACCTCTAACTTACTCCATACTCCGCTTCCATGTCATCGCGAGGAGCTTTAGCGACGAAACGATCTTATGCATCTTCACTGCCTGTTGCTACTTCATTATATGTCTTGCATTTGATTTCTTCCTCAGTAATACTTATTAAATATTGAAGAAATTCCTCTCTCAGATCCGGCCTTCTCAGGGCATACTCCACTGTAGCTTGCAAGAAACCTTGCTTGTCTCCTACATCATATCTTCTACCTTCAAAGATATAGGCATACATGGCCTCAGTATTCGCCAACTCTTTTAAAGCATCCGTCAACTGAATCTCTCCGCCCTTCCCTGGCTTTGTATTTTTCAGTATCTCAAATATGGCAGGATTGATGATATACCTTCCTAGAATAGCTACTCTTGACGGAGCATCTTTTACAACCGGCTTTTCTACCAAACCTTTTACTTTGTACACTCTATCTTCAATATGCTTCCCATCAACAATTCCGTATTTTGATACATCCTCTTCCGGGACTTCCTGTACACCTAAAACAGATGTTTTATACTCATTATAGACTTCTATCATTTGTTTTAAACATGGTTTTTTCGAGTGGACGATATCGTCTCCTAAAAGGACCGCAAAAGGTTCCTTTCCTATAAAACTCTTAGCACAATAAATAGCGTGTCCCAAACCTTTTGGTTCCTTCTGCCGTATATAATGAATGTTGACCATATCCGAAATCCTTCTGACCTCTTCCAGCAATTCTTTTTTTCCTTTGGACTCTAATTCAAGCTCCAGCTCTATGGATTTATCAAAGTGGTCTTCAATACTTTTCTTATTTCTTCCCGTTATGATCAATATTTCCTCTATCCCGGATGCTACCGCTTCCTCAATGATATACTGCAAAGTCGGCTTGTCCACGATGGGCAGCATCTCCTTTGGCTGTGCCTTTGTCGCCGGCAGGAACCGCGTCCCTAATCCTGCCGCAGGTATGATTGCTTTTTTGACTTCCATAATTTATCCTCCCCAAAATAGTATAAGTAGCTCTTTCAAAGCAGTGTACGTAACAGTTTAT
Organism: Anaerovorax odorimutans; assembly: GCA_016841185.1. Classification (GTDB taxonomy): domain Bacteria; phylum Bacillota; class Clostridia; order Peptostreptococcales; family JAAYPU01; genus JAENZQ01. Next base: position 119,535 of record JAENZQ010000002.1, read on the forward strand.
AGTTTATAAAATATAGAGTATATATTTCTATTTTCTCCATTTATAGATTATTGAAATTTTGCTTCAGCAAAATCATCCTTAATTATCAATTGTTAATTTAATCAGTATCCCTCCGGGTTCTTCTCCTGCCAGTTCCATGAATCCCGACACATATCCTCCAGATCCATTTCTGCTTTCCAGTTTAATTCTTTCAAAGCCTTTGTAGGATCAGCATAACATTTATCGATATCCCCAGGTCTTCTGTCTGTCAGGACATAAGGAATCTTCTTGCCCGTTGCTTTTTCAAAATTGTTGACCATATCCAGGACACTGTATCCTGTGCCTGTCCCAAGATTATAAGTCTCTACGCCCGTTATTTTTTTCATCTTTTCCAAAGCTTTCAAATGACCCTTTGCCAGATCCGCCACATGGATATAATCTCTCACACCGGTTCCGTCATGAGTGTCGTAATCACTGCCAAATACATTCAAATGCTTTCTTTTCCCTACAGCCACCTGAGTTATATATGGCATCAGATTATTGGGAATACCGTTTGGATCCTCTCCGATCAAACCGCTTTCATGCGCCCCTATAGGATTAAAATACCTGAGCAGGACCACACACCAGTTCTCATTGGAAACATATAAATCCCTCAATATTTCTTCTATCATCAGCTTTGTACGGCCATAAGGGTTTAAAGTGCCAAGGGGAAAATTCTCTGTTATGGGTACCCTTTTAGGATTACCATAAACCGTTGCAGAAGAGCTGAACATCATATTAAATACGTGATATTTTTCCATCAAATCACAAAGATTCAAAGTTCCTGTGATATTGTTCTGATAGTATTTCAGTGGAATGGCCACAGATTCTCCAACGGCCTTTAAGCCAGCAAAATGAATGACAGCCTCCAACTTCTCGGATTCAAAAACCTGCCGCAAAGCATCCGGATTCAAAAGATCCACTTCATAAAACTTAAACGCTTTACGGGTAATTTTTTTAATCCTGTTCAATACTTCAGGCTTGCTGTTGGAAAAGTTGTCCACGATGACAACATCATATCCGGCCTCCAATAATTCTACACAGGCATGACTCCCTATGTATCCGGCTCCGCCGGTAACCAATATAGACAAAATATCACATCCTTCAGTTAATTTATGGTTGTGCTCATAATTCAAAATTTGATTGCCTAATTCCTATTTTCTCCTTTGTAATTATACTTCTAAATCCATTGTCTTACAATAATTGTAACACCATCTCCAATTACTCTCAATAAAATAAGAATTCCGCCAAATTAACAAACAGATTATGATTTTGGAACAAAACCACCTTCAATTATAAATCTTAGAGACCTAACACGGAATCTTTGATTCTAATGGCAGTAGAAATTTATAAATCAAAAGATCTGTGATTTCTTTGCATAAGTTCGTTTAAATATTATCTCTGTCCCTCACTTATACTTTCCCTTTGCCCCATGCAAAACATCTTGCTTTATTATCTAATCGGTATTACTATTAAATTACCAATATACATGTTATAAGAAGCGAACGGCTAATTTTTTTATAGAAAAGGAGTATGAATCATGAATATAGGTATTATTATTCACTCTCATACGGGCCATACCCTTAGCGTTGCTGAAAAGCTTCAGGATGAACTGCTCAAAACAGGGCATTCAGCAAGGATTGAGCGCGTATCGGCGATTAACGAAGATCCTTCATCGGCCAAAAATATCCAGCTTAAAACAGCACCTGACATAAAGGATTATGACAGGCTGATTATCGGTGCTCCTGTCAGAGGTTTTTCTCTTTCTTCGGTCATGGAAGAATATTTATCTCAACTGACATCTCTGAAAGATAAAAAAATTGACTGCTTTGTAACTCAGGCTTTCCCCTATCCATGGATGGGCGGAAACCGCTCCATCAATCAGATGAAAGATATCTGTGAAGCCAAAGACGGAAAAGTTTATAAAAAAGGTATTATAAACTGGTCGCATAAAAATAGAGACAAAAAAATAGCTGACTTAGTGGAAAATTTCAAAAAGTCAGAGTAATGATTAATGGAGGTGAAAATGAAAAAAAAACTAATTATCGGAGTCATTCTGATTATTTGTATTCTAATAGTAGCTGCAACAATTGCAAAAACAGTAGTAGAAAATAATCTCGAAGCATTATCAGAAATGGCGATTCAAAATGTAGATCTTGCCAAAATATCAGACGGGGTCTATACAGGCAGCTACAGTGCTTTTCCTATCAGTGTTGAAGTTGAAGTCACAGTAAAAAATCATCAGATATCCAATATTGATTTAGTCAAGCATTTTAATGGACAGGGTACTTCGGCAGAAGTTATTCCTGATCATGTTATAAAAGCTCAAACTTAGATATAGATGTGATCTCAGGTGCCACATACAGCAGTAAAGTTATACTCAAAGCAATCGAAAACGCATTAAATAAAGGGACCTCTCCTTTGTAAAGGTTAAAGGTTGGAGGTAAATAACAATTTATTATAAATTGTTATAACTATTAAAGACTACCTCTGTACCAACAGTTTTTTGATTCCTGCATCAAGGCCATCGATGGTGAGCTCAAACATAGGGAATATTTCCCGAATCTTCTGCAGAGTAAATTCACCATAGGTATACAGCCAATTGTATTCCGGAATAGGGTTGAGCCAAATGCTGTGGGGATATTTTTTCCGAATAGTTTTGAGCCATTCTATTCCGGGTATCTGGTTATAAAGGCCAACATAGTTGTTTCCGCCCTTGCTCATAAGTTCCGAAGGCGCCATAGTCCCGTCTCCTACCAGAACCAATCGATAATCGCTTCCCAGATTATTGAACACCCACTCCGTATCGACCCATCTTCCCCTCATGCAGGAAGGATCCGTGTATAGATGCTCATAGATACAATTATGAAAATAGTACACTTTTAAATCCTTAAAATGATTGGACTTATTTACTGCCTGAAACAACCGGTTACATAGATTCATATATGGAAACATAGAACCGTCTGAATCAAAAAAGAGCAGCAACTTGACAGTGTTTTGCCTTGGACGGTCCCATACCAATTTCAGGTTCCCTGCATTGTCACAAGTCTCATTGATGGTTTCTTCCAGGTTCAATTCTGTTTTGGGTCCATCCAGACGGCTGGAAAATTGCCTGAGTTTTCGAAATGCCATTTGGAAATGTCTGATTTCCAAAGTGGCATCCTGTCTGAAATCTTTAAAGTTCCTTTCTCCGGCAATTTGCACAGCTGATTTATGTCTGGAGTTACCTCCAATCCGGATGCCGGCAGGATTGTAACCTGAGTGCCCAAAAACAGAGGTGCCCCCGGTTCCAATCCAATAATTACCGCCATGATGTTCTTCTTTTTGCTCGCACAGCCTTTTGTTCAGCATTTCCCGAAGCTCATCCAATTCATATTTCTGAAAAGCCATTTCATAAGCATGAGCTTCATCTGTCCCCCCGAGTTCCTTATCCAGCCAGCTCCATACCTGGTCCGGAATTTCCTCCGGTGTTCTGACATCTCTGAAATACTCGGCAAAAGCCTGATCAAATTTATCATAGTCCACTTCGCTTTTTACCAAGATACCTCTACATAGCTGGTAAAAATGAACCAGACTGGAAGAACAGAGTCCTTTATCCAGAGCTTCTATCAAGGAAAGCCATTCATTTATGGAAACACTGAGTCCTTTTTCTCTAAGTAAATAAAAAAATGTGATAAACAATTAACCCCATCTCCTCATACTGAATCCTTTTTCTTTGAAATCAAAAAGAGCGTCTATATCCTGATTTTTTTTGAGAAGAACACCTACAAAAGGAATATCCTCTTTAATTTTCTCTACGGATATACCGGCAACCACCAAGGCCTGAAGCCAGTCAAGAAGTTCTGATGTGCTGGGTTTTTTCTGAATGTCCTTTAAACTCCGCACCCAGTAAAACGTCTCCATGGCTTGTTTCAACAGCTTTTCCTGGATGTCTGGATAATGTACCCTTACGATTTCTTCCATTTTTTCTTCATCCGGGAATTCAATATAATGAAAAATACATCTTCTTAAAAATGCATCAGGCAATTCCTTTTCTGCATTTGAAGTAATAATGACCACCGGTCTTTGCCTGGCTGCAATCAACTCCTTAGTCTCCGGAATATAAAATTCCATCTTATCCAGCTCCCACAACAGATCGTTGGGAAATTCCAGATCTGCTTTATCAACCTCATCTATTAATAAGACTGTTTGCTCTTCTGACGTAAACGCTTCCCCCAGTTTACCAAGCTTGATATAATGTTTGATATCCGATACGGTACCATCACCAAACTGACTGTCATAAAGCCGCTGAACGGTATCATAAACATAAAGACCGTCCTGAGCTTTTGTAGTAGATTTTATATTCCAGATGATTAGTTCTTTGTTAAGCGAATCGGATATTGCTTTCGCCAGCATGGTTTTTCCTGTTCCAGGTTCACCTTTTATTAATAAAGGTTTTTGCAATGCAATAGAAATGTTTACGGCATACATCAGCTCACTTGAAACCACATATTCACTGCTTCCTTGAAATTGTTGCAAATTTTTCATGTTTTATTCCTCCCAATATGTTGCGTCACGTGTATTATACCCAATATATTTTATGAAGCAAGGATTGTGCCAAAAAAAAAATAAGAGAAAACAGCATTCTTTCGTCTGTGTTTTTCTTATTTATGAACAAAATAGTTCGGGTGGGTTTACAACATTGAGTAAGTAACTCCTTCGGAGTAGTATAAGTGTAAGATAGAAGCAGATTATGGAGTATAGATTAAGTCAGAGGTTAGAGGCAGAAATAAGATAATTGATAAAGGATAATAGATAACAGTTATGGTCAGAAACTATGACAAAGTCATAGTTTCTGCCATTATTTATATTATTTATAATGATATTTTGTGAAACAAAATTGTCATTAACTATTATTTTTTATCTGTTATCTTTTATCTTTTCCTATACTTCTGGCCCTATTTTAGATTTTTGACGCGTTTGAGACGAAAAAAATCCTCTCTTTCCTTTTCCTCAAGAATCTCTTCCATATATTTAACCTGTTCCTCGTATTTGGGAATCTGAATTTTTTCCAGAGCATTGGCTCTCTTTTGAGTTTTTTTAATTTCAATAGCCAGCTTATAAACAGAGTTCTCGATCTCTGCGATTTCATATATCAGGTATTTGACTTCCCTGAATTTTATAAAAGCAAGGTCCACTGCCGGATTAGTACGATAAAAACCATATTGAGCCTTTAGATCGGTTTCTTCATATTTCACTGTGGGAATTTCAACACCCATAACACTTCTGGTTAATATCCTGAAATCCTCACGGGTAGGTATGGATAAGGCTATTTCCCGTAATTCATGAACCCCCATACTGACATTTGCCACTTGCAAGGCTTCAAAAGCTTCCTTAAAAGTATCCGCCATTCTCTTTTGAATGTCTTTTACTCTTTCCATCAGGTCCATCATTTCTCGTATCAATACATTCCTTTTTTTATCTAATAATTCAAATCCGCTTCTGGAAAATTCCAGAAGGCTTTTTGCCTTAATGAGGTTTGCTTTGGTAGGTGCTATATTAATATCCAAGTCTTCCCCTCCAGTTCAAGTAAAAAGTAAAAACAGATTTCCAGGCTGTTTGAAATCGCCGCGCATTCGCTCGCGATGACATAAAAGCAGAGTATGGATTATGGAGTATAAAGTATAGAATAAGTTAGGGGTTAGAGGCAGAAATAAGATAATAGATAAAGGATAATAAATAACAGTTGTGGTCAGAAACTATGACAAAGTTATAGTTTCTACCATTTTTTATATTCTTTATAATGGTATTTTGTGAAACAAAATTGTTATTAACTATTATTTTTTATCTGTTATCTTTTATCTTTCTATCCTTCTGCCCCTCTATCCTTCTGCCCCATTTTAATCTTAACCGTTATGCTTCTTCCTTGTAGTATTTGTCCAGAATTTCAGGGTCTATACGTTCTAATTCATCTTTGGGCAGGAGGCTCAATATCTCCCATGCCAGATCCAAGGTCTCCTCAATGCTTCTGTTGTCATCGAAAGATTGCCTGATAAATTTTTCTTCAAAAACACGGCCAAACTTCATATATTGATTATCCAACTCGGATAAATCATCTTCTCCTATGATCTGTGCCAGTGCCCGAATATCCTGAACTTTGGAATAAGAGGCAAATACCTGATTGGCTACATCCGGATGATCTTCTCGGGTAAAGCCTTCACCAATACCATCTTTCATCAGCCTTGATAATGAAGGCAATATGCTGATGGGGGGATAAATATTCTGCTGAAAAAGTTCTCTGCTCAGTACAATCTGTCCTTCGGTAATATATCCGGTCAAATCCGGTACCGGGTGGGTAATATCATCATTGGGCATGGTGAGAATAGGCAGAAAGGTAATGGATCCTCCTGATTGTTTCATCATGCCTGCTCTTTCATAAATGGAAGCCAGATCAGAATATAAGTAGCCCGGGTATCCTTTTCTGCTGGGTACCTCTTCCCTTGCTGAAGATATTTCTCTCAGTGCTTCACAGTAGCTGGTAATATCGGTCATAATAACCAATATATGCATATTTTTTTCAAAGGCCAGATATTCTGCTGCAGTCAATGCACACCGCGGTGTCATAACCCTTTCTACAATAGAATCATTAGCCAGGTTTATATACATGACCACCCTTTCAAGAACACCGGATTGTTCAAATGTTTTTCTGAAATAATCCGCATCATCATGCTTTACACCTATGGCAGCAAAGACAACTGCAAATTCTTCCCCCTCTTTTTCACTAATGTTGGCCTGCTTTACGATTTGTGCCGCAATCTCATTATGAGGAAGTCCATTTCCGGAAAAAATCGGGAGCTTTTGCCCTCTGATAAGAGTTGCCAGATTATCTATAGAGGAAATACCTGTTTGGATATAGTTTCGGGGATATTTTCTGGCTACCGGATTAATAGGTCTGCCGTTTACATTATAGATGTCATTGGAGAATATGTTCCCGCCCTGATCAATGGGCTCTCCAATTCCATTAAAGGTTCTTCCCAGTATTTCTTTTGACATTGGAAGTTCAAATGGCTTTCCTGTAAATTTAACCGATGCATTCACAACAGAAAAACCCGATGAACCTTCAAAAATCTGTGCAACGATGGCATCCTTCTCGATCCTTATAACCCGGCCCCTTTTTTTACTTCCGTCATTCAAAGTAATATCAATTACTTCCCCATAAGAAACATTTTCCGCATGGGAAAGAAATATCAATGGCCCTTCAATTTTATCCAGAAGCAAATATTCTTTGCTCATTTCATCACATCCTTCAATAAATAGCTCGCCCAATTTGAGAAGCAAATTGAACATCTACTAACTGTATTCCTCGATTAAATAATCATAATATTCCATAATACTTTTCCGTATCTCCTTAATGATACTAAGATCATCGTTGGGTACTGTATATTTCATTTTAGTTACTTCGCCATATAACTTCTCGTCTTTGATTTTTGATATGGGAATGCCCCTTTTTATGGCAGCATATGCTCTGTCATAAAGCAGTTCGATACACTTAAGCATCTCATATTGTTTCTCCAACGGAACAAAAGTATCTTCTTTATGGAAGGCATTTTGTTGTAAAAACCCAATTCTCAAAACTCTTGATATCTCCAAAACAAGTCTTTGGTCATCGGGAAGAACATCTTCTCCTACTAATTGAACAATTTCCTGTAGTTTGTCCTCCTCGTGGAGTATCCTGATCATCTTGGCTCGTAATTCCAGCACATCCTCATCCAAATGTTCCTGATACCAGTCTCCAAGCATTTTGACATAACCGCTGTAGCTGTTCAGCCAGTTGATTGCCGGATAATGGCGTGCATAGGCAAGTTTTTTATCCAAAGCTAAAAACGCATTAACGTATCGCTTGGTATTTTCTGTTACCGGCTCAGAAAAATCTCCTCCTGCAGGAGATACCGCACCAATAATTGTAATAGAAGCTTCCTCCTTGCTCAATGTCTGAACATAACCGGCTCTTTCATAAAATTCTGCCAATCTTGAAGGCAGATAGGCCGGGTAGCCTTCTTCGGCAGGCATTTCTTCAAGGCGGCCTGAAATCTCTCTCAAGGCCTCTGCCCATCTGGAAGTGGAATCAGCCATTATAGCCACATTGTAACCCATATCTCTGAAATATTCCGCTATAGTAATGCCTGTATAAATACTTGCTTCTCTTGCGGCTACCGGCATATTAGAAGTATTGGCAATCAGTATCGTACGCTCCATGATGCTCTTTCCTGTCTTGGGGTCAATAAGCTTTGGAAAATCTTCCAAAACTTCCGTCATTTCATTTCCTCTTTCGCCGCAGCCGATATATACAATAATATCTGCATCAGACCATTTTGCAAGCTGATGCTGTGTCATGGTCTTACCGGTTCCAAAACCACCGGGAATCGCTGCAGTTCCTCCCTTAGCCACCGGGAAAAACATATCAAGAACTCTCTGTCCGGTAACCAGCAGGCTGCTTATGGCAAGTCTTTCCCTAACCGGCCTGGGTATTCTTACCGGCCACTCATGACTAAGTTTCAATTCATGAGTTTTCCCTCTATCATCCTCAATGGTCACCAATGTCTCTTCAATATTGTAAGTACCATCCTGTTTCTTTTCTTTTACCTTCCCTTTGATGCCATAAGGGACCAATATTTTGTTGGTGATAAGCGAGGTCTCTTCTACTGTAGCAAAACATTGACCTGCCTCAAGAATGTCATTCTCAGAAACATTAATCTTGACCTTCCATTCTTTTTCTTTATCAACGGACAACAGACCAATACCTTCAGGAATAAAACCTTCTGAGATTCTATTGATCTCCAGCAAAGGCCTTTCAATACCATCAAAGATATTCCCTATTAATCCGGGTCCCAATTTTACGGATAACGGCCTTCCGGTGGAAATAATAATTTCTCCAGACATGAGCCCTTCTGTCTCTTCGTAGACCTGAATAGTTCCCTGGTCTCCTTCCAAAGCAATTACTTCTCCAATCAACTTTTTATTTCCTACCATAACCATTTCGCGCATTTTAAAACCAGTCATGCCCACGGCCTTAAGCACCGGACCATTGATCATGGTAATAGTTCCTTTAAGTTCAACCATCCGTGCCATCAGCTCCTTTCAGCATATTAAACAATTCCGTTCCGATATAGTTTTCATTATTTTTAATAATATATCTAATAGATAGATCTATTTTGTAAGTTTTTTTATCATCCGTACATACCAAGCCGCCTATAATGTCCTCATTAGATATATTAATCTGAATGGAATCTTCCTGAAATTGATTTTCTTCTCCTGCTTTATAAATAACCTCACTAAATCGATGGTAATCCTTCTCACTGACATAAAACATCAAGCCTTGAACATCAGAAAAGCTATCAATAACTTTATAAACGGCTTTATTAAAGAAGCTTTCATATTCCTCACTGTCCGTATAAGAACGTGCCTTCTCGGTAAGAGCCTTGAAGACATCCTCCAATATTTCCTTTTTCTTGTTATGCATCGCCTTCATTTTACTGATGTTGGCATGGGAAATGAGTCTTGCTTTTTCTTCCTTTCCCTTTTTCTCCATGTCATGAATCAGTTTTTCTTTTTCCTCATTCAATTCTTTTGTATAGGCTGCTATTTTTTCTTTTATCTCTTCATTCAGTCTTTCGGCTTCCATATCATATTCTTTTTTTGCTTTATCTAAAACCATATTGGTAAAAAGGTTGAGTTTTTCTTCTATGGTAATCATTTAAGTCAACACCTCAAATCCGCAATCCAATGGATTCTTTAATGATATCATTCATACGATCGAATCCTGTCATGCCATTTTTTGTTGATATTTCTACAATCAACGGACCTCTGCTATTGATCTTAATATCAAGAAGCTTTTCTTCGAGCATGGAATATACACTTTCATTTACTACTAATATCTGAATCTCTTCATTTTCCAAAACTTCTTCAAGTGCTTTCTCAGCTTCTTTATGGGTTTTAATGAGTTTACCCTCTACACCTGCCAGTCTCATGCCTATTATGGCATCATCATGATCACTAATGATATATGTTTTCATAAAATATCACCTATAATCTTCCAAGTATGATGATGGAAATAATCAATCCATATATGGCAATCCCCTCTGCAAGACCAACAAAAATAAGGGTTTTTCCCAAAATCTTGGGATCCTCTGAAACAGCACCTAAAGCAGCCGAACCTACGGTTCCTACGGCATAACCCGCGCCTATTGCTGCCAATCCTGTACTTAAGGCTACAGCAATAAATCCCAAACCTGATGTACCGCCGGCTTGGCCTTCACTGACGGCATATACAATCTCGGGGACGACAAATGTTATCGCTACCAGCATGATCGGGATATAAGCAGCAAGATTAATTCCCAGAATCTTTTTAATTTTTTTGCCGGATGTACCTTTACTTATAAAGTATACACCTGTTCCGATAGTCGCCACTACCAATAACATTACTGAAATCAATATTACTTTCATCTTTTTTCCTCTCTTTCTATGCTTTTATTCTCTCTATATCTATTTAAAGTCAAATTATTAAGTTACTCATTAAAGTGCAAGTATGAGTATAAGTGTAAGTATGAGATAGTCACGCTTGAAGCCCTATCAGTAATTTTCGATTTTATACAATTTTTCAGTTCGCTGCGATGACAGAAAAGTAGTTTATAGAGTATGGATTATGGATTAAGTTAGAGGTTATAGGCAGAAATAAAGATAATAGATAATGGATGATAACAGTTGTGGTCAGAAACTATGACAAAGTCATAGTTTCTACCATTTTTTATATTATTTATAATGGTATTTTGTGAAACAAAATTGTCATTAACTATTATTTTTTATCTGTTACCTTTTATCTTTTTCTAACCTTCTGCCCCTCTCCTATGCTCCTCACGATAACAATCGGAATATACCTTAAATCTTCAATCTTAAATCTTTTCATACCCTGTCGCATGTCACCTGCCCCCTGTAACCTATGAACATTTAAGTGCTACCGGCCTGTATTCGATGCCTTCACCTACGAAATATTTGCTGAACATTTCATAGTACTCCAGTCTCAAGCCCTGGATAAACACGATCAGGCCTTCCAATCCAATTACTATAATATTGCCTATAATGTATATCAAGATGCCTGCAGCTTTATTATTGGCCAGTTCAGCCATCGTGTGGAATGCCATAAACAGGCCTACATGGTTCAAGGCAAATGCACCTACTCTTATAAAAGAAATCGTATTACTTAAAATATTGATAATGGTCTCAAGTCCTTCAAAAACGCTTTCCGTATAGTAGTTTGCCGGAGGTTCTTCATATAAAGGCCGTTTGTTAATCAGAAGATGTGTCAGCGGCTCCCGAATGACGATCAGTAATATGCAGGATGCCATTACCGGGATCAAGAAATTCATTGGTATAGTCTTAAGGCTGATGGTCATTTCCGCTAAAATCATCAATAATCCCATAAAGAATACAAAACCACATACGCCGTTTCGCCCAAAAATACCTTCCTTGATATCCTTATTTTTGACTGCATTGATAATTCCAATCGAAAAACTGATGAAAAGGAATACAGCGCCTACAATAATAGAACTGTACAGCATGGTATTGATGTTTTCCATTGGTCTCAAAAATAATGCAGGTAAAATATGCTCAAATCCAAATATACTGCCGTATAGAAATCCGAAAATAGTAGAACTGACACCTAATCTCATAAATATCTGTCCATATACTGAGTTTGTCATTTTCTTTGTTGCAACAAGTCCCATTAGAAAAATAACAATACCCTGACCAACATCTCCAAACATAGCCCCGAAAAGAAACATGTAAGTCAGGCTTAGGAATAGAGTGGGATCAATTTCTCCGTAGGACGGTATTCCGTACATTTTGATCAAAGGCTCAAACGGGCTTATTATTCTATGATTCGACAGCTTCGTGGGCGGAATGATATAGTTGTAAACATCTTTGGTATTCTTGAATACTAATATGACTTCATCGTCAAAGACGGATAACCTCTTATCCAGAAGGCTCTTTTCTTTCTCCGGAACCCAACCGGACAAGTAAAAGAAATTATCTGTACAAGCTATGTTGCTTTTTATAACGGTTTTTGCTTCTTCCATTTCATTTTGGGAATAAGCTTTTTCAACGTCCGAATAATACTTCTCTCTTAATTCTTCTTTGTATTTTTCCATTTCAGCAATTTCCGCTCTTAAAATTTCACTCTGCTCATAAAAGATAGTTTCTATTTCAAAAGGCTTTCCTGCACAGTTTTTGGGTGCCTCCAATCTTCTGAAATTCAGGGATCTGAGAATCCTATCTGTTTCCAGTTTGAATTCTTTAAGGGAAATAATGAGATAAACCTCATCTTTTTGATCGTTACCGATGTGCAAAACAATGGCCGGTATATTTTCATAATTTTTCCTTATTTTTTCTCTCCCTTCCTTGGAAAGGATCCCAATTTCATAATTAAAATACGCCATGCCATTTAAAGTACTCAAATCAATATTTACATCTTTCATCATTTTAAGACAATTTTGAATGTTATCCAATTGAGTGAGTTCCTGTTTTTTTGCATCCATTTTTTTCTGTAATGCATCCGCTTCGTGAAATATGTCATTAACGGCATCCATGGTTTTTTTAAATGAATAGTGCCCCGACAGATAATCAGGTTTAACCTCTTCAGGAATATTAAAGAATGTCATTAAGCTGTCCAAATGATATTTAAAAGTTTTAAAACTCTGCTGGTCTTTGTAAGAGTGAATCATCGACATTTCTGCTATTTCTTCAATGTTTTCTTCGTCAACGGCAATCATAAAATTGCTCTCGTCAATTTCAACCATTGCATTGACAATATGCAGTTTCCCGAACAAAACCATTTCTTTAACGATTTCGTCAATGTACTGGATGGGGGCTACAAGATTAAGCATATTCATTCTTTCAACAGACATACTAAACCCTCCTATACCTTTCTAATAAGGAATTGCTTGCTGTGTTCCATCGTATATCCATACTTGTGCGATTCAATAATAGAAATAATATCTCTCATTTCATATTCCAGTAAATGAAGATATATCATGATCTCCATTATATTGAACTGCTCTTTTTTCTTATAGTTTAGTAACAGAAAATATAAAAACCTTTTACTTCTTCTTTCCATATATATTTCACGGGTTTCATTATTGTCTACCAAAAAACTATATTTGCTGCCGAGGATTTTATCTATCAGCTCATTGTAACTGTTTAGATAACTCAATTCCTTAATGGCATCTTCATTAAACCGATATCCTCCAGGTAATGAGTAGTTATAGATTTCTTCAGGTGTGATATTAAAAAGTTTTTTGGCTCTGTAGATCCACTGTATATTATACAGGTCAATATATGTCCCTATAAACTTTCTTAATACTCTTTTATCCTCAACCTCAAGTCTTGATATGATACCGGTGAGCTTTCTAAAATAATATTGATCCAAAGTCATTTCCATATAAAATAATTGCCGATCAGTACTTTCTTCTAAAAATGGTTTGAGAATGTTATAATAAGGCGTTTGCGACATGTTTTCGATTAGATCTTCTAAAGACTTGGACTGTAACAATTTATTAAAATCAACAGTTGTATGTTTTGTGAATGTTATAAGCGAATGACTGACGGACTGAACATCTTCTCCTTTAATTGCAGTCTTTATCAAAAGCTTAAGATCAGAAACCTCAAAACGAATGAGAAAAGCTTTTATCAATTTTTTATAGATCCCGGAAAAATAGAAAAGAAGCTGTTCATAATGTCTTACAATATTTTTCAGTAACAAAAGCTCGAACTCTGCTAAATCATGGTTTTGCTCATCTATATCCTTTAATAATTCACCATATACCTGTTTTCCTTTCAGAAAAAACATGATATCTTCAACACGATCTTTGTTAAGAAGCACTTCATAATCTTCATCCGTTAAAAGCTGTCCTTCCAGATACTTTATTTTGGTATTGATGGCTGCATATTTTTTGATATCAGGCATATTATCACTTCCCGAATGAATCCATTTGGATTACTTTTTTAAACATATCTTCGCAAAAGGAATCCTTTATTCTTTCATATTGTTCTTCCAGTAATTTACATGAGGCTTCTGTATCTTTCTGAATTTTTTCGACTTCTTTTAAGCCTTCCGTTTTGAGATTTTCAATATTATTTAAGCCTTCTTTTCTGGCATTATCAATTATTTCTTCTCTCAATTTTTCTTTCTTTTGTACCAATTCTTTTTGCGCATCTATTTTTAGCTGATCTTTCTTTTCTTTTAAATTATAAGCCTTTGAATCGATTTCTATTATTTTTTTCAATATATGCTCCATACAAAAACCTCCTTTCACAGTATCAGACATATAATGTTATTATTATACTACACATATCATATTAAGAAAATTAAAATAAGATTAAAAATTCCTTAAAATATAAAGAGAGAAATGTTAATTTTCGAATATTATGTTCCCATCCATCATGGTTAATATTGTTTTTGTTTCTGATAATTCACAATCGTCCACGTTGAAAATATTTTTGTCAAGCACAATGATATCAGCCAATTTACCTGTTTCCAATGAACCAAGATCATTTTCTCTGTACATTTGATAAGCCGATCCCATGGTATAGGCTGTCAAAGCTTCTATAAGCGTCAGTTTTTCATTTGCGTTCAACGATGAGCAAGAACCATCGCCGGGGTTTCTTGTAACGGCACGATATATGCCTTTCATCGGATCAATAACAGCAATGGGACAATCTGTTCCAAAAGCTAATGAAGCCCCACTTAACAGCAGAGACTTAAATGCAAAGGCATATTTCAGCCTTTCATCTCCTATTTTTTTCTTAAAAGCCTCATAAACACCCCATATATGCGCCGGTTGTACAGAAGGAATAATCCCTATTTCTCCGAATCTTGAAATATCGTCCGGATGAATATTTTCTATGTGTTCAATGGTATGCCTTAATTTTTTTCCAGTAATTTTATGTGAATTCTCATACATATTCAATGCCAATCTGACTGCACCGTCTCCGCAAGCATGAAGCCTCACCCGGATATCATTTTTACTGAATTGAATAATTTTGTTTCTTGTTTCTTCTTCGTCAAACAATGCATATCCTTTATAATCAGGCTTATCCGAATAGGGTTCCAATAAAAGCCCTGTATCCGCCATGGCGGTGCCATCCACAAAACCCTTTGCACCGGAAAACTTTAATTTCTCAGAGGAATAATGATTTTTGAGTTCAAGAAGTTTTTCAATGCTTTCATCTATCCCCGGAGAAAAATGAATCCTTGTACTCAATTTATTATTGTTTTCAAGTTTACGATATTGTCCATATTTGACAAAATCAAAGATCTGAACATCACTTATGGAGGTTACACCATAACCGGCTATATAACTGCAAGCTTCCTCAATCATTTGTGATTCTTTCTCAGGATTAAATTTAAATGCTTGATCAATTACTAATTTGATCGCCGAAGGCTCAAGCAAATGTCCGGTGGGTTCACCATTTTGGTCCTTTGTGATTTCTCCGTCTTCTGGATCCGGCGTATCTTTGTCAATTTTGCACAGCTCTAATGACCTGCTGTTAACCCATACACTATGCATTTCTTCGTTAAATAGAATAACCGGTGTGTCAGGAAAAAATTTATCTAAAGATTTTTTAGTAGGTAACCTTTTTTTATCCCAGTAATGATAATTCCAGCCGAATCCAAACAACCATTCTCCTGTTTGATCCTTTGAAAAGTTATAAAGCATTTTAACAGCCTCTTCTTCTGATTTTGCCGTTATTACATTTGCCGAAACCGCTCTGAGGGCAGCAAAAATTAGGTGAACATGACTGTCACAAAAACCAGGCATAATCAATTTATCTTTATATGAATAAATTTTTGTATTTCTCCCTATCCATTTTTCCATTTGTTTTTCCGTGTCTATCGCTACAATTCTATTCTCTTTCACTGCTACAAATCCATCTAACAATTTTTCAGTTGCACCTGTAAAAACCGCATTGGATTTTAATATATAATCTGCATTTAGATAATCCATTATTACTTCTCCTTAATCATAATTAACCGGATAATCAACGGCGATTTAATGTTTACTATAATGTTATCAAACTCCGGAAAAAAAATAAACCCGAGTGAACCGGATGCAAAATTAGGGCTTGCTGCTGAATTGCTCGTTTTACGAGCAATTCAGTTGTTAAGGCTTAAGTAATCCTGTTTTTATCTGCATTTTTCTTCAAGAGTTGCGGTTCTTGCCAGAAAAAGCGTGTAAATCTTTGCTGCCGTTATCAGCGTATCTACTGAAATCCTTTCATTTTCCTGATGCGCAAAATCTTCATGGTTATGATAAACCGGACCGAAACAAACTGTATTAGGCATTGCTTTGGCATAGGATGTTCCATAGGCCAGCTGAAATTCATTTTTCTGTCCACTGATTTCTTCATAAACCTCACTCATTATCCTGATGAATTTCTTATCTTTATTCACATATAAAGGTTCCAGATAACCCAGCACCTCTGTTCTGAATGAAAATGTTCCCTTGACTTTATCTATAGACTCCTGCAGTTGGCTTAAAGTGGTACCATACCGGGTCCTTGCATTAAGGTTTAGTTGCGTCTGTTTTTCCTGTATCCGTATCATAGTCGGCACAATAGTCGTGTAATCCATGTATTCTCCATACTCATACGGATCTTCCCGGTAGATGCCAAATTTTTTTCCATAAAAATCGTCCTTCAAATAGTATTGAATAAACTGTATGGCCTGTTGTGCATGATCTGGTCTAATCCGATAATTGCATAAAAAGTCATTCATTAAGAGAATAGCATTGATTCCTTTTTCAGGACGCGAACTATGGGTTGTTATACCATCTGCGCTGAGAATGTAATTCCCATTTTCTTTTCTTTTGACATGAATATGATGTT
Organism: Anaerovorax odorimutans; assembly: GCA_016841185.1. GTDB lineage: Bacteria > Bacillota > Clostridia > Peptostreptococcales > JAAYPU01 > JAENZQ01. The sequence continues at coordinate 136,470 of JAENZQ010000002.1, forward strand.
TCTGAGCTTCTTGAAGAAAATCCTCCCCCTCGTCTTTTAGGGCCATTTCAATTTCCGCTTCGGCATGTGAAGGTATACTGTTGACACTGTCACCGCTTACCAGAGATTTAATGATCATTTTACTATTACTTCTTTCCTCAGAAGTAAAAGTCATGAGAATATCTGCATAACCTTTCTCACGGTTTTCAATGGGAAAGCTCCCATCCGGTGTAAACCCGAAATCCGGAAGCTTATAATGCTGTGTATAGTTTTCCATATCAGTCCAGTTAACTTCTTCCTGTGTCCCCACGATCAACTGAATTTTTTTCTTCAGGGGCAGGTTCATATCTTTAAGCGCCTTCATAGCGTACAAAGCAATGACTGCAGGGCCTTTGTCGTCCTCTGCACCTCTTCCCCATATATTCTCTCCGTCATAAACCCCTTCAAAGGGGTTTGTTTTCCATTTCGCTGTATCCCCTGCATCTACAACATCCACATGAACCAGAATACCTATGGTTTCATCTCCTTGTCCCATCTCTATAACACCTAAATCCTCTTTCGGCGTCATAAAGGTTTTAAATCCATAACTTTCTGCCATGGCAATAAAAGTTTTAAGACACTTGGTTACATCTTCGATTCTGTGAGAAACACTGGGAAAATTGATAATCTTTATGCAGTCATTGATAATGGCTTCTTTACTGCTCTCAACATATTCCAATAAAGATTGTTCATTCATAATACTCCTCCTCGTTTCGGGCGCCCCAATGGGCGCCCCTACTTGGTTAAAATTTAAGTATTATTGCCTTTCGATAATAACTTCTACCTTTACTTTTACCTTTATTTATTATCTTTATATCTTTCCTGTTCGTCTAAACTTCTACCCCTCTCTCCAATCCTGTGGCAGGCCGCAAAGTGTCCTGGAGCAACTTCTGTTAATTCCGGTTCTTCCCGGCAGCATTTTTCAAAAACCTTTGGACACCTTGGATGAAACCGGCAGCCTTCCGGTAAATGTATGGGGTCCGGGGTCTCCCCATGCAATATGATGCGTTCCTTCTCTTTATTAACTGCAGGAACCGGCATAACACTGATGAGGCTTTGGGAATACGGATGAAGACATTCATGTATGATGGTATCGGCTCTCCCCATCTCCATTATTTTCCCTAAGTATAGGATCGCAATCCTGTCGGATATGACCCAGGCCAATGACAGATCATGAGTGATAAATAGGTAAGAAATACCTTTTCTATCTCTTAGAGCCATCATCAAGTTGAGGATTCCGATTCGAATGGAAACGTCCAGCATGGATACAGGCTCATCTGCCACAATAAACTCAGGATCCAGTACAATTGCCCCGGCAATAGCAACCCGCTGTCGTTGTCCGCCGCTGAGTTCATGGGGATATCGGTACAAGAAATCTTCAGCCGGAGTCAAGCCTGCCATTTCCAGAGCATTAACGACCTTTTGCATCTTTTCCTTTTCATTTTTTATCAAGCCGTTGACTTGCAAAGGCTCCGCAACAATATCCAGAATAATGTCTTTCGGATTTAAAGATTGATAAGGGTCTTGAAAGATCATCTGTGCTTTCTGCCTGAATTTTTTCTTTTCCGCTTTGCTTTTATGCTTTAAGCTATCCCCTAAAAATACGATGTCTCCCTGGGTTGCCGGGATTAAATCTAAAATAGTCTTCCCTATGGTAGTCTTCCCGCTTCCGCTTTCTCCTACAAGAGAAAAAATTTCTCCTTTACCAATAGTCAGGTCTATACCATCTACAGCTTTTACCTGAAGTTTTTCTTTGGATAGCATATCATCGATAAAGCCTCTTTTGATGTCAAAATATACTTTCAGGTCTTTAACTTCCATAACTTGGCTCATTTAAAAACACCTCCGTAATGACAGGCTGCAAAATGCCGATGGCCCACTTCAGCAAGCATCGGTTCTTTTGTTTTGCACCTTTCGTCGGCGAACTCACACCGTGGATGAAAACGGCATCCTGAAGGTGGTTCCAATAAGTTGGGCGGATTACCCGGAATAGAATCCGATAATTTTCTTTCTCCATAGATATTGGGAAAAGCATTCATCAACTTATAGGTATATGGATGCTGATGATTTTCAAAAATATCTTCCACTTTTCCTTTTTCAACAATTTTTCCTGCATACATGACAGCAACATCATCACAGATTTCCCCCAGAACAGACAGATCATGTGTAATAAGGATCAGGCCCATGTTGATTTCATTTTTCAGCTTTTCCAACAGATTCAGTATCTGTGCCTGAACCATTACATCCAGAGCTGTTGTAGGTTCATCACCAATAATAATTTTAGGATTACAAGCCAGTGCCATGGCGATCATGGCCCGCTGCTTCATTCCGCCGCTGAATTCGTGAGGGTACTGATTAACTCGTTCTTCATCGATCTCAACCAGTTTAAACAGTTCCTTTGTTCTGATCATAGCCTGCTCATAAGTAAGTTTATCATGAAGCATAAGCACCTCCGCTATCTGCAATCCTACCTTCATAACAGGGTTCAAAGCATTCATGGCACCTTGAAAAACAATGGATACTTCTTTCCATCTCTTCTTTCTCAACTTGCCCGCACTTAGGCCCATGAGATCCTCCCCTTCCAAGAGGACTTCTCCCCCTACGATCCTACCTTCAGGAGGCAGCAGATTGGCAATGGACAAAGCGGTGGTCGTTTTTCCGCATCCGGATTCTCCAACCAGACCCAATACTTTTCCATAACTTAGTGAGCAGCTGACATCATCAACTGCTTTGACCATTCCTTTTTGAGTTTTAAAATATGTTTTAAGATTTCTGACTTCTAATAGTTCCATCTTTCTATCTCCCCTTAAGTTTTGGATTCAGTATTTCATCAAAGGCATATCCCAAAAAAGTAAAGGATAATACCACCAGAACAACAGCTAACCCGGGGGGAATAAAAAACCAATATGCACCGATGCTTGCTGCACCGGATTCAAAGGCATAATGCAGCATCATTCCCCAACTTGGCCGTGTCGGATCGCCCATCCCCAAAAAGCTTAAAGTGGTTTCTGAAAGTATCGCAACAGCAGAAACTAAAATGGTATTGGCAAAAACCAATGGAAATACATTGGGTAAAATATGCTTTACCATGATATGTTTTCCATCTGAGCCAATGGCAACGGCTCTTTCAATAAAAGGCCTTTCTTTTATTGATAATGTCTGTGCCCGGACTACTCTCGTAGTACCTGCCCAGCCGGTCAGCCCGATCACTAAAATAATATTCCAGACGCTGGTCCCTAAAATAGCAGCCAATACCAGCATTAAAGGCAACCAGGGTATTACCAGAAAAAAATCTGTAAACCGCATGATCAAAGCCCCAAGCTTATTGTCATAATAGCCTGCAAGTATCCCTAAAACAGTTCCAACCACCATTGAAATCAATGTGGCCAGGACACCGATCAAAAGAGACACTCTTGCTCCGGAAATCAAACTTCCCAAAACATCTCTTCCCATGTCGTCCGTACCCAGAGGGTGTTCTGAACTGGGAGGATTCATGACTTCTCCGCCCGAGCCAAAGACCTGAGGGTCATAAGGATATATAATAGGTCCGAAAACAGCTAAAAGCAGAAAAAAAACCAAAATGACGGCACCGATCATGCCCATTTTACTGCTTTTAAGGCTTTTCAGAAATTGTACCAGCTTCCTGTTTCTTATCTCAGATCTGATATCACTCAAATTCGACCCCTCCTAACATCACTGTTTTACTCTTGGATCCAGATAGCCATAAGTTAAATCTGCCAACAGGTTGGCAATGATCACACAAACAGTAATCATTAAAAAAATGCCCTGAAGCAATGGATAATCCCTTGCCGTCAGTGCATCATACATCAGCCTTCCGATACCCGGCCAGGAAAAAATGGTTTCCACCTGAATGGCACCGCCGATAACAAGGCCAAGGTTCATTGCAATAATTGTGATCATAGGCAGCGTGGCATTAGGCACGGCATGTTTCTTAATCACATAGTCCTCTTTGAATCCTTTTGCATAAGCAGTGGTGATATAATCTTCCGTCAAAACATCTATCAGAGTATTACGCATGAGCAAAGCATATTCGCCGATTAAAACCAGGCTCATGGTCAGCGTCGGCAGTATCAGATGCCTGATACCGTCTGCAAGCATGGCGAATGTCGAACTATAAGTCTGCCCCGGTGTCAACAGGCCGGTGGTGGGTAAAAGATGAAGGGATACACTGAAAATAGAAACCAAAATAATACCCAACCAGAAAGTAGGCATTGCATAAGTAATCAATGAAAAACTCAACGATGCCACGTCCACTGATTTTCCTCTTCTTACTGCAGCCATAATTCCCATGATGATTCCTGAAATAATGGCCAATACTTCTGCAAGTCCTACCATAAGAATAGTAGGCAGTAATCGGGTACCAATCACTTCATATACAGGCTTTTTGTATAAAAAAGACATGCCTAAATCTCCCTGAAACAAATGTTTAATATAGATCCAAAACTGCAGATACCATGGGTCATTGAGTCCATATAAAGCCTTCAGCCTTTCTACTGCTTCCGGTGTCGCTTTTGGATTTCTCATAACGGATTGAAGAGGATCTCCGGGCATGATTCTGAAAAGGAAATAATTAAATATTAATATTGCTGCAATGGTCAACAGTGCCTGTAAAACCTTTTTTATTACATAACTTCTTTTCATGGCTTCCTCCGAACAGATCATAAGATTCTATTACCGCTAATCCTTTTAAGAGCATGGGAGACCCCATGCTCTATCATCTTTATTCTTCCTCAGTTTTACGTTTTTTTCTTGCCCAAAAAACAGCTGCAATTCCTATAATGACTACAGCACCTATCATCATACCCATACTTGATGATGTCCCGGTTTCTGTTGCTTCTGAAGCAACAGAAATCGCTGCTGCCGGCTGAACATTCATATAATTATGTATGGTAGCGCCCAAGAAATATGGACCTCCTTCAGGAACCTGTTTCCATCCGGTACATCTATCCGTTCTCACTGCCTGAAGGGAAACTTCATAGGTTAAAATGATATAAGGTACATCTTCATAGAGAATCCTCTGCATTTCCCATACAACATCTCTTCTACTTTCCTCATCCATGATGGCCTGCTGTTCATCCAGAAGCAGGTCATAAACCGGATTGGAATAGAAACAATCGCTCATGTTTCCAATTTCCTTCGTCGACATAACCGCTAAAATTGTTGTTGGATCTACATCAGCACCCCAGCCCCATATAAACAGGTCATGCTCGCCTGCGACGGTCTTATCCAGCAGCATGGATTCATCAACGGTTTCAACGACCAGTTCAATGCCTGCATCCTTTACCATACCGGCTATCATCTGCCCTGCCTTGACTTCTTCTGTATTATCTGCAATCAAGGAAAAGGTAAAGCTCAGTCTATTTCCCTGGCTGTCCTCACGGATACCGTCTCCGTCGGTATCTTCATAACCGGCTGCCGTCAGTATTTCTTTTGCTTTTTCGATATCATAAGTCCTCAGTTCTTCTGCAGAAGGTTCATAATGAAAATAGTCTCCCGGATCTATAACCGTAGTACCAAAAACACCTTCTCCTGAATAAGCTACATCTATGATCTGCTGTTTATCAATAGCCCACTCAATGGCCTGCCGTATGCTTTTATCCAGTAACAGTTTATTTCCTTTTGACGCCGGATCATCCCAGCAATTAAAGCCAATCTCCGTATAGCCTTTTACAACACCGGAAATTACCTGAATATTTTCCTCAGCCTCTAAAGACTGTTTCTGAGTAGGGCTAAGATTGGTGGCTACATCTATTTCACCAAGCTTGATAGCCTGAGCCATGGTGTCTTTGCTGGCAAAGAATACGTAGACCACTTCATCTATATGGGGACGGCCCCCGAAATAGTCGTCATTTGCCTCAATCTTGAGGAACTCTCCCTGTTTATACTCTGCAAATTTGAAAGGGCCGCTTCCTACAGGATTTTCATCCGGCCATGTTTCCAGTTCATCCAAAGGGACATTTCCCCAGATATGTTTGGGTACAATGGGCGTATATGCCATGAGCATATTGGCTTTTGGTTCTTCCGTATGTATTACGACCGTATAGTCATCCGGACATTCAATGGATGTAATACCGGCCAAAAGAGAAGCATACATGCCCAGTCCTGTTTCAGAAAAGGTGCCCAGAGCAAACTTCACATCCTCCGATGTTAAAGGTTCTCCATCATGGAATTTGACATCCTGCCTCAAATGGAATGTCCATTCCAACTGATCTTCGCTGAGTTCCCAACTTTCGGCCAAGTTCGGTATGGGTTTCAGGTTTTCATCAAATTTTACCAACGGATCATAAATCACAGAAAAAAACTCTGCCCCTGTAACCAACCAGGATTCAAATGGGTTCAAACTGTCTATTTCCTGTGTCATGCCTATTCTCATGGTATAAATCTCTTCATTTGTTTCAGCGGCATATACATTTAAAGAAAGGATCAAAAGTAAAATAAGCGTAAAAGAAATGATTTTTTTTAATTTGCATCTCATTGCAAATTACCTCCACATATTATAATTTGTAAAGGTATTTTTTATCAACAAATAAGCTGCTACGCATACACCTTACATTGAATAAGATTTCACAGAACTGTTGCCGTTTCTGTGATATAGAGTTTACCTTCTGATGCATTAAGATAAGCTTCAGCCCCTACGGGAAGTGTCGCCATGTCTTTTGTATGCCCGATAGGCAATCCCTGTATTGCCGGAATTTTCAATGGTTTTAGGTATTCTGCCATAACATCTTCTTCACTGATATCCACGTGAAATCCCGGGTCCATTATCTTCGGTCTGCAGGCATTAAATTCTCCAATCACGATACCGGCTGCCTTTTCCAGTTTTCCTGCATTCCTCAAATGGCTGAACATATGATCCAGTATCCATGGTTCCGTATCGGTTTCTTCAATAAAAAGGATTTTACCTTCTGTGTCAATTTCATAAGGGGTCCCCAATGTTGCACATATTAAAGTCAGATTCCCCCCTATCAATTGTCCTTGAGTCTCACCTTTGTTTATAATATTTATCCATTTTTTTTCATCTGCTTTTTTTATTTCTCCCACAGGCGCAGCATCTGCAACTGCTTTAAAGAAATAATCCTCTGTATACTCGGTCAATTCTTCCGGGTTGAATCGGCAGAGCCCAGGACCGTGAAAAGTCATGATGCCCGACTTTTTATTCAGTGCCAGATGTAATGATGTAATATCACTAAAACCGATAAATATTTTTGAGTTATGTCCGATCATGTTGTAATCCAGGTGCCTCAATATTCGAGCTGATCCATACCCCCCCTGAGTAATAAAAACTGCATCAATATCTTTCCTTCTGAACATTTCATTCATATCATCCGCGCGTTCAAGGTCTGTTCCGGAACAAAAGCCGGTTTTTTTTGAAAGATTCTCTGATAAGACAACCTTATATCCTCTTTTTTCAAAATAATCCGCCCCACGAATGATATCGCTTTTATTATACGAAGGACTGGCAGGTGAAATAACACCAATAGTATCTCCTCTTTGCAGTGTTTTCGGTTTTTTTAGCATCCCTCATCTCCTTTCAATTAAAAATTTATTTAGAATTTTTAACAATCTCATATTAGCAGTTTTTGTAAATATATTCAATATTCTTTCATTTATTGAAATTTATTCTCCTGAGATTTATCTTTATAATTTATCTTCTTTTTATATATTAAATTCACTTTACACCAATGAGCATTGTGACTATATTTATATTAGATGGAAAATGGAGGAAATTAAATGAATAAAATTTTTAATGATGAAAGCTTGCCGGGAAAAATAACTGTATGGGCAGATTTAGTACTTATCAATGGCACATTTTATACGGCAGACAGCAGCCATACCTTTGCAGAGGCCGTTGCTGTAAAAAACCAGAGGATCATTCATGTCGGTAGCAATGAAGATATAGCTTCCTATATCGGCCCGCCTACAAAAACGATGGATTTAAACGGAAAAATGGTCTTGCCCGGGTTTATCGAAACCCATCTGCATACACCCGGCAAGGTACTGGCAGAATTGTTTAAAATCAATTTGTATGAAACAAAATCGGTGAAAGATATACTTTCAGCTATCCGAATATATATTAAGAACCATCCGAACGAAGCTGTATATTATGGAGAAGGCTACCACGGAGAAGTCTTTGAAAGTAATGAATTATTGAAAGGCCCCAGAAAGGAAAGACTGGATGAAATATGCCCCCATATCCCTGTCGTCATCGAAACATATGATGGCCACACACTATGGCTGAACAGCAAGGCTTTTGAATATTTTGGCATAACGGAAAATACGGAGATCAAGAGTGGTATAATTGAAAAAGATGAAGTCGGCAGGTTATGGGGGACACTAAAAGAAGCCGCAGCAGAATTGGTTCCAAAACCATCCTATACGGAAGAACAAATAATGATATCCATAAAAAAGTTCCAGCATTTCCTTCATAGTCTTGGGTATACCGGTATCCTCTCCATAGCTGATTCGGAAAACCCGCCTTATTCGGCTTTTAAACGCTTGGATGAGCAAGGATTACTGAAAATGCATGTAAACGCTTCTATGGTGATGCTGCCCCATGAAGACTTGACTGTTCAATTGAAGAAAGCAAAAAGACTGCGACATACTTATAGCTCAGAAAATTTAAAAATTAAAACGGTGAAATTTTTTGCAGACGGCGTAGTAGAAGGTGTAACAGCTTTTTTGCTTATGCCATACTCTGAGAAGGCACAAAAAGGAGATCATTTTTTCGGTACTTTTTTCTGGGATATAGACAAGTTAAAAGAGGCTTTTATGGCAGTCAACCGGGAAGGCTTTCAAATCCATGTGCATGCCATTGGAGACGGCGCTACAAGAAATGTACTGGATGCTCTTGAATATTCTGCAGAGAATCTCCCTAAAGAAAATCATCGAAATACCATTACCCATTTGCAAATCGTGGACAAAGAAGATATTAAAAGATTTGCCGAATTGAAGGTCATTGCAAACATTCAGCCTTACTGGCATTTTATAGAGCCTGAAAAGTGGGAAGCCATTGATTATGCACTTTTAGGGGAACGGGCCTGTTTTGAGTATCCCGTACATTCTTTTATTAAACATGGTGTCGTCATCACCTCATCTTCCGACCATCCTGTTACACAATACCCAAACCCGTTTTTAGCCATTCAAATGGGCATAACGAGAAACCTTAGCCATTCAGATGCAAAAACGTATAAAGTGCATCCCATTGCTGATAAAGATGATCCCAGATGGCTATTGAATAAAGAGGAACGGGCCTCTCTGAAAGATATGCTTCGAAGTTTTACCGCCAACAGCGCCTACGCGCTATTTCTGGAAACAGAAACAGGAAGCATCGAAGCAGGTAAATTTGCGGACATGATTGTTATCGACAAGAATATTTTTGAAATCCCTGTTATGGAACTGGAAAATACAAGAGTCTTTATGACTATTTTCAAAGGAGAAGTGGTTTACCAACGCCCGTAAGAGGCGTGTGGTTCATAGTCGATGAAAGCTTTATTATAACTCTTACTTTCAATCATAAATACTAAATCTTAAATCCTAAACCCTTTTGTGGCTTCCGCACACTTTTTTTAAAAATGCGTATTATGGATAAAAACAATAGGGGGCTTCTTAAATTGAAAAAAGTTGTTTTTCCTTCCCAAATCATACAATTTTGCCTTCTAATTCTGACGGATTTGCAGGCAGAGTATCCGGAGTTTTTTGAATGTTTCCTTGCCTTATTTCATATGTCGGAGTATTTTTATAAAGGAATAGAATTTTGCAAATTATCGGAATTCTGGTACATCTACTTAGATTATTTTTTTAGAGGATAAAAGGATGGAGTATAGAATACAGAGTATGGAGTATATATAGGTAGAAATTCTTACCGAAGCAAGAATTTCTACCTTCATTATTCATTATACTCTTATATCTTATTTTGTTGTTCTTTAAATTCTTTTAGGATTTCTTGCTGGAGTTCTTCTGAAGTGATAACATCATAGGCAGTCATAGCCAGTGAACAAGCCCCTTTTAACATAGCTTCCGTTCCTCTTTCTGTAAGAGTATGCTCTGCAAACTGTCTTGTATGAGGTACTATATTTTCATCTCCCATTCCTATCCACGGATGAATGGTAGGCACTACCTGGCTGACATTTCCGATATCCAGAGAGCCCCTTAAAGAAGCATTCTGATATATTTGCTTTTCTCCTAACTGAAGCAGGTTACGATTAAAGGCTTTTGAAAGTGTTTTATTGGTCCTTAGGTCATCATAAGATTCTTCATAATGCCTCCATGTCATTTTTGCCCCTGTCATGGAAGCCGCTCCTTCTGCTATGGCAATTACTTTTTCTGTTACTTCATCACGTAGTTCTTTTTTGGGTGCACGTACATAAAAACGGGCTACGGCATGCTCCGGAACAATATTGGCTGCCACGCCACCCTCGGAAATAATTCCATGCATCCTGACAGTACTTGATACATGCTGCCTTAAAGCATTAATACCATTAAAGAGAAGTATCACACTATCCAAGGCATTAATTCCTTTGTGGGGACTATGCGCAGCATGAGCCGGTTTGCCGCGATAATCAAACTCCAGTGCATTCAATGCTAATGATGTCCCGCTTTCTTCTGAAAGAGGGCTGGGATGTGCCATCATTACAACAGATACATCATCAAAAGCACCACGCCTTACCATTTCTACTTTTGCACCGCTTGTTTCTTCCGCAGGTGTTCCCAAAACTATAATATCCCCACCTATATCCTCTATAACTGATTTTAAACCAATGGCCGCACCTAATCCCATACAAGCTATCAGATTGTGCCCGCAACCATGACCGATGTCTGGCAAAGCATCATATTCACATAGAAAAGCTATGGTCGGCCCGCTTTTACCGCTTTTGTACAAACTTTTAAAAGCTGTTTCAATTCCATAAACGCCTTTTTCCACTTGAAAACCATGTTCCTCTAAAGCTTCACATAATATTTTTGAGGCCTTGTACTCCTGATACCCTTCTTCCGGAAAATCAAATAAATATTTACTGATTCTCTTTAATTCCGTTAAATAATCTGTTATTACTGTTTTAATCGTTTCCTTCATAACTGTTTCTCCTCCGCACCATCCGCTTCTCTAAACCTTGGACAGTATTTTTTATCTAAAAAACATGCAATCCATATGCCAAGACTAATCATCTAAAAGCTTTCCCAAACATTGATAATCTCTTAATTTTATTTTTATTAACTTTCCATTCGAACCATTATAAAAGAAATGTCAAGAAAGATCCGAACCATTTTTGCATCCTTCAGAAAAAACTCTACTCCTATCATGAATTAAAATTTATTGAATTATTTTAACTTGCATATTTTACATTGTTATATATCTTGTTAAATACATGAAACACCTCGTCTTTACCAATATTTTCACTTACAAGATGACTCATCAGAAAAAGTCCCTCAACCTGGGTAATAATTTGGATGGACAACATAGAAGGCTCAATATCGCTTCTAATCTCACCTGACTCAACGCACTTTTCAATAAAAGAGTTCAGTTTTTTTACAGATTCTACGTACCATCTGGAAACAAATTCTTTCATCTCAGGAAATAGTTTCATAGCTTCAAACATCAGATAATAGTGATTGGGCCTCTCTTCCTGAATATTAATAAATACATCCATTTGATTAACTGCCAGTTTTTCTATTCCCTTAATGATATCCTGAAAATTCCGGGCGGATTCCACAATCTCTGTTAAATAATTTAACTGGTCAATGTAATACTTTTCCATTACTTCTTTTAGAACTTCTTCTTTGTTTTTAAAATGATGATAAAATCCGCCTCTTGATATATTTAGGTCTTTCAAAATATGGCTGATATTTACGGAAGTGTATCCTCTTTTCATAAAAAGATTAAAAGAATGTGAAAGTATTCTCTCTCGGGTATTCATTTAAAAGATTCCTTTCTTAACTATTTTATGTTAACAGACCGACGCGTCGGTCTGTTATAAGTATACATTTTTTGCCATAAAGTGTCAACTTTTTTGAACTGAAAAGTACGATTTTATGTCCAAACTGCACATTATTGAGGCTAAAACACGGAACAGAAGGGAAAACAGAAGGGACGGTTCTTTTTGTTTACCTTAAGCAATTGAGTAAACAAAAAGAACCGTCCCTTCTGTTTCTGTGAATGTTTTATAAGTTAGGAAAATGCCTGTTGATATATTTTATCTTGAGCTGCATGCCCTGTTGTTCGATTCGATTACAACAGCCATGATCTTGTGGTATGGTCATAATATCTTTCAGGGAAACCCCTATCATATCAGACAAAATAATTCTGTTAACAGACTTATGACCTACAATGATCATATTCTGATGACTCTGAATCAGGTCGTTAAAAACTTTTTTAACCCTGATGTATAAGTCAACAAAATTTTCTCCGCCGGGAACCCTATAATTTATAATGTCTTTTCCGCGGTCATCATAACCCTTCGGATCTTCTTTTTTGATCTCTTCAATATATCTTCCGTCCCATATGCCGAGATTGATTTCATTAAGATCGTCAAGGGACTCAACCCGAATATTTAGAAAAGATGATATGATTTCCGCTGTTTCTTTTGATCTCTTTAAAGAACTGCAAAAAATATGATGGAATGATTCATATTCCAAAAGTCTCTTACCTATTTCCTCGGCATATGCAATCCCTTCCGGACTAAGTCTGACATCGGACTGACCAATTAATCTCTTGCCTCTTGAAAGTTCCGTTTGACAGTGCCTGAATAATAAAATAGTCCTTGGCATCATTTATAACTCACCTGTTACTTTCTCTTTTATCAAATCCTTTACCGGTTTTTGGAGCACTTTCTCAATATTTTTTTCAATGACTCCGGCATCGGCCATTCTCTTTGCAGCAAAAGCATTTATCTTCTTTTTTTCTCTGGTTCTATCTTCAAGGCTCACAATACAAGTCTCTTGAACAATTTTATCGGCATAATACAGTACGGAAACTTCTGACAGGCTTTCCAGATAGCTTTTCTCTATGTTCATGTGATTTCCTACAATGACAGAAAGGTCTTTAAATCCCATTTTATAAAGAATCTTAGCCCCTTCACCTGCATGATCCGCTGTTCCCTTTTTAAAATCATGCAGCAGTCCGCTGACATAGACCAGATCTGAGTTGATTTGAATATAATGTTCTTTGAGGGCATCCGAAATTACCCTGGCCACCTGTCCAACTCTTTTGCAATGCTCAATAACTCTTTGCGGTACATGATGATAGTTTATAATAAAATCGCATTCTTCAGAACTCGGTATTTTCCGGGACTCGAAATGCTTCAGTGCATTAGTATAATCCTGCTTTGTGTCGATATCGATAAGGACGGTATTATTCCCAATTTCTACGTAAACAGCCTCTTGATCATACTGTTTCAGTATGTTTTTTAAACCGCCCTCCCCCTTATAGTGGATAATTGCATGGCAAAGGCTGCATGATATCAAAGGAGGATGGCCCTTGCGGCTTTTATGTATGGGGTATACCGTCTTAACACCGGTATGGAATTCATTGATAAGAATTTCAAGGGTATAAGGCTGAACGAGAGGATAATCCACAGGCATAAGAAAAAAAGCATCATATCTCTTATTACAGATGCCCTTAACCCCTGCCTGAACAGAAGAAAGCATGCCTTCTGCATAACCTTCGTTTATAATGAATTGCACAGCTTCTTCATTTTTTAGAGCAGCTTTGATTTCATCAGATCTATGGCCTAATACGACATAAACATCCGAAATTCCTGCTTCTTTGAAGCATTGAATCTGCTTTTTAATGAGTATTTGATTTTTAAAAGGCAATAATGCTTTTAGACTACCCATTCGTGATGAATATCCGGCAGCTAAAATAAGCCCTGCAATTTTATACATTCTTTTCAGCCCTTACCTGGATCAATTCCGCTGCAATGCTGATAGCAATCTCTGCAGGCGTTTCCGCTTTTATTGAAATTCCTATAGGAGAATGGACTTTTTCCAATTCGAAAGAAGCATAACCTTGGGCCATAAGTCTGTTATAAATCTGATCTCTTTTTCCTCTGCTTCCAATCATACCAATATAAGCAGCATGGGTTCTCAGTGCCTTTGCCAACACTTCCCCGTCATACATATGACCTCTTGTAACGATGATGACATAACTGTTTTCATCGATATCCAATTTTTTAAACAGCGAATCTGTTGCCATATCTTCACAGATAACCGTATCTGCCATTGAGAATCTTTGCAGGTCCGCAAATTCTTTTCTGTCGTCTATGACGGTAATTTGAAATTCGAGCCTTTCCAGAGCTCGTGCAATCTCCAGGCCCACATGACCGCATCCAAATATGTATGCTTTACTGACTTTTGTCAAAGGTTCAATATAATACTGCCTGTCTTCTTTATCAAGAAACATCCTTTGAGCAGTAAGATAACGCTTTAAGTCGATACCCAAATCAATATCAGCATTATTTATATTATCCCAAGTGCAGCAGTACTGTTGGTAAGCCTTACCTCCTTCTTTTATAACGGTTACCAGCCAGGCTTGCTTATTGTTCTTATACGCTTCCGATATCTTTTCATAAAAGTATTCTGTTTCATTGTCCTCTTTATGGATATATTGAAGATAAACGGTAATATTCCCTCCGCAGATCATTCCCAGCTTTGCAATATCTGCTTCTGTCAAAGTAAAATCTTTTATTACAGATTCTCCGGTTTTATAAATGTCTGCTGCCTTGTCCTGAACCTTTTTTTCCAAAACACCTCCACCTATTGTACCAATAACTTTCCCGTTTTCTCTTATGATCATTTTAGCTCCCGTTCCCCTTGGTGTTGAGCCGGATTGCCTTATTACAGAAGCAAGTACAATACTTTCGCCATTTTTTATAAAATCAAGCACAGTCCCATATAAATTGGTCATACTTTTCACTCCTTTCCTCAGTGGACAGTCTTACAAGTGCAAGGTAAGGAAGCTATGCCGTGACCACTTGCTCATTGACGTCTTTTTTGATAACTACCCACATATTGGCAGTGTTATTGATAATTTGATAATCTGAAATACCCAAATCCTCCAAAAGTTCCTGATAATTGATTTTTGTCTTTTCAACTTTTTGTGTCATATTCCTTCTCCAGCATTTATCTCTTTTCTGCATTTCAATATCAATTCTTCTCTTCAGCTCTTCAGTACCAAAACCGCCGCCTATATAAGCCGTCCCCTCCGGCACCAGTACTCTGTAAATTTCCTTAAATGCTCTTTTTTTGTCTTCCCAGAAAAATAAAGAACCCCGGCTTATTACCAAATCCACAGACCCGTCATCGATTAGCAAATGATGTACATCACCAGAAGTAACATTAACCCGATCTTCTAAACCGTTATAACGAATGTTCTGTTCTGCTATAAGAAGCATATCTTCCGATTGGTCCAGTAATGTCACCTGAAGGTTGGTTATCTTAGCCAGTTCAATTCCCAAATGTCCTGTCCCGGCACCAATATCCAAACATAAGCCATTGGTCATCTGTGTAACATCTTTTATCTGCTTTGCAATGACCGGGTAAACCGGCGCAAAAACTTCCCGGGTGGTCTTTTCAAAAGCCACTGCATCAATATTGGGCTTATGTTCGGATTCTTGTCTGCATAATTCTTTTTCAATCTTTTTTGACAATACCGAGCACATTTCATCCCTGTTGTCAGGTGAAATAGTAATAAGATTTACATCTTTTCGGTTTCGGATTATATCAAGAAAAGTCGTCTGCTTTTGTTTCAAAACACCTAAAACAGGTATTTCGGAATCCAAAACTCTTAAAACCATTTTTTGAAATATGTCTGCCTCATTTTCAAAAAACCCCAACTCGTCCATGATAATAAGACGCGGATTCATTTCAAGAGACCTTTTCAATATTTCAACACCATAATCATCAAATGTGGAAGGTATAGAAATCCAATTGTCTTTATTGATACATCTTCCGATAAATTTGTCTTTAGGGTTTTCATACTCGCTACGAATATCTTCAATATAAAAGCCCTCTAACTTTTTATCCCTATAGTAGCGTGAAGTTCTGAATCCTGCTATATCCGAAAAACTGAAATCATCTAAAATCCGATTGATCAAAGTGCTCTTTCCAACATGTAAATCTCCGGTTATAAAAAAATTATTCTTCATGATTCTCGCCCCTCATATCCACAATCTTACGTTTTTTTACGGCTTTTATATCCAGTTCTTTGTTTAACTTTTCCTCAATGCTGATTTTTAGCTTACCCTTTGATATCTGGTATCCTAACTCAGATGCCTTCAGAACCTCTAATATTTTTTCTTTTGTTTCCTCTGTAAAAAAAAGCGTGTTCAGATAAATTGTTAAGCAGTCCCTCTTATATTTTAACTTTAATATCGCATCAAAATCAAGTACACCTTCTATGTTAAACAATATTTCTTCCAGTTTCGACATGGTCAAAATATATCCGTCCGTCAGCTTAACAGATGAGTTTATTCGATACTGAATTTTATCCATGGTTTTTAAGACTGTTCCACATTCACATGGATGCTTTATAAACCTGCTTATATCTCCGGTCCTGTATCTTATAAGGGGCATTCCTTTCCTTGTCAATGTCGTAAATACCACTTCACCAAATTCATCATCTTTGACAGGCTCTCCGCTTTCAGGATCAATAATTTCAAACAACATGTCTGCCTCTCTTAAATGGTAACCCTGCATGGCCTTACAAAACACACCACCACCTAAGCCCATTTCCGTCATTCCATAATGCTCATAAATCTGGCAGCCCCAATTTTCTTTTATCCGCTTTACTGCAGAATCTGAGACGTAGTCGGTACTGAGAAGCACATTTTTCAGCTTATGCATTTCTTTTATTTTCGGGGCTTTTTCTGACATGGAAAGAGCAAATATCTGTTGAGGTATGCCGACAATTCCATTGATTTCTTTATCTATAATAATACTTTCAACTTTTTCAGGTTCATCAACAATACCATATACCACAGATGAAACATCCATTCGATTTAATGCCCTTTGAAGCAAATCGCCAATACTTCCCGGTCGTGTTCCCGGCAGCAAAATCAAAATTTTCTCACCGGGTTTTGTAAAAGTAGACATGCCTGCCTGGAAAAAATCTGTTGTCAGTTCTTGATCCTCTTCTGTAAAATAGATTCTTTTTGGCAATCCTGTTGTTCCTGATGTATCCAATGTAACAACACGGCTGATTTCGTTCTGAGAAACACAGGCCATCTGTAGGTTGTATTTCTTTATGTCATCTGCCGTGGTAAAAGGAATTCTGCGTATGTCATAAAAAGATTTAATATCACAAGGAGAAACATCCGACAACAAATTATGATAAAATGTACTGTTATTTTGTACATAGGAAATATTTTCAATGATTTTTTTAAGTTGATATGTTGTCAGCCTTTCTCTGGTTAAATCAGGCGTTTCAGGTACTATTTTTCTCCGGATCCATTCTTCCAATGGTGTTTTTTCAATCATAATAATCCCGCCTCTTACGATGGCATAAAAACAGATTACGGATTCGTCTATGCCCTATTCTCTTTTCTCCATTTCTGCTATGCATAGAAAATAACCCAATTTTATATCTTTCATAGCATAACTTATCTTTTCACAGTCAACAGGCTTATTGGCAACCCTTTCCCAAAAATAATCCATGGATCCGTATTCCATTATAATAGAAGCCATCAACTCCTGAAGGCGATAGGTGTAATCAATGAATCTAAGTACTTTGAAACCGTTTTCACTAAGAAAGTTTTTCAGTTCCTCCACTATAAATGCATTTAATATGCAAGTTTCTATCATAATACCCTGTGAAAAATGTCTGGGCTTATTGTTTCTTAGATACATGTCGCTGATAATAAATTTACCATTGGGTTTTAGTACTCTTTTGATTTCATTTAATACGACCTTTTTATCCTCCATAAGAGAAAAACTGCACTCTGTCAATATGCCATCCATTGTTTCATCATTGAAAGGAAGCGCTTCCGCCTTCCCAGCATGTAAGTTTAAACTATAATTTCTCTTAAGCCCTTCCTTTATTAATATTTCTGATAAATCTATCCCTGTACAATGATAACGGTATTCTTTTTCAATATATTCTACAGTCGCTCCCTTTCCGCAACCGATATCCAATAGAAAAGCATCTTGATCAAACCGACAGAAATCCACAGCGGTTCTTGTGATCTCGAATCCCCCGGGCCGGATGGCATCTCCAGTAAAGTTTTCAAATAACGGATCCTCATACAGTTTGATCTTTTCCAAAATATTTTCTCCTTCATATATTCATTGTTCATTGATTTACATTGGTTTCTCGGCAGTCAGCATAAAATACCCTGTCTCATATTTATCAACCGGATCAAGATTTTTCCGGCACTTCCCAAGAGTGCCCTCCTTCATCATCTTTTTTGCCAAATCCTGATCAAGCGCTTCTGTACAATCCTTCCAAGCAATGTTTATAAATCCAATTTCCTGTAATTGCTTAACTAAAGGCGTAAGTAAAAATTTACCTCCACTCCTGAAGTTAACAGCTCTGTATCTATGCTCTTCTTCCAACTGACTTTTGTCCTCTTCTTCAGTACAGCTGTCACAATCAGAACAATCTTGTCCTTCGTTATGATCATCACATCTCTCTTCATTGTGCTCGTGTTCGGCATGAGGCATATATTTTTGTCTTTCTGCCTCCATTTCCACTGCCTTCATAAATTCAGGACCAGGATCTTTGATATATAGGTCACTGATGAACAATTTGCCCCCCTTTTTAAGTACACAGTACGCCTCGTGAAGGGCTTCATCCGGCAATCCAATCAGAGAAAGTATACACCCCATCATAACGCCATCAAATGAATAAGAAAGAAAACCATCCAAAAATTCTCCATCGCCATGTTGTATATTCAGCTTTGGATTTCTTTCCAAACCGCTTTGGATAATTTCCTTGGAAATGTCTATCCCCGTTGTCTTATATCCATATTCTTTCTCGAGGTACTCTACTGTTTCTCCTTGTCCGCAGCCTATATCAAGAACTTCCGCTCCTTTAGACAGTTCCCAGATCTTTAAAGCTTCATCGGTTATTCTTAATTTTCCATGTATCAAATTGCTCATTTTTTCTCTCCTTAATCTTGCCATTGTCATTGGGGATGGTTCTTTTTGATCATACCACACTATATTCCTTCGATAGCGTGTCAAAAAGAACCGTCCCCAATGACACCCAATGACATCTATTTTCTGTACAAGCTGTTATACGCACAAAAAGGTATCAGCCTGTTATCAGGAGATAACACCTGAACTCTGCATCTTTTAAGTCTTTCAGCATCAAGATTACTTCTATCCTGAAAAGCCATACCCGTAACAGTAAACATATTGCTTTTCATTTCATTGATAAACTGGTCAAAATCCATGGTCTGTGACTCACAGCAGCATGTGCTGCCATGGGATTCGGAGGTATTGCCGTCACAACAGGCACTGTAATTTTCTTGTTCCGGCAGATTCCACTTATTCAATACATAGTCCCTGGTTTTTTTCATAATATCAGGAGGAGTAGTATTGCAGCAGCATGCTTTCGAATCATAGTTCTTATCATTTATAAGTGGCTTCACTGTTCCGTCATTTTGATTTATATAGGAACCGTGAAAGCTGCACAGCGTATGTCCGATAGAACTTGGACGAAAATCCTCGTATTTAAACTTGCTGCCTGTCTGTTTTTCTACCTCACGCATGACATCAAAAAGAGTGACTCTGTTTTCAAAATCAGTCCATTTTTTGCCGTTCTGATATACCTTTTCAGGATATCTGCCAAAAAAACTGACAGGCTGAAAATGGATACCCTTTACTACCGACAAGTTATCCAATAAGAATTCCATCATGGAACCGATGTTATGTAAATTTACATTTTTAGCGATGGTCGGCACCAGTATCACAGGGATCCTTGCTTTTTTGCAGTTCTCAATGGCTTTCACCTTTATATTTAAAAGAGGCTCGCCTCTTAACGTCTGGTATATCCTGTCATCCGTACCGTCAAACTGAAGGTATATGACGGAAGCGCCCGCCTCCTTGAGTACTCCTGCATATTCATTGTCTAAAGCAAGCCTTCTGCCATTTGTATTGATCTGGATATATACAAAACCTTTTTTTTGTCCCATTTCAATGATCTCAGGCAAATCTTCACGCACAGTGGGTTCTCCGCCTGAAAGATGTATGTTGAATGGCCTCTCTTCTTCACCTAATTCCAACAATAGATCATATTTTCTACCGATTTCATCCAGTCCCGGTTCTAAAGCAGCATCCTTTTCAGATTTTGCAAAACAATATGGGCAATGCTGGTTGCATCTTTTTGTAACCTCCATGAGTACACAACAAGCTGTCTGTAAATGTTTATCACAAATACCGCAATCTAAAGGGCATCGGTCATCTGTTCCTTTTGTTATCGTCTTTTCAGGGCGAACATTCACCACAGAATGCGCTGTCCAATCCGTATAATCTTTTACACAACATGCTATATATGCCTCCCAACTGCCATGATCCCGACAGGTTTTCCTAATAAAAACTTTACCGTCTTTTTCTACATACTCCGCCTCAACGGGTTTTTGACATACCGGACATATACTCCGGGTTTTTACTAATAATTTCATTTGCAACTCCTATTTATCTTCCAGCATTTTCTCAACTTGGCTCATACGCCCTTTGACGAGTTCCTCAGAAATATATACCTGACCGCACTCCGGGCAACGCTTTACCTTATGGCGAAAAGATTTACCCAGATAGCTGAACTGGACTTCTTTGTCCACCATCTCAACCTTGCATCTATCACAGATCAGCTTCTGTTTTTTTTCCATTCCAAACAGCCTCCAATTCTATCTTCATTCTGTGTGAATAAACATTTACCACTTCAAAAGCATCTCCTGCCTGGCAATATTCTACCCAGCAGGTAATATGACCTATTTCCCGATAGCAGAGATATGTCTTCTTTTGTGGATCAAATGTCCTGCGATTGGATTTCTGACTGTATTCCACAACATTACAGACATCTTCCTTTAGCAGTTTCAAAGTATTCATTTTTTCTTTTATTTCAGGTCTTATGACGATATTAAGCTTGCACTTTTCAGGTTTTGATTCCATTTTTTCACCCCATATTTCCGAAAGCAGCGTTTCTTTGAGCCTAACTCTGTTCTCCCGGCGTTGAGTCACATCCGGGAGCACGCTTTCTTGTGTATTGATATTAAATAGCAAATCCAGAACGTGTACAACAGGCTTATTTTCTCCTTTAAAGACATCCCGGCAATTAATACAGTATGCAATATAGAGATTGTCACTCAGTGCACTACGCTTTTTTGCTACATGCTCTGCAAACTTAGGATTGGCTATGGATACGTGACCGCCGTAACCACAACACCCGTGCTGATCGCCCTTTGGCAGCTCTTCCAAGGTAACTCCCGACTGTTCCGCCAATCTCCTGACTGCCTGCTGAATCGGATCTATATGCCTTGCGGAACACGGGTCAAAGACTGAATATATTTTTTTCGTCTTCTTTACACTCTTCTGCTCAAATTTCCATTGTTCTAATACTTCATAAAGAGACACAGTTTGGATCTCCGGAAGATATTCCGCAAAATTCCTGATGCAAGTAGGACATGCCATTATCAGCACCGGTTCGCCTAAAGCTTGCCAATCTTCTCGGAGACTTTGGATCTCTTCACCATGAAGGGCTTCATTCCCTGCCCAGTCAGCCGGGACACTGCAACAGCGAAGCAAAAGCCCTGTCTGCGGTTTTTTTGACAACAGCCACTTATAGGGTTCTATGACATACTCCGGATCCGCAGCTCCAAGATGACATCCGGGAAAAAATGCATAGTTACATTGTTTCTCTCCCGGAGCCGTCTTTTTAACAGCAGCAAATTTACTATTGGCAAATGCCATATCTCTTAACCAGAATTGATGGTAAGCTCCAGGCATTTTATTCAGTTTATGCAACCTTTTACGGGCTTCCTTTATCATATCCGATAATTCAATGTCTTCGGGGCAGGCCTCCTCAAAAAGCCCGCACTGGGTACAGGTATTGATCAACCGGATAGCGGGTGTCTTGTGAATCATAGATTCAGATGACATGACTGTTGTCATAATTTCATCACGCATTTGCAATGGCCATTTATTGAAGAAATCGCACAAATCACAATAAGTTTTACAGGCATCACATTGGCAGCGTATACACCGGGCAGCCTCCTCCACCGCTTCCTCGTCGGTAAAGAGACCATTATCGGTGGGAATAACTGCTTCCAATCTCCAAAGCTTATCTTGATTAGAAACAGCTTTGCTTGGTTGCCTTTTACCGGGGTATTCCAGTTTACCGGTGCTCAACCAGACCTCAATGGCCCATGCCATACTGAGACCATCTGCCAAAGCAAACATAGGGTCTTTTCCTGTCAAGCTTCCTCCGGCAAAAACGCCAGTATCACCATTGATATAACACTGTCCTTTCTCCCGGTTCAATGTGCCAAAATCAAAACCATTTTTTCCTGTAGCCACATAAAGAGCATCAAATCCCTGATCCTTTAATTGTTCTATATCATCAACACTTGTGTTTAATTGCAAAGTGTAATTTTCATGCTTGAATTGTCTTTCAATATCCTTGAGGAAAATTTCCTGAGGCATCAGATTCCAAAGCTGACCGCCTAATTTATCAGTTTTTTCGAAAATCGTCACGTTAAATTTTTTTGAACATAGACGCAAAGCACAGGCAAGACCGCTTATGCCTGCTCCTATTATCCCGATTTTACCTTTTTTTGCAGGAAGGTTATAGTCCGTAGGGTCTTTTTTTACAGCTTTATTGACACATGTTCGTTCAAGAAGGTTTAACTGAACAGACTGATCCAGATCTTTTCTGGGACATTTCGCCGCACAATATTCCGGGCATAATTCTGCAACAATATCAGGGAATGCCACTGCATTCCTGTATGTCCTGTAAGCTGCATTGTAGCTTTTTCTTGATATTTTCTCCTGAAAATCCAATACATCCAAATGGAAAGGACATGCATCCGTACAGAAGGGTTTCTCTGATTGTCGGCAACTCTCAAATTGTTTAAAATACTTTTCCATAAGAACTCCTTTAGTTGGGACGTCCTGTTTTATTTCGTGTTATCGGGGACGGTTATTTTTGACACGATTTCTAATTCTTTTCGATCCTTTTCATTATCCATTATCGTGTCAAAAATAACCGTCCCCAATGACACTCATTTCTTTACCAGCTTAGCGGATTTGCTTTTATTTTTTCCATTTCATCATAAAAATCAGAACCCAGGTAATACTTCTTTGGAGGCTCTATCTTACCGCCTGCAGCCAAGGTATCCAGACCGGCCTTGATTTTTTCCGGAGCAGCCGGTAGTTCATAAATCCTGACACCGCAAGCATTATTGATTGCGTTGATAACTGCAACGTGATCGGATGATTGGAAAGCTTCGGAAGCACCGGAAGAACCGAAAGGTCCTCTCTCATCAAAACCATCCAAGTGAATAACTTTGATGTCATCCGGAATATCCTTGATATATGGAACTCCGGCAGCATACATATTGGTATGTTTCTTAACATCATCATAGTTTTCTTTAAGCGCAAAACCGATGGCATGTGAAATACCGCCATACGCCTGACCGTCTACAGCCTGAATATTTCCGACCTTGCCAACCCAGTCTACGCAAGTCATTCCGATAACTGTCGTCCTTCCAGTTGCTGCTTCCACTTCAACCTCTGCCAAAAATAGGGCATAAGTATAAGCATAAGTTGGATTTCCCGAACCGTCATTGGGATCCAAGAAGTCAAATTCATCCCATTCATCTGCAGCCGTCCAGTTGCCCTCATGCCTTGTAGGGATACCTTCAGCGACCATTTCATCATAAGTACGATACGTACCGTCTTCCTTACGCATAGCGTTGGCAAGATTTTCAGCCGCTAAAATACTGGCTTTACCATTTGCAAAGTGAGAACGTGAACCTGCAGATTCACCTGTATTTGGACAATATTTGGTATCTGCCTGAACCAGCTTAATATCATCGGGCATTACATCAGGAAAATAAGGTTTTAACGCTTCCAGTGTACAGATCAGAGATCCCTGATCACCGCCCTGGCCCTGATCCTGCCATGTATCATATTTGATGAATTTATTGTCAGGTGTCAGCTCTATAGCAACACTGGCTTCATCAACGCCGCCAAGTCCGACATTATAGCCGCCCCAGGCCAAACCGACCCCTCGCCGGACTTCCTTGGTATCGGCAGCCTTAGCTTTTTTAACTGCTTCCTCATAATAGGGCTTCATGATATCCATCATTTTTTCCATAGGGTATTGAAGGAAGGGACGCTGATTCAGGTTCGTCTGACCCGGTCTTGCAATGTTTCTATATCTGAATTCAAATGGGTCCATTCCTATTTTCTCAGCCAGCATATCGATGAGGGCTTCCCCACAGGTATACGCCTGAGGTCCTCCGTACCCTCTATAAGCAGTTCCGTAAGCATGGTTGGTTATGGCTACTCTGGCCAATCCCAGTGCATTCGGTACATAATATGGGAAAAACATAAAACGAAGGATCTTGGTGAGTTTGTCATCCCCAAGTTCCGGATAAGCACCGTGATCCAATCCGGCATCAAATTCTCCGGCAATTATTTTTCCGTCTTTATCACAGGCTAATCTTCCATTGATATGCGCTGGAGAGCGTTTACCGCTGAACGCCATGAACTGCGCATAATCCATTGACAACGCAACTGGCATTCCTGTTACTTTACATGCAATCGCTGCCAATGCATAAGAACTGGCACTCATAGCCCATCCGAAAGAACCTCCGGTTGGATTTTCAACAACACGAATCTTTTCCGCAGGAAGGCCTACTGCTTCTGCAATATCATCCCGGTCAAAATAAGTGGTCATCGCCTTACATTGAACTGTCAACAGACCGTCTTCATCATAGTAAGCCTGTACCGTATCTCCTTCAATGGACATATGGGGCTCTCTTGTAGAATAGAAACTTCCTTCTACAGAGTATGCCGCTTCCTCGATCAATTCGGGAACTTGATCTGCTTCACCTTTTCGCAGCGGCTGTATACTGTAAACATTATCCATTGACGGATGGATCCTCATAGCATCCGGCATAACCGCATCTAAATAATTCATATATTCAGGAAGCTGCTCGATTTCAACCTTGACTTTTTCTGCTGCAGCTTTTGCATGCTCTTTTGTATCAGCGGCAACCATGGCAACAACGTTACCCCAGGAAAATATCTTTTCATCCTGCAATAGCTTATGAACCTGATCATAAACCACTGTTCTGGGTGAAAACTGATAAGCCATGAGACGATTAGCACCTTCTATATCTTTTGCTGTGATGACTTTTACAACACCCGGCATTTTCTCAGCTTCGCTATAATCAATGTGTAATATCTTGGCATGATTTGTGATCCTTGGCATAACAAGAGCAACTTTCAAAGTTTCAGGAGGCATTTTCAGTTCGATGTCGTCACCAAAGTCACAAACACCGCATGCTTTTGCCATTGCATTTGGCCGAATAATAGGTTTGCCGTAAAAGTTTCCTACATCCTTTTTAAAATCGTATGTAATATCCTCTAAAGTTTTTTCACCGCGCATGATTGCTGCAGCTGCCATAACAGCATCTACAATTTGCTTATAACCGGTACATCGACAAACATTTCTGTGTTTCTGGAACCAATCACGTACTTCCTCTCTGTTAGGCTTTGGGTTTTCCTGTAAGAGTGCATACGCAGATACGATAAACCCGGGGACACAGAAACCACACTGTACAGCACCAAGGTGAACCCACGCATATTGAAGAGGATGAGGATTCAGAACAGTTCCGATCCCTTCAATGGTCAATACTGAACTGTAATCTTTAACTGTCTTTATTTTTCTTGTGCAGGAACGAATGACTTTCCCGTCTAAAATTACAGAGCAGGCACCGCATACGCCTGTTCCGCATCCTATTTTTGTACCGGTAAGTCCAAGCCGACGCAAAACAACTGCCAAAGTATCCTTTTCAGGATCACATATGAACATACGGTCTGCACCATTGATGTTGAGTGTCATTTTCCTTAAATTCATAAATTACCTCCTATCATAATTTACTTTTAATTACTATTTTCAAACAACAAAAGCTTTTTAGCTTTTATTATTGTTGAATCAACATTAGCAGTGTCATTGGTGTCAGTTGTCATTGAGTGTCATTGGGGACGGTTCTTTTTGACACGCTTGCTTTCAACACATAACTTCAATAACGAAAAAGAACCGCCTCCAATGACACTCATCCATAGTCTTCCAATATTTCTATTACTTTTTCGTATGTTTTATTGACAATAACAGGACATTTTTCAACTTTATTAAAAGGATCATCGCCTAATATATCCTTACAGTTGCAAGACTCGAAATTATCTTCAAACCATTGGACTAATAGAGGAATCATTTGGTCAGAAGCTTTATCCGGTTCAAAAAAAGACAGTAAGCATGCCCCTCCTGATAACGCCCCGCAAAGCAAACCGCTATACAATCCACTGCACAATCCCTTTACAGCATTGATTAAATCAGCATTTTTCAAACCTTTCTCATCAAGCCCCATCTGCAATAATATTTGAGAACAGCAATATCCTTTCAGCTGATACTCAAATATTTTGTCGGTATAATCTTGCATACAACACCTCCTTGTTCGATCTATCTTTAAGTTAATACAATGTTTTTTAACTTTCTATCTGTTGAGGTGTCATATAGACGGTCCGTTTTGGACTCGCATCATTAAAGAACCGTCCTATTGACACACTCATTAAGAATTAGAAAGGAACCTGCTATTTCTATATCTGGTTCAGTACTTTTCAGAAAAATGATTTTAAGTTATTGGTTTGGTATTTTTACGTATCAACATCTGTTCTTTTTCCATTCCAAACCAGCTCCAAATCAATTTTCATTCTATGACAATATGCATTTACAAGTTCAAACCCACCTTCTATTGTGCGATATTCTGCCCAATATGTCATATTTCCGATTTTTTTATATCCGGAATAATAACCGCTTTCCCAATCACGAGTTCTTTTTTTAGTTTTATTACAGTACAGAATTACTTGCCGGATATCATTTTCCAAGATTCGCTCCGAATCAAGCTTTTCTCTGGTTTCCGGTGAAATAACCAACTTCATCTTATCCTCTGTTGATTTTTGCTCCACATTGGCCTCATCTTTCCAATATTTTTTTAATAAAGTATTTTTTAACTCGAATCTATTTTCATGACGTTGAGTCACTGTTTTAGGCTTCGAATCTCTGTCTTGTATGTCGAATAAAATATCTAAAATATGCAGCACAGGCTTTCCTTCGGAAGCAAATACATCCCGGCAGTTAATACAATAGGTCATATACGGATTATTGCTTTTTTCAATTCTCTTTTTTACGACTGTTTCTGCAAATTCAGGATTGGCAATGGATACCTGACCGCCAAAACTGCAGCACCTTGGATGATCTTCGTAGATTTCTTCGATTCTATATCCTGCTTGTTTAATAAGCGACCTTATCTCATTGCGAAGCTGCGGCTCATACCGACTGCTGCACGGATCAAAAACTGAATATATTTGATTATCTTCGTTTCTTCTCGCTTCGATTCCAAACTCCGTTATAATATCGTAAAGAAACATTACAGGTAAATCCGGTAAAAATTTATTGAATTTTTGCTTACATGTCGGGCAAGCCAGAATAATCTTGGGCATACCCAAATCTGTCCAACTTTTTTTTATTTTTTCAATAACCTTTTTATGTTTCTCCTCGTCTCCTGCCCATTCAGCAGGAGCACCGCAGCAGTGAAGTATCAAAGCTGTACTGGAATCATATTTTAAAAGATATTCATAGGTCTCAAGCACATATCGAGGATCTGAAGCCCCGAGTTGGCATCCGGGGAAAAATACATAATTACTTTTTGAAAAATCATTTGGTGCTTTTGCTATTTCAGCCATTTCACCATTAGCAGAATCCATGTCCCTAAGCCAGTATTCATGAAAAGCCCATGGTTGTTTTCCCTGTCTATGAAGACTTCGTCTGCTTTCCATGATCATTCCATCCAGATCTATGCTCATGGGACAGACTTCCTTAAAAATACCATCCATCATATGTGTATTGATAAGTCTTTTTGCCGGTGCAGCTTTGAGATCTGCATTCCCCGGCAAGATGGTAGCTACTACCTCATCCCTTACTCTTGAAGGCCATTTATTATAAAATGCTATTAGGTCCGAATAATTTCGGCATGCATCACATTGACACCGCAAGCAACGATTTGCTTCAGCCACTGCTTCTTCTTTACTGAAAAATCCGTCCTTTTCAGGAACAACAGGTTTTGAGCAGATCAGCTTTGCCGGATCAAGTTCCATCTTTGTTGTACGGTTGTCTTCATAAGGTAATACAACACCTGTCCTCAAATACCTTTCTATAGCGGCTGCATTGTTCAGCCCGTCGGCGATCGCCTCTATCGTGTCCTTGCCAAGTATGGATCCTCCTGCAAAAACAGCGGTTCTCTCATGCAGTAATCTTGGCAGTTTGTCATTCAACAACCCAAAATCCGTTCCGCCTTTCCCGGTAGCCACATAGATAACATCATAGTCCTGAATCTCCTCAAGGCTATTGATTTCTGTATTTAAAAACAAAGTATAATTTTCAAATTTAAATTGCTGTTCAATATCCTTCATAAACACTTCTTCCGGCAGCTTATCCCAAAGATGCCCGCCAATCCTTCCGGATTTTTCATATACGGATAATGAATATTTTTTAGCACTAAGCCTTAAAGTACAGGCCAGCCCGCTGATTCCTCCGCCAACAACAGCTATATTCTTATTTTTTGCTGGTAGATTATAATCATTTGGATCTATTTTAGTTGCATAGGAAAGACATGCTTTCTCAAGCAAATTCAAATTTATTGAACTGTCTGTCTTTTCACGGGGACATACATCTCTACAAGGTTCATGGCATAAAGCAGCGACAATTTGAGGAAAGCCTACTGCATCACGATATACTTTATAGGCCGAATTGCAATTCCCGCGGCCCATCTTTTCTGTAAATCCTCTTACATTTAAGTGAAATGGGCATACTGCAGTACAAAAAGCTTCTTCATTCTGCAGGCAGTTCTTGAATTGATCGATATATTTCTTCATAAAATATTCTATATCGTTGGAAACGGTTCTTGGCACCTGACGAATAATGATTTCGTGTCAAAAAGAACCGTCCCCAATGACACTTTCTCCCTGATGAATTATTATCTATAGTGGATTTGACTTGATATTATCCAGTTCTTCATATAATTCCGAACCGAGGAAATATTTCTTAGGCGGTTCTATTTTTCCGCCCTTTTCAATGATATCAATACCTTGTTTTACCTTTTCAGGGTATGCCGGTAGCTCGTAAATGCGTACCCCGCATGCATTGTATATCCCATTGATAACCGCCATATGTCCACCGGACTGGAATGCTTCAGAAGCTCCGGATGAACCCCAAGGTCCATTATCCCGCGGCGTACAATGGAATATCAACTGAATGTCATCCGGTATATCTTTAACATACGGAATACCAGCACCATAAATATTATTATGTTTCTTCACATCATCATAGTTTTCCTTAAGAGCAAAGCCAATGCTGTGAGAAATGCCGCCATAAGCCTGCCCCTCAACCGATGCAAGATCACCAATAACACCTACATCTGCTACACAAGTGTATTTGAGAACTGTTGTTTCACCCGTGGCCGTATCTACTTCAACCTCTGCAAGGAAAAGTGCATAAGTATATGCCGGTGTGGGTTCTCCTTCTCCTGTATTGGGATCTAAATCGCTGAGTGTCGGATCTGTAGGATTTGCATACTGACCTTCGTACTTTGTCGGAATTTTTTCTTCCACCATCTCATCATATGTACGATAGGTGCCATCCGGTTTTCTCATGGCTGTCAAAAGCTTATCTGCTGCTATAATACTTGCTTTGCCATTCATATAGTGTGAACGGCTGCTGGCTGAACTTCCGCTGTCCGGACAAAATTTATTATCGTTTTGAATCAGCTTGATTTGGTCCGGAGTGAGTCCCAGCGGTTTCAATGCCTGCAGTGTTACCTGAAGGGATCCTACATCTCCACCCTGGCCTTGATCCTGCCATGTATCATATTTTGTGATGGTATTATCCGGATTAAGCTCAATTGCAACTGTGCACTGATCAGCAGTTCCTTCCGTAACATTGTAACCGCCCCATGCAATTCCCACACCCCTTCTTTTTTCCGGTGTGTCATTAGCTTTGGCATCAGCAACTGCTTTTTTATATATTGGACGTAATTTATCCATCATTTCTTTCATCGGATAATCGCGGAAAGTGCGCCGATTAAGATTTAAATCTCCCGGCCGCGCAAGGTTTATATAACGGAATTCAAACGGATCCATCCCTATTTTTTCTGCCATCATGTCCATCATGGATTCTGAATGGGTATATGCCTGAGGTGACCCGTAACCGCGATACGCACAGCCAAAGGCATGATTTGTATTTGCTACCCTTGCTAAACCGGCCACATTGGGCACATAATATGGGAAATATGTAAATCTTGCAATTCTGGTAGTAAGGTCGTCCCCCAACTCTTCATATGCACCATGATCTAACCCGGTATCAAATTCGGCAGCAATGATCTTGCCATTTTTATCACATGCAAGCCTTCCGTTTGAATAGGAAGGGGCACGCTTTCCACTGAAAGCCATGAATTCTTGATATGAAAAAGAAAGTGCAATGGGCCTGTCACATGCTACTGCCGCAATTGCAGCCAATGAAAAACTGGGAGAAGAAGTTCCCCACCCAAAGCTGCCGCCTGTTGGATTTTCGATTACTCTTACTTTCTCAATAGGAACACCGGTGGCTTCTGCAATTTCTGTAGCATTAAAATATACGGTCATGGCTTTACAATGAACAGTCAACATACCGTCATCACCCCAATAGGCCTGGATCGTATCTCCTTCAATGGACATATGGGGCTCCCTTTGTGAATGGAAACTACCCTCTACAACATATTCAGCTTCATCAAACAGTTCTTGTATATCTTCTTCGCCTTTAATAACAGGCTGTAATGCAAAGATATTCGGGGTATCATCATGGACACGCATTGCATCAGGTACTACTGCATCAAGGTAGTTTAAATATTCAGGAAGCTGTTCTATTTCCACCTTCACCTTAGCTGCAGCCGCCCTTGCATTTTCCTTAGTGTCTGCTGCAACCATCGCGACAACATCTCCATAGTTAAAGATCTTATCCTCCGCCAACAAGACGTGTGTCGGCTGCAAAGCCGTACAGCGCGGGATGAATTGAAACATATTTAAACGGTTAGACCCTTTAACATCTTTATGAGTAATAATTTTATAGACTCCCGGCATCTTTTCCGCTTCGGAAAAGTCTATTTCTATAATTTTTGCATGATGTGCAATTCTGGGTTGTACAAGTGCTACATGAAGCGTACCCGGAGGCATCTTCATTTCTATATCATCACCATAATCAGTTAATCCTGTTACCTTTCCAACAGCCGACGGACGAACAAGAGATTTTCCATAGTATTCCTTATCTTCCGGTGGATAAATCATAATCTCTTCAATACTGCACTCTCCGCGAACAACTTTTGCCGCCGCCATGACAGCATCTATGATTTGTTTATAACCTGTACACCGGCACACATTACGGTGTTTTTGAAACCAATCCCGCACTTCTTCCCTATTAGGATTATTATTCTCTTGAAGCAGCCCATACGCCGAAACTATAAATCCGGGCACACAGAATCCGCATTGTACTGCTCCATAGTGCATCCAAGCCACTTGAAGAGGATGAAGGTGCTGTGGCGTACCAATTCCTTCAATTGTGGTAACGGTACTATATTCTTCAATTGTACTGATTTTTTTCGTACAAGAGCGAATAACTTTGCCGTTTAGGATAACCGAACAAGAACCGCATACTCCTGTCCCACATCCTATTTTCACACCAGTCAGTCCAATTCTCCGTAGTACATCCGATAATTTATCATTTTCCGGATCACAAATAAACATCCTCTCAACACCGTTAATGTTAAGAGTCATTTTTCTGAATTTCATCATTTCTACCTCCTAAAGGAATATAATTGACTATAACTCTAATTTATTCAAATTATTTCAAAAACAGTCTTTATCTTCTCCCTTCATAAGGTAAATTGGTCATAATCTATAATAAAAAATCTGACCCTCGGAAAGGTCAGATTAAATATAACAAAAAAATCTGCTGATCATTCATTCCTTTCCAATACGGGAGGCTTATTCGTTTCCAAATAAACCCTATCGGTTTGCTGCCATAGTATCTCAGCGTATACCACAGGTCTACAAACTCGGAATCTTTATTAAATTATATAATTTTTTAAACTCTTTTTAAATACTTTAATATTATAATTGTTTATGTTTTATGTGTTCCAAAAATAAAATTATGTATTTTAATTTCGAAGAAGAAATCCTTGTAATATTTGAGTATTATCATGCAAAATAAATGCCAGAAACCTGATTGTTTAAATTTCAAGAACACAATAAATACAAAGTGATTTAAAATTTTCACTTTTGAGATTTTTTCTCTGATTTCTCTCATATTTTATAAATCTTTTCATTTTTAGATCTGCTTGAAAAGCAAACTACTCAGGTTTTTTTCCATTTTGTCCAGTTTAAATATGATGGTTTGAATCTGATCCAGATTTAAGTTCACCAATACTTTTAATGACTCTTCCAAAGCAGCAACTTTTTCTTCCAGATTTAATATTTTTTCATTCTGTTCCATTATTTCCTCCTTAGGGGGACATGTCTATTTTAGCACATTAAATAGCTATAAGGTATAACACTAATATTAAATAATGTGCAAACTATACACGTCCCATGTTTAAAAAAAATAAGTCCAGTCAAATTTCAAATAATCTGCTATTCTTTTAGCCGTTTCTACAGAGGGTCTTCTTATTCCTCTCTCTATCTGAGTATAATAAGCCCTGGAAATGCCTGTAGCATCTGCAACCTGCTTTTGTGTTTTATGGTTTTCTCGTCTTATTTTATTTAACCATCTCCTCACTTTATCACCTCCTCATAACACAAAAGCAAAGATATGTATTTTTTACATATATTGTAAAAATCTACTTATATTTTAGTGTAGCACAATGTGACTGTCAATACATTTTTGCAACTTTTTGGAGAAATTATTGTATGTAGCAATTTGCCACAGTATAATTTTCCCAAGAGGTGTTAAAATGCTTGGCGAAAAACTTAAGAAATTAAGAACAGAAAAAGATCTGACTCAAAAAGAAATTGCAGATATTTTAGGAATTCCCCGGGGCACTTATGCACATTACGAAATCAATAAAAGAACTCCGGATTATGATCTGCTTAAGGAAACTGCAAGGTATTTTCATGTTTCTTTAGACTATTTGCTTGACCGAACAGATCAACGGAATGGTGCCCTCATTGAAAACCCTGAAAAAGATATCAGGATTTATATTCAAGATTTGCTTGATAAATTAGAAAAAACCACAGGTTTAATAATAGAAGGGGTGCCTGCTTCTCCCGAAGCTGTTGAAGCCCTTACAGATGCTGTACTTTTCGGCTATGAACAGGCAAAGAAAAGGAACAGGAGACAGGTCTAAGGTCTCAGGTGTCGGACCTAAGATCAAATGATTGATGGGTTTGCTGATTCTTAATACTTCTAAATCATTCAAAGGGATTCCGCCTTCTATTTTTTTGATGAGCTTTGCTCTTAGAATGCATATTTGAAACAATGCTTCATATAAATCCCCCTCTGCCACACCCCCTGATTTTCTGGGTTTTTCTGAGATACTCTTCAACAGCTTTGGAATCTTTCGGACGGCTCAGTAAATATCCCTGTATCAGATTACAATTGTTCCTTTTTAGAAAATTTAATTGTCCGATGGTTTCTACTCCTTCTGCGATGAGTTCCAGATTCAAGCTTTCTGCCATAGAAATAATGGTTTTTACAATCTTTCGCATATTGCCATTCTCACAAACACTCCCGATAAATGATTTGTCAATTTTATATTAAGTTATTTTCATGTTAATAAGCTGAGAAGTGCCTTTTTCATTTCTCCCTTTTTTTCTGCTGCCTTTCTTCTTCTTTAATTTTACTTAAGTCTGAATAAATACAGTACACACCTATTTTTTCTTTGTTCAGATGAATAGGGCACCCTAAGAGGGAAAACTCTATCAGCTTACCACCTTTTCTTTTTCTTAAAGTTTCTTTCCTGATAAATTCCCCTCTGTCATCGACACCGTCAGTGGTGTAGGTTATCGATTCAGGGAGTAAAAAGTATTATTAAAGCGCTTCGAAATCGAAGCGCTTTATTTTTTTATTTTTTAGATCTGTTGTATCGCCGACAGCAATCTGTAAAGCATGACGGCTGCTTCTTCTCTTGTGGCATTATTCTGCGGTCTGATCTCATGTCCATAACCATTGATGATGCCTAATGCATTAAGAGCCTCAACAGCTTCTCTTGCATAATCGGAAATTTGGACGGTATCGCTGAATCCCATCTCTCCGCCGGTTCCCCGAATATTTCCAAATCGATCTGCAACTCTGTACAGTATGGTACAAATCTGTTCTCTGGTAATCTGAGCATCCGGTGCAAAGCTTCCGTCACCCATACCACTGACAAGGCTTAATTCTACAGCCCTCTGGACTTCATCCGCATACCATGCAGCCCCTTGGATATCTCTAAAATCATCAGAATATGGAGACTGCCCTTCGTATAAAGCTCTGATAATCAATGCCGTAAATTCAGCTCTTGTAATGGATGACTCCGGATCAAACAGATTCTCTCTTTTTCCTTTTATGACTTCTCTTGAAGCCAATATTTCCACTGCTTTTTTAGCCCATTCATGAACAACATCAGCAAAAGATTTGTTCCCTTCCAGAACAATAAATGTACCAAACCTGTCTGTCCTCACTCTAAATGTACCCGTCTGCTCATCATATACACCGCCTGAAGGGATCCATTCTCCCTTTTCGTTCTGATAATACGCAACTGCTCTTTCTGGGTCATTAATCTTATCCGTATTAATAGGTATTTCTATATATATTTTCTCTTCTGTATTGGACATAGGCTCCCCGTCCACCATCAAGGTATATCCATATCCGCCGGATACAATGGTTTTATCCTGGGGAGTATCGCTGTTGCTGAAGGTTTGTTCTTCCACACTCATTTGGATTTTTTGTGCGTTCATGCAATATTTTTTTATATATTCATTGGGCAGCAGGATCTGTCCTGCCGCAAATTCTATCCGGATTCCATTTCCGCCATCCATTGCTTCATCGATTTGGTCTTTAGTCAGTTCATAATCATTACCGGAAGCACTTATGATCATATAGCTGTCGGAAATAATATTTAAAGTAATTTCCTCTGCCGTATCCTCTTTTACTCTTGGTCTGTGTGACCCGCCGTCGGTCTGTACAGCTTTTGTATCAAAGGTAATAGCATAGTAATTTTCTAATGGTTTGTTCGAAATATCATATAAGGATACTTCCGGTATTTCCACTGTATAAGTGGAATTACCTCTCCATTCGCTGCGGGGTGTAATTCTTAGTGCGCTTCCCGATATCTGTTTCTCTATACTCGCTTCACGCTGGTTTTGATCCAATACTTTTATTTGGCCGAACTGATCGCCCTCTTTAATGTCATTGGTGAAATTCACCATAATAGAATCATCCTGTTCAACTCCGGTCATTCCCTGAGTGGGATAAGACCCTGTCACTCCAAGACTGTCGGTATCCACTGTAATCAACTTCATGAAATAGTCTTCCGAAAGTGTACTTCCATACGTGGTTTCAACTGCATTTGCAGGAACGGATAAGGTATACATAGTCCCACCTGATAAATCTGACTGAGGTGTTATTTTCAGAATCGATCCTTCCAAAGACGTATTTACAGGATGGTCCGTACCCTCCATGTCATATAGCTCAATATCATTTATTTTTGTGCCTGAGCGAATTTCCTTGTTAAACTGTAATTCTATTGTCTGGTTCAATGGCACATTGAAAGACTCATTTCCTGGAAATGCCGCCATTACTTTCAGTCCTTCAGGTTTCAGCTCAAACCAATAGCCATTTTCCTCTTTGGCCTGTGCCGATGCATTATGCGCAGCCGCCATAACTTGTAGTTTCTCATAGCTTTTAAACAATGTTGATGCATCCAACTCAAAGCTGAAAAGTCTACTCTCACCGCTTTCCACATCTCCTGCAGGATATGATAAAATCAAGCTGCCTGACAAACCTTCATGATACAACGACAACTCGCAGTCACTCATTATTTTTCCTGTCGGGTTAAATACTTCTGCGGTAATACTGTATGTGTTATTGCCTTTTTTTACTGCCTCAAGGTTTTCCACAAAAAGCTCATACTCTATGAGAGCGAAACCCGATGTATTATTGTTTCTGTCTATATCCTGAATCTTACGGTCCGGATCTATTATAACTACTGCCGTATCATCCTGGTAATCTTCCGGTACGATCCATTCTACCTCCGTAGTAACATAATCATTTGCAGGTATGGTGTCCGCCGTGAAGATCTGAGAAACAGGATTACCGTTTGTATCGGTAAATCTGAATTCAACGTTGCTTTCCGGGTAATCTCCCTCATTATGAATGGTAACCGATACCCTATTTGTTGAATCTGCTGCACCGTTGCCTGTACTGATCTCAATATCATCTGCTCCGACTTTTAAATCATGTATCAGCTGTTTTCTGATAACAACTAAATCTGTCTCCCCGACATTTCTATATTCCTCTCCGTCAATGGTTTCTGTTATCATGTTTGTTTCTGTCAGAGCGATCATTATTTCATCATTATCTGTAAAATCAGGTGTTAATTGGCTGTAACTATTTTTACCGCTTATGAGCGTTGAAGGATAACTAACTGACTGTTTATGGATATCGTATAGCAGCAGACTTAAATTCTTGATACCGTCTAAACCTGTTGTGGCATAAGTCAGAGCAATGAGACCATCATTATTTTGCGCTATTTCGAAACTTGTCACCATGTCCTCAACACCTTCATTCAACATTTCGGATTGACCATTTATACCTTTTTTATAGTATATTTGTCCATCCTGCAGCCAATAAATCATTTCTCCATCATTGTCAAAAGCTACTCTCGGATTACCGTCAGAAAGTGTGTTGTCTGTCAGCCGCACAGGTTCCGCCCAGGCTCCATCCTGATAGACAGCGGCATAGACTTCCCGGTCTGCATCGGTCAGAATATTGCAGTCAGTATCTATCGTATAGACAGCAACTGTTTTTTCTCCGTTACTTTCCGCATTCAGTTGAACGATGGGATCAAGGTTTCCTTCTATAAGAAGAGGTGCTTCCCATCCTGTACCTGTATTGATGGAATAATATAAATCATATGTTTCCGAGTCCGGTGACAGTATCGTATTTGACCTGTTTTTTACCCATACGATCATGTCTTTTTCCTCTGTCTCTGTGACTTGAGCCATGTAATCGTAGTAATCATCATTT
Source organism: Anaerovorax odorimutans (assembly GCA_016841185.1). Classification (GTDB taxonomy): domain Bacteria; phylum Bacillota; class Clostridia; order Peptostreptococcales; family JAAYPU01; genus JAENZQ01. Next base: position 174,037 of record JAENZQ010000002.1, read on the forward strand.
GTAAGTGTTGCTTTCTCTTTGATGCTTACATTTTCCAAAATAGCTGTGGTAATCTCTCCGGCAGCAAAATTATCTTCCATTGTTGCATCTTCCCCGAAGATCTTATTCATATCCGTCCAGGCGGTTATTGCACCATATGTCCTTGTTTCTGTTCCTATTGCACCTATCGTTCTTACTGATGCATCTACGGCGAAATCCGCCGTACCATCTATGCCGAAGGCTTGAGGATCACTCCACAGTCCTCCATTGTATTGAGAATAATAGATTTCCGTTCTGTTTTGCGATGTTCTTTCAGGATTATCATCCGCCCATATCAATGTTGCATTTCCATTAAGGCTTACAAGCTTCGGCTCAGCATTAGGAAAGATATTGCTCTTCAAAACTTTTCGGGTGATATCCGAAGGTGTACCGCTGAATCCCATAACAACAGGAGAATTTGCTACCCATTTGCTGTCACTGCCGTTATTCCTTCCCATAAGGGTAAAGTTTTCCTTATTAAAGCTATATCTTTCTTCCGATTCATTTGCAGCCAGAACATTTGCACCTAAAAGCATACCTTCCATGGTCATGGCGTTCGGCATCAGTGATGCTGAACGATATATATCAAATGTATACTCAATGGCTTTCTTTTCCCATGACCAGAACAGAATAGTGGCCCTTGCCCCGCCTTCTACTGTACCTTCAGCAGCAATATCACAGCTGGGAAACGCAAACTCTGTCCCGATATAGCCGCCTAAAAAGCCTTCCAGATTCAATCCTTCTACGCCTGCTCCAAGTGCGATCTCAACACCCGGTTCAATACCCAATGTCCCACTGAAATCATAAGTGTTATGGGGTCTGTCCACTTGCAGGGTGGCTGCTACTTCTGCACTGAGAGTACCTCTGAAGTAAGCCGGCACAACAAACAGCCAGAAATATTGGGTATAGCTTATTTCTCCCTCAACTCTTACTTCCACTTCACCGTGCCTGAAGTACCAGGCGTTTTCATCTGCCTTATACTTCCATTTGACTTTTCCGTCTAAGGACATCCCAAAATCCTTATCTCCGCTTTTGTATTTGCCTCCTTTTCTCATGTCATTGAGTTCTTTGAAATTTCCTGCGATATTTCCGCTATCACTTATCTGCTCCAGTATGCCCGGTGTATATCCGAAATTGAAGGTAATACTGCCGTCATCAGTCATGATCCCTCCAAATCTTAAGGTTTCCAAATCAAGCTCCAGATCATCTCCTCCAACCAGAGGAAACCCTTCCGGAATGGTCACGCCGCCGATATCGGAAAGATTCATGCTCAAATTGACCAGGTATTTTCCATTTTTCTGAATAACACTCCCCACCGGGAAATTAGGTGCAACCTCAAATCCCAGATCATGAGAAGCCGAAACGGAGCCGTCTTTGCTGACAGCCCGGACAATCATGGTAGCACTTGGTCCTAAGTCTTTTCCGACATTAATCTTTAATTTTCCGTCTTTTGAGTAGAATTTTTTCTCAGTAATGTTTCCGTTTCTGTCAGGTATGCTTGCGATAAATTCAAACTGTCCCGGCTCATGCCCTTTCCAGTCGTAGTGAGTATCAAAGGTAAGAGTATTGTGAGCACCGCTGATAAATATTTTTTTCTCGCTGTTACGGCTGTTTGTCTGGCTTGATGAAATATATCTTATAATCGGCTTATCAGATGGTATATCCCGTTCAATGGGAATAGTAATTTCATTTTCAAAAGTCCATAGATCCTCTTCAATGGTCTCATCATAATAATATGAATGACTTACTTTTATAGTGGACATCAGCGGCAGCAAATCCTCTATAATATATTGATCGTCCGAATTTTTCGAGGCCTTGTAGACTTCCCCATTTATAACAACTTGAATCTCCTGATCTGAAGCAACAACCTCATCCGTATTCTTATCCACCAGATTGATTTTGATACTGGCCATATCGGATAATTTTTTAATCTTCAGATAATGTTCCGGAAGGCTTCCTGCACAAGGTGCACTGTAACTGACATTATATTCTCCGGATTCCAATGAATCAATGTCAAATTTGAACTGTGCAGTTCCTGTATTGTCTGTCCTTTGGGTCTGTGAAATAACTGTATCGTACCCAGTTGGAATCTTGATGGTGGTAATGAATAAATCCAGTATATAATAGGTACGTTTACCTATCTTTGCCGTTACCTCTTCATTATCCAAAACAATACCTCTGTTTTGCAAGGTAATGCTGGTAGCGTATTCATCTTCTATCTCCGTATGGTTATAAAGGCTTTCCTGTTCCGGTTTCGGAACATTCCCTTGAGTATTATACTTTAAAAATTTCAGGACATCTATGGTCCTGGTAAATGAATAGGAATAACCATAGGAATCCACTACATCCAATTTCACCTGTCTTTTTCCTGAAGCGGAAGTATCGGGGGTATAAGTCGTTGTAATATCATTTGATATTTCCCTTCCGTCAATTTTAAAACTATGACTTCTGAGGTTTCTGCCCAAGGCAGCAAAAAAGTTTTTCAAATTCTCCGCACTGATGCTCACCGGCTTTGTCTCGAAAACCCGGTCTTTAGATACATCAAAACCGGTATTCTCGGTATATAATTTATCCGGCACTTTAACATATGTATGTAACGGTGAACTTTGGATTCCCCGGTATTGAACAGCTCCTTTAGGGACACTCAAATAGTAACTGACATAAGGTAACCATTCACCTTCCGGCTTTATCAAAAGCCTATTGCCGCTGACGGTTTTATTAATGGGGACATTCTGCCCTCTCGAATTGGTCAAACTGATGCTTCCCGCCGATTCCCCCGTGACAATACCCATGGGGTAAACCAATACGATCGAACCGTCTAAAGCAATATATCTTCCCGTTTCAGGCCCTATAGATGTCGCCCCATAACCAGCTGCTTGGACATAAAACTCATAGCTGACTTCTTTTGTAAACCAAAATCCTGTTTCGACCTTTCTCCAGAATTTGTCGGAAGGAAATTCGGCTTCTTCGCCTGCCATACTTGTAACAGCACCCTCCTTGAATGTAAATCTATTATCTCCTCGAGGCAACAAGTATAGCTTATTTCCATCATAATAGCATTCTGCTCTTCTGTGTCCGTTTAATATCTTGCTTAGGTCTACTCTTATCTGCTTATCAAACTCGATCAATATAGGGGTACGTCCAAAAGTTTCAAAATCATAAGATGTTACTTTTGGTCTTCCTGTTACATTGACTGTGAAAAATGCCGTATTAATTGCTTTGCTAAGTGTCTTTGAAGCTTGGTTCTTTACAGCATCACTTTTAATCGTAATGATATATTTAGTGTTTTCTCTGAGAGGTTCGGTAGGAATAATATCCAATACATTGCCTGCGACATCTGTTTGAAACCCTACAGATAGCTTTATATTCCTGCTGCCCCCGAAAAATGTTTTTTCTGTAATTTCTTTTGCTAAATTTATTTTTGAAGCGTTCACGGTTATATTTTCATCAAATGTAAATGAAATTGGTACACTGACAGGTATATTCTTAGATTTATTTACAGGATTGGCCGATGTAAGCTCAGGGCGTTTAGCTCTGTAATAATATTCTTTTTGTATTAAACTTCCATAATGATTTCCCGAAAAATCCTCTATGGTATCTGCCGGAATGTTGATTTGCAAGTCATAATCATCCGCTTCACCGATGACATCCATCTCAAGATTATTTCCAATTATTCTCGCCACACCAAAAACAGGCTGAGTATAACCGGCATCCGTCTTCTTGAAATAGGTAATAGCGTTCAAATTATTGCTTTGAATGGGCTCATCGAATGTTAATATGATTTTATTCAGTTCACTCAAAATCACTTTTTCTTCCGGTATTGAAGAAATCATAACCGGTGCTTGATAATCCGGAAGCGGAAGAACTGTAAAATCAAATTCGATGGACTCTGACTCTGCCCCGCTGCTAATATCAGCTGTCAAGGTAACTTGCTTGCTTCCTTCATCGTTATCCGGTCTGATGACATCACCGCTGTTGCTAATGACACCGGTATCCGATGATGTCCATACAATAGTAGAACCGTTTGGTGCATTCGGTGGTAGATCCAGATCGTTGATTAGATTGAACTGGGAATCGTTCTCTCTTAATATGCTGCTATTGATATGATTATAAAGGGAATCGTCTCCGAGCCTGTCTTCCGAATACAGCCATTTCTTATCTTCTGAAAGAATATCCGCATCTGTAGGTAGATCCTTCTTAACATTAAAAGAAAAATATTTGGTTTTCTCCAAAGACTCATTTTTGATGACTGCACTTACTTCTACTACTTGATTACCTTGAATATAGGAAGGTCTGCTAACAGTACCGTCATTGCCGATATAGCTTGCATTACTGCTGTTCCAGATTATATCCGATCCCTTTGGCGCTATTGTCGGGAATGTCAAAGAAGAGAGGATATCATCCATGCTTATGTTTCCATTTAATATCTGCTCTGCTGTAAGCCATGAAAAGTCTGCCTCCAAAGCATCTTTTGCGTCTATATCCAAACATTTTACCGTCAGATTAAAAAACTTTTCCGCCGATTCTTCCCCCTTGGAGATAATTGCCGTTAGCGTAACCTTTTGATCTCCTAAAACATATTCAGGACGTGTAACGGCTCCGTCGACACTAATAATACTTGTATCACTTGAATTCCAAGTAATAATGCTGCCTGTATCTCCTGCTTCAGGAAAACATAAATCTGTTAATATGGAATCTTTGCTTGTATTTCCGTTTAAAATATCATTGACTGTAAGACCGTCATAATCCAATTGTACGATTTCCGAATCCGTCAAAGATGTATCTAACACAATGGTCTTTTCCAATTCGATCCCAGTTTGTGTTTCAGCCGTTATGGTCACTTCATTATTAGTGGTGTCGGTCAAATCTAATATGACCTGCCCATTAGAATCCGTAGTGCCAATGGTACTTGACAATACACCATTATCTGCGGAGACATTTAGCGCTGTATTCTGAACAGGGTCTCCATTATGATCCGTTACGGTAAAAGTGATTTCCGTCCTGTCTGCATATTGAATCGAAGATGCTAACAGCAGCGCAGCTTCCGTATAGGCCGTAGCAACATCTATAGGATTGTATTCATTATCAAAATACCATTTGTCTATGATATGGTTCTGTCTTGCCGAGCCGGATGCTGCTGAAAAGCCTGCATAAAGAGGCACATCACCAAACTTGCTCTGCAAATCGAAATTACTATATGTCAAAGTCGGGGTGGATGGTCTTGTGTCCGAAGTAGCAAGCCTTACTTCCACTGTATTGTTTGTCCCGTCATAATCAATCCAAACGTGATATGCAGTGCCTTCATTAAAACCGGATACTTCCTTTGTTGTTAGAGAGACAGCACTCCCGCTTATATTGACACCAATATGAGAAAAATTATAGTAAGGGTCATTTGCCGTATCATTATAATAAGTATCAAACTCTATGGCTGCGGATGTTCTTACTCCTTTTAAACCCATTTCGTTTGAACCGATAAAGCCAATAGTCGAAGAGGACATGGGCTGTAAAGCGAAGGTAAAACCGTCTCCGCCTTTGCCGTTTTTACTGCCATTCCAATCATATTTTTCCGTCAGTCTAAAGGAAAAGTACGTGCTGAATGAGTTACCATTTTTCAGATTGACCGCCTGCTTAGAAAATATAGTCCCCTTGTTATCCTTAACGCTGGGTGAGACGATAATACTACTTGCAGACTGGGATGCGTTTCCATTGAATTGCAGCCTCTCGGCATTAGAAAAATCATCGTATTTGATGGGCAGTTCCGTATCTCCCAGGGCATAGACTTCATTTTCTCCAGAAAGAAAAGGTATCTGGATGGGATACCCAAAAATTTGCGTGAAAATTAATACTAATATAAGAATATAGCTGATACTTTTTCTTAACATGCAAAGACCTCCTCAATACATTTCCGGATATATTTATAGTTATTTTACATTTTACTGCAACTGATGGTTTTTGTCGGATTTTGTAGTGTAAGAGGTCAATGGGGCTGTATGAAAGGTACATAAAAGAGGGTTAGAGGGAATAGAGTATGGGTTAGATTATAGGGCAGAGGTTAAGGAAACAGAGTATAGAGTATGGAGTATGGAGTATGGGTTAAAGTCTGTAGTCCGTAGTCCGGTCCGTATAAATACTTTTTCATCTCTCATCTATTGAATGCCTATTAGCTCCAGCAATTCCTTACCGTATTTTCTGCTTACGGGCACTTTATAGGGAACTTCTTCAAATTTTATAACATAAGTCCTATTAAACAAAGGCTCTATTTTACTGATTTTTTGAAAATTCACCAGAAAACTTTTATGGCACCTGATAAAATCTTTATTCAACTTTTCTTCCAAAGACAGAAGAGTTTCTCTGGTTTCATATTTGCTATTTCTTGTATATATCACTGTTTTGCGGCCGCATGCCTCCATGAGATAGATGTCTTCAATTTCCAATAAAATGATGGCATCTTTTTCATGAACTGATATTTTAGAAGTATTACTGTTTTTAGTTTTTCTTTGACTGATCCTGATCCTTGCTTTATCGATGGCTTTATAAAGCCTTTCTTTGGAATACGGCTTCACCAGATAATCGATAGCATCCAGATCAAATGCTTTTACCGCATAGCTTTCGTATGAAGTCGTAAATATAATAGCAGGCGGTTTCTCTATATTCTTGATATGCTCAGCCACTTTGATTCCTGAAAGACGGGGCATATTGATATCCAGAAAAACCATATCCGGTTTTTTTTCATTTACAAGCAGCATTCCTTGCTCAGCATCACATGAATCGGATATTTCCTTTATTTCAGGATGCTCAAGAAGCATTTCTCCAAGCAATTCGATCTGCATATGATCATCATCAATTATGACTGCTTTCATATCATTTCCCCTTTCATTTCGACAGGTATTATTCTATGGGAAGTGAGAAATAGAATATACTTCCTTTCCCTTTTTCACTTGTACAACCGATATTTCCCCCATGCTTTTCAACGATACCCTTTGCAATAGATAATCCAAGCCCTGTCCCCTGTTTTTTATTTGTAGTGAAACTGCTGAAAATCCCAGCCTGCTCCTCTGCAGTCATTCCGCATCCGGTATCCTCTATTTCAAAATATACGGTTTCATTATCCTTTTTTGATCTGAATACAATCTCTCCATGTTCAGAGGCATCCAGGGCATTGGAAGCCAGATTCATTATGACTCTTGACAGCATTTCTCTGTCAGCATATACATACAAATTATCGGATTTAATATCCATCCGTATCGACACCTGTTTTTTAACGGCTTCATTTTCTATAACGCCTTTTACTTCTTCCAGTATTTCTCTGATATTGACCCTGGATTTAATAAGCAATATCTCCCCAAACCGAAGCTTAGACAATTCTATAATATTATTGATCAGATTCTTTAATCGGGCCCCTTCATTTTCAATGATTGCAATCCTGTGTTCGATTTCTCTGTAAGGTTTCTTTTTCTCATGATGGATCGCATGTGCATTTATACTTTCTCTTATATGTCTTAAATGGCCCATGATAAGCATCATTGGTGATTTTAGATCATGGGAAACGGTCATGAGAAAATCTGATTTCATAAGTTCGATTTCCCGGACCTTTTTATGATATTTCCTCAATATAATAATTAATGCTGCGGCAAATGCTAAAATCGCAAAATTTCCCAGAAAATAAAGCAATATTTTGTCCTGGCGTCCATAGCTTAATATGGAGTTTCGGGCAACGGTAATCAACATCCAATTGGTATTTTTAAATTTTGAAGAAAAAAAGTATAACCCTCTTAATTCTTTTTCCTTTGAATTTATGATCTGGCCGTACTCATCCAAAGAAATCCCGTAGGCATCATGAAATACTATTTCTGAGTCTATCAATTCACTATTGAAATTTCCGTTGTCATATATCACTTTCCCACTGTTATCGACTATATACATCTCCAAATCAGGAGGTTGAGAAATAAAATCCTTTATATCCTCCACACTCATATTACAAGTGATGATCCCTGTAATCTTCCCTCCCTTTTGTACAGGAAGACTTTTGGAGAACATCAATACCTGTTGAGTCATATCATAGAAAGCATCTGTTTCCCATCCGTGTTGTAAAATGGTCGGATCCTTTTCCGACAAAATCTCCTTTATAGATTCAGCTACCAGTTCCTTAATTTGAAATTTCTGCCCTTCAGGTATACACTCATTTAAAGATGCATATGGATAAATCAGTAAATAACCTTCTCTTGAATAATAGACGCTCCAGATATCAAAAACCGTATATTTTTGAAGTAAGTTCTGTATATCGAATAAATGATACAGATTATTGATTTCTTTTTTTTGATCTGCTGTATATTTATGGATATCACCTTCAACAAGAATATTTCCTGAAAAGTTGATTTTTTTGTCATTAAGAAAGGATGTATGATAGGCTTTGTTATACTCCAATTGATCAGCTATAGCAACAGATTGATCTGCTTCTTCAGATGACAAAAGGCCTTCCAGCGCTCCCCGCTGGATGTATACGTTATTGAGCATACTTTCCATGCCCCTGTCAATATTGTAAGTCTGGCTCCTTGTATAAGTTCTTATTTCATTGACTGCAGCTTCCTTATACTGTTGGATCCTGTTGCAAACCAGCATATTAAACAAAAGCAGGATGAGTAAACACATACCTGCAATTACAATATAATATATCTTATAGACATTCGCACGGTTATCTGATTGTCTGATCCGCATTTCTTTTTCCGCCATTCGAGTATAATCTACATAATTCTACATATCATATTATACTTGAAAAAGCTTTGCTCTGGCAACTGTTAAGGCCCTAAATTACAGCAAAAAAAAGAAATAGGAAAAAGCACCTCTGAAATAAATTTCAGAGGTGCAAAACTTAGAACTAAGTCTAAAACATTAAGGGCTTTATTCTATGATGGTCTTTATCCCTTCCACATTCAGCTTTTTGCTGAAAAATACCTTTTCAATAAAAACGGTTACGGTATCTGCGTTACCAATTTGACTTGATGCCTTATTATCAATAAGAACTTTGACCCCATCCGCTTCATATTCAGCATATTTTTTACTCATATTGTCCTTTTCCTTGCTTACCCGTATATATGGCGTATAATACTTTTTCGTGATTCCACAGGAACATCCGCCGCTGGTTTCATCTTTTATCATATCTATAACGATACATTCAGCATCATGTTTTTTTAAATATTCCTTCACGCCTTTTTCTATGATCAGTTTCAAAATATGCCTCCTGTCAAAATAAAATGATTAAGCGGTTTTTTGCTCAGCTGTCTTATTTTCTTCAAAGATTAATGTATCGTATTCAGGTTTATGGAAAATGTTAATCAGTATACATAATACGATACCGGTTGCCAATCCCCATGCTGCTCCACGAGTTGCAAGCACGGCACCCATAACACCTGCAATTCCTAAATCATTGAAGGTTCTTGCTTTCATTACGCCGACACGTACGGATACATAACCCTGAATCAGCATAGTGGAAGCTAAAGCAATACCTAATATAGGTTTAACAAGTGTTACGATAGGAAGAATCAGATATCCTGTGAATGTACCAAATCTAAAGGAAGCTGCTCCTCCAAAGATGGAATCCATTGCTTTTCTTCCTTGTTTATAACGTTCACAGACAACAACCTGCATAGCTGCCCACAAAGGTCCGCACATGGTGATATCAGGCCCGAAGAAAGACATGATCGTATTTCTGAGACCGAAAACTAAATGTGACCGGTTGGAGTTATAGTCGATATGCTCATCGCCTCTGAATTTTTCAGCATCTTCAATCAATGCTCGTGATTGAATCATATCGCCGAATAAAACGATATAGGCGGAGAAAACCATTGGTAATCCGCTGATGAACATCCCAAGTGAAGGAAATGGAATGGCGCCAAATATCGTCCATTCACTCCACAGAGCACCAAAAGCCGGTTTTGTAATTCCCCATTCAATTTCGGGCCATGGTACTTCGCCCACCAAAGGTGCAATAATAACGGCTAATACAATAACAGGTAAGATGCCTAAACTTGATAAAACTTTTAATAACTTGTTTTTATCCCTGATGCTTTTAAAATGAGTAGAGAACAATAAATAAAATCCTACACCAATACAAACCGTTATTGAAATAGGAAAGCTGTCAAATCTTGCACCTGCATTGAATATGACCATTACCGCAGCAAATCCTGAACCCAGAATAATTCCTGACTGCATTGCGTTGGGAACGGCAGAAACAATTTTTTTACCTAAACCGGTAATACCTAAAATAATTGCTAAAAGACCTAAAGATAATTCAAATGCAATAAGTGCCTGCATTCTTTCCACACCCATTTCAAATTGACTGACATAAATCATCAGCAATGGAATCGCAGGTGTAACCCACCCGGGAACCACCGGATCCCCCAGAAAAGTATGCAAACAGTACAATGCTCCATTTAATACGACGATGGCGATTGCAACTTCAAAAGGCATTCCCAGATATTCCTGCAACATAGGAATGGCACCCAGACATACTGCGCACATCAGGAAACCTTGGATATAATCCGCAAATTCAAAACGATAATGAATAAAAGGAAAACGGATTTTAAAAGGTCCTGCCGGAATGTAAGGTTGTTCTTTACCATACTCTCTTTTCATTGCCATAAAAAAACCTCCCTTAAAATAATAATTTCGAGTTTTATATTGAGCAAGAAGGATGCCAGCTTATGAAACCCTTGAATTTTTGCGATTTGTTTGTAATTCACTCTCTTATTCCATTCCCATCGAGCGATTACGAACATAAAAAAGAGCGTTCCTGATACAGATGTTCGGAAATGCTCATGGTTAATTTTGAAAAATATGAATGATAATAATAGGGGAAAAACAAAAAAATGGTGTATAATATTTGTTAAAAGATATTTTAAGGAATGGTTATATGAAAGAGAATATTTTAATCATGGGTCTTCCTCTTAATACTCTGATCATTGTCGGGGGTTTATTCGTTTTGTCAATGTTTCTTCCTACCATTATCGCTCTTATACTGAAACACCTGGAGGATAAAAAAAATGAATAAAATTATCATGTATATGTTTTGCTTTACAGTCTATACTATTGTTTTTTTATTTTGGGGCAAAAATGGTTTTAAGAAAACAAATAATGCAAGAGACTTCTGCGTAGCAGGAAACAGTCTCGGATTATTTACCGGTGTCTGTACCTTTACCGCCACCTGGTTCAGTGCGGTATCCATGCAGAGTGTTACAGGTTCCGTCTATGCTTACGGCTACTCTACGATTTTATACTCCGTAGTCGGGTGGCTTTTAGGCGCATCCTGCCTGGTTTTTGTAGCAAACAGAATCAAGCGCCATGACATCATAACAATTCCTGAATATTTTAAGATCCGATACAACAGTAAAGGCTTTCAGGCTTTTACCGGACTAATTATTGTCATCTGCTATATTCTCTATATTATTATCCAGATAAAAGGTTTCGGGATCGTTGTATCCACTCTTTTAGATATTGATTATACCATCGCCATATTACTGATTTATCTTTTTGTCGTCTACACAAGTTTCGGCGGATTGTTTTCAGTATCTAAAACAGACTCTCTTAATTTTATCATCTTAGCAGCAGGTATTTTCTTTGCCGCGGTTTTTATTGTAAGTGATGTAGGCGGCATTACCCTAATGCACGAAAAAGCAGCTGCCATTATGTCCAAAGTCTCTCCCAAATACAGTATTACTCAGGGTGCTTTACTGGATCCTTCCGCCAATAATCTGTTCAGCCCTATGATGATCATCACCACAGGCCTTGCCTGGGGACTGGGTACTGCTTCTAACCCACAGTACATCATTCGGATCACTTCAACTAAGAATAGAAAAACCGGAATCCAGATGGTCTGTCTTTCGGCAATCGTTTTAGGGATCCTGTATGTAGGGCTTATGTTCATCGGAATAGGTTCCCGAGTACTTGTTCCCGAGATCAGTCAAATAAGCTCGGTAGATGAAGCACTTCCATTTATCATTAACAGCAAAATGGCTTTAAATCTCAGTGGCCTTGTTTTTATCAGCATCATTGCGGCAGCCATCTCAACTGCAAACTCAGAGCTCCTGATCCTGGCAAGCAGTTTTAGTTACGATATATATATCAATCTTTTCAACAAAGAGATATCAGATGAAAAGTTCTTGGGAATCAGCAGGGTAACGATCTTTATTGCAGGCACCATATCTTTGCTGCTGTCTGTCAATCCTCCTGATATTCTTTTGATTTACGGCAGTTATATATGGAGCATATTTGCGGTCTCCTTTCTTTTTCCTCTCTATGGAGGGCTATATTGGAAAAAAGCCACAAAGAGAGGTGCTGTTATGTCGGCCATAGGCGGTATTCTGACCATATGTGTTTTCTATCTGTTAGATATCAGCGGTGTTTATAATATGATGCTACATCCTGTCTTTCCGGGCCTGATTGTATCCTTCATTATTTTTTATTCGGTGAGCAAGTTAACTTACAAGGAAACAGGTGATGTGTCATGAAGCTGGACATAGAGAATAAAATACTAATCCCTTTCATGGTTTTAGCCATTATACCCATTCTGATCATGGGTATAATATCCTACTGGAATGGTTATCAGCTTTTACTCAATGATAAAATTATGATTCTGGAAAATAATTTGAGTGAATCCATTGCATATATGGAGATACTGAATGAAAAAGTCGAGAATGGCATAATGACTATCAACCAGGGAAAAGCAGAAGCCAGAAAATACTTCAGCGGCATCGATAAAGAAAACATGATCATTCTTGACGGTGAGAATACAATCTTTAATAATACAAATTTTAATATTGATTCATTGAAAAATATGATATCTTCTGAACCGGGACAAGTTCATAATCAAAATCGCCTGTTGTTTATGCATGATACTTTTGATAATTGGAATTGGACCTTTATATTTGGGATTGATAAGACCATTTTTTCCAATGAACTCCTAAGAATACAAAAATATATTCTTTTAATAGCCGTTATTTCATTGGTTATTTCCATGCAAGCCATTATTTTTATTGCCCACAGCATTTCAAAACCTATCAAGAAATTTGCGGACATTTGCAAAAGGATCGAAATCAACAACCTAAAAGAAAAAATCACTATCAACAGAAGCGATGAAATCGGTATTCTGGCAAACTCCTTCAACAATATGATCGATCAATTGAATACCAGTACGGAAAAATTGATCGAAATGAAAAAATTCAATGAAAGTATATTAAAAAACATCTATATCGGTATCATGACAACTGATAAAAATGGTAAATTGATCTCTGTGAACGAAGCCGGTCAAAAGATATTTGATCATTACGGAAACCATAAAGATATATACGATCAACTGAATAAGCAGATTAATAAAACCATTAATGAAGAAAATAATATCAATACTATGATTACTTTCAACACAGTTGAGAAAGGCCGAACCCTTTATTTTGACGTAAGTACTTCTCTATTGAAAATGGAAAACGGGCAAATTAACGGTGCCATTTGCAGCTTCAATGATATTACAAGGAGAAAAACTCTGGAAAATAATCTGGTAAGAGTTGACCGTCTGGCATCCGTAGGTCAATTTGCAGCAGGGCTGGCACATGAAATCAGGAATCCGCTGACAGGTATAAAAACAAGTATCCAGGTGATAAAAAACAGAGTCTTGAATTTTACAGATCAGTCAAGCCTGGAATTGCTTGACGGTATTATTTATGAGATCGACAGAATCAATAATCTGGTTGCCGAGCTTTTGGATTTTTCAAAACCAAAAAAATCTCAAAGAGAAAAAGCAAATCTTGCAGATATTCTGCAGAAGTCGTTGGATTTAAATAAGGAAGGTATTATCAGAAAAAAAATTATAGTCCATCAGGATGTGGAATGCATCCATTTATTTGTTTTCGTTGACCGGGGTCAGGTGGAACAGATATTTTTGAATATTATCAATAATGCAATTGATTCCATGGATACTCATGGCCATTTGAATATTAAATTTGAAAATTCCTTTTCAGACCGGATCCCATTTGTTATCATTACCTTTGAAGATACCGGGATCGGTATGGATGATAATACCATCAAAAGAATTTTCGATCCGTTCTATACAACAAAAACAAAAGGAACAGGACTCGGATTATCCGTCGTATCAAAACTGGTTGAAGAAAATGGCGGGAAAATGGAAATTGAAAGTGTTGTAAATGTGGGGACTAAATTTAAAGTCTTTTTGCCACTATATATGGAGGATGCAAATGAAGATTAAAGTATTGATTATTGACGATGAAACTATGATATGCAAGTCTCTTGATGCCGGACTTAAGGATATGGGGTATGAAACGGCTGCTGCACAAACATCAGAAAATGCCTTAAAAAAAGTACACTCTTTTAAACCGCATATCGTATTAACGGACATGAAACTGGGAAATGAAAACGGAATCGATTTAATAGAGGATATCAAGAAGATAGATAATGAAATCGAAGTTATTGTCATGACGGCTTACAGTGATATAAAAAGCGCAGTATCTGCAATTAAGCAAGGGGCTTTTGATTATATCAACAAGCCTTTTGAACTTGAACAAATAAAACTGGTTTTGGACAAAGCTTATAATAATTTTAAAATGAAAAACAAAATATATCTTCTTGAGAAACAAAATGAATGTATTACCCGGGATATTATCGGCGATTGCCATAAAATGAAGGAAGTATTTGATAAAATCAATAAGTTATCAAAAAACGACCATGCCACCGTTCTTATCCGTGGAGAAACAGGTACCGGCAAGGAATTGGTTGCCGAAGCCATTCATAAAAACAGTATCAGAAAAGATTCACCACTGGTCAGAATCAATTGCAGCGCTATTCCTGAACAACTGGTTGAAAGCGAACTTTTTGGATTTGAAAAAAGTGCTTTTACCGGAGCTTCCTCAAAGAAAAAGGGGTTATTTGAGATTGCCGACGGGGGAACCGTTTTTTTGGATGAACTGGGAGAATTTCCTATGGATCTGCAGCCGAAACTTCTTCGGTTTCTGGAAGAGAGAAAGCTAAGAAGAATTGGAGGTTTGGAAGACATAGAGGTGGATATCAGAATCATCGCCGCTACCAACAAAAATTTAGAAGAAGCTGTAAAAAATAAGGAGTTTCGGGAAGATCTCTATTATCGTATCAATGTTATTCCTATAGATTTACCTCCCTTGAGAGAACGGGAAAATGATATTTTACTGATTGCCCAATTTTTTCTTGAAAAATTTAATAAAACCTTTGGTAAAACCATAAAAGGTTTTGATAATGCAGCTAAGGAAAAATTGCTGAGCTATCATTGGCCGGGCAATATTAGAGAATTAAAGAATGTAGTTGAAAGGATTGTGATCCTCGTAGATGATGAATGGATCAAGTTGAAAAGTTTTCCTCCGGAAATGCAGAATTACAAAGCCGAAAAAACCATCATCAATATTCCTAAAGTGGTAGCTAAAGTTGATTTTAATGAAATTTCTCTGGAAGAAAAAATGGATAGCATAGAAAAGGTATATATTACGCAAGCTTTAGATACAACAGGATGGAATCAGACCAAGGCTGCTGAGGTATTGGGTATTAGCCGATTTACTTTAAAAAGAAAGATGGAGAAGTACCAATTATCATAAGGTCAACTCTCATCTTTCATCTTATCTTCTATAATATATATGTATTTTTATTTATTCAGTTCCTGCAGCAGCACTTCCGTATTGGCAGAAAAGCTAAAAAATACAGGTAATTTGTCATCGTTCAGAACCAAAAGAAAGGGCTTTTCCTGATCGGGAAGTATAATAAATACCTTATCGATGGTTTTAATGCCTTCATCTGTCAGCCAATGATTTTCTGCTCTCACTTCAGGTTCCAACGGAACTTTAATAACTTTGCCGCTGCTTGGTAAAGGTTTTATTTTTTCATATACCCCTTCAATACTTTCCAGATACTTCGTTACTTCATTTTGAATTATTTCATTGGACTGTACCTTCTTTACAACTTCTCCTTTGTTAATATCAAATACTTCTACGTCTTTGTACCTGTTTACATTTAATGATGTGATAAACGAAATGGCATTGGTACTGTCAAGTTGTCTGGTAATACACATAAGAGACTCATACTGACTGGCAAGTTCTATATTTTGCTTGAAACTATAAAGATTAAGCCCGAGAGAAAATGCAAAAACTGCGACAACTGCAATTTTCAACAACCTTTTTCCTTTTTTGATTTTTCCCATATAATCACCCCTTATTCTTTTATGATGAAAAAAGGAATTTTATTACATAAATTAACCAATATACGATATTCTTCATACTATGTATTAAGCTAATGATAAAATAACTTAAATTCTAATACTTTAGGAGGTTTAATTATGGCTGATGGTTTTTTATGGGGCGATGATAACAGTAGCTTGTTATTCTTTTTCCTGTTGCTAGTCGTATTATTCTGTAATTGCGGTTTTGGAGGCATTGGCGGTTACGGAAAGTGTTAGCATAAAAAAGAAATGCCTTTTATACACAGATAAAATTTTTCTTCTTAAGTGCAAGATAAATTCAAAAAATCGTATTGCAGGCCAAGAGCCTGCAATATTTCTTTTGACGAAAAATTGAAAAGGTTTTTTATTGTAAGGGGATATGTTATAATAATTCAGTAATACATGCTGATATGTACTCTGTTTTAAAGAATAGTAAAATTATTTTTACAAGTCATAATACGATTCTTTATACCTGATATAGGAGGAAAAACCATGGTAGGAAAGCAAGACTTAAAACTTGCAGTATTGATTGATGCCGAAAATGTTCCCCACAGTAACGTCAAAGGAATCATGTCTGAATTAGCTAAATATGGTACACCAACCATAAAACGTATTTACGGTGACTGGACCAAACCGGCAAGCAAGGGATGGAAAAACGTGCTTCTGGAAAATGCTATCACACCTATACAGCAATACAGTTACACCCGCGGGAAAAATTCATCCGACTCCGCAATGATTATTGATGCAATGGATATATTATATTCAGAAAAAGTAGAAGGATTTTGCATCATATCCAGCGATAGTGACTTTACAAGGCTGGTCATCCGTCTGAGGGAAGCCGGTTTGAAAGTTTACGGTTTTGGTGAGCGAAAAACACCACATCCTTTTATCGTAGCCTGTGACAAATTTACATATATTGAAATCATCAATTCATCAGATAAGGAACCTAATGAAAAAGAGATAAAAGATAAGACCAGTCCTGCAAGGGGCACCTCAGGCCATAAGGATTCCTCTAAAAATGGAATTATCAATATTGAAAAAGAGATGATTCATTTAATTTCAACATCCATAACAGATGTAGCCGATGAAGACGGATGGGCTTTTCTGGCAGATGTGGGAAACCTTATTATCAAGAAGCAGCCTGATTTTGATCCAAGGAACTACGGCTTCCCGAAACTGACACTTCTTATTAAAGCTCTGGATTTATTCGATATCGACCAGAGAGATTCCGGAAACAGCAATATCAAACACATATATGTCAGAAACAAGAAGTATTATTAACATATAAACCTCCCTCGTCATAATATGAATTATGCAAAGGATAATACGGACTTTCGATGTTTTCATTCATAGAACTTCATTCATCCGTTAAAGGTTTACTTTAAAACAATCAGGGAGGTTATATTAATGGCTGACGGCGTATATGGCGGTCTTGGAGGAATAGATGACAGCCTGTTGTTCTTTTTTCTACTGTTAGTTGTATTGTTCTGCAACTATGGATTTGGATACGGAAGATATTAAATTGTTCCTCGTAAATATTAACAAAACTATATAAGCATAAACATTCATAATACCTTAAAGTAAAGTATACCTCTATTTTAAAAGATAGATAACTATATCAAGAGGTTCTGTCTTTGCCATTTAAGGTGAAAAATGATCGCCTCTTCAATGAAGAGGCGTTTTTAAGGTGAATGATATCAATAATTATGGGAAAAACTCTGCATGATTTAACCAAAATTATTTACAAGGTTTATAATATTAAACCTATCATAATTAGGACTTATAAACAATCAAAGATCAATTTGATTCAGCAGTTCTTTTAGCTTTTGCGCTTCCTCCTTGGTTAAAGTAATCCCTTTTGCCATGGTCTCATCGTCCGGTGCCCATTCTCTGATGTCATATTTGGGATCACGCCCATTCCAGCTTATACTTCTCAGCTCCTTGGTCCAACCTTTTGGAGACTCGGATAAAACGCCGAAGACTTTTATTACCTCGTATTTAAAATCACCCATTTTTTCACTTCCTTTTTATTATAATATTTTTAATTATTATATCATACTTTTCTATTTTTTTACATATTTTTCTATTTTTTAATTTTTATGTAATTTTTAAAAATCCCTTAATCTTTATTGAAGTTCTGGTTGTGTTACTCCAACAGGATTAAGGGGTTAAGTATTGAGACTATATATTAAGCATTATTTTTAATTCTTAAAAAAGTCTTTCAATTTATCTCCAACCAAATCGCCTAAAGTAGTTCCTTCGGCTTCCGGTTCCTTCTCATGCTTATTGTCTGATTCTTGTGTTTTAGAATACCCTTGGGCTTCTTTAATACTCAGGCTTAATTTCTTATTTTTTTCATCTATTTTAAGAATTTTAATTTCGACTTTATCGCCTGCTTTTAAAACATCCGCCGGTTTATTGACATGTTCGTTTGATATTTCAGAAACATGTACCAAACCTTCGATACTCTTCTCTATCTCTACGAAAGCTCCAAAATCTGTAAGTCTCACGATTTTCCCCTCCACAATATCTCCCACTTGATAACTGTCTGTTATCTTATTCCACGGATCATCTTCAACCTTTTTTAGTCCTAATCCGATTTTTTCTTTTTTGGAATCAAAATTCAGAACATATACTTCTACTTCGTCGCCTTCAGAAACAACCTCAGAAGGATGTTTTATGTGGTTCCATGAAAGGTCACTGATATGAACAAGCCCTTCAACTCCCCCAATATCTACAAAAGCACCATAATTCATGAGCTTTGTAACAGTTCCTTTGTATTTCTTGCCAACTTCAATTTTTTCAAATAAAGCTTCTCTTGATTTTTTCCTTTCCTCTATTTCCACGGCTTTACGTGTTAATATGACGCGTTTTTTATCTTTATCAAAATCTTCAACTCTTACAACCAATTCTTTACCGACATAATCGCCCATGTTTTCTACGTATCGGTAAGATAAAAGTGACCCGGGGATAAAGCAGCGGATATTATTATAAAAAGCCACTACACCGCCTTTAGTAACATCCTTTACTGTTACGTGAATATCTGATTTCTCTTCAAATGCTTTTTCCAGTTCCTCCCATGCTGTGATTTCTACAGCTCTTTTTTGAGAAAGTATCATATTCCCTTCTTTATCATGAGGATCCAAGACATAAAGCGACATGGCGTCTCCTACCTGGATACTGTCCGAATCATCTGCCGCCAGTTCTTCATTGGGAATGATCCCGTCCGAAAACCGTCCGGTATTTACGATTGTTTCTTCATCGTTTTTGGATATAACCGTCCCCTCGATAATATCTCCTTTAAATATTTCTTTCATGGAATCATTTACCTGATCCATGTATTCATTCATTGAATTTTCTTCGCTCATAATATCTCCCTCTCTTCCATCTTAGATGTCTGTTAATATCATTTTCTCTTTCACATCTAAATTTTATGTATTTATTAATTCAATTGTTTTAATATATCATATCTTTTGTCATTTTTCTATAAAAAAGACTGATATTCCGTACCAAATTTAAGAAATTATTTAAGCTTATGTTCATTTTACCGCTGCTTATTCATATACTGATTATATCATTAGTGGAAAGGGGGTTCTAATTTTTAATGTTAATTCATGTTGTGAGACCAGGAGAAGTGCTGTGGCAGATTGCAGCGTATTACCGAGTACCTGTCAATGATATCGTAGAAATCAACGAATTACCAAATCCAAACCAATTGCTCATCGGCCAGGCACTGGTTATCCCTACTGAAGACATAATTTATTCCGTCAATCCTAATGATACATTATGGGAAATAGCACAAAAATACAATACAACTGTTCAGAGTATCATGCAGGCAAACAATATCTCCGATCCTAATTACATATATCCGGGCCAGAATTTATTGATCCCGGCTCCCCGTTATATTGTTCAACCAAATGATACGCTTTGGAAAATTTCCCAAAAATATGATGTCTCACTGGAAAGACTTATAAGAATAAACCAAATTGAAAATCCATATCTAATTTACCCCGGAACTGAATTGATTATCCCCGGCAAGAAAAGAACTTCTATAGAAGTAAACGGGTATATCTACTTCTTTGGCGAACCCGCCGCACCCATAATCCGGGAAGTAGGACAATATCTGACCTACATGTCTCCCTTCGCTTACCTTATTAGGGAAAATGGTACTCTGGTTCCGATTGATGATTCTCCTGCCATACAAGCCGCCTATGATATAAATGCAGTGCCAATGATGTCCATTACCAATTTCACTACTACTGAATTAGGTGAAAATCTGGCACATATCATTCTGGCTAATCCTGAGATACAAGAAATGCTATTGACCAATATACTGCGAATCATGAGAGACAAGGGATATCAAGGACTGAATATCGATTTCGAAAACGTACTTCCTGATGACAGAGAGCTTTACAATGCTTTCATAGCGCGTGCAGCTGACGTTATGGATGCCCAAGGTTATTTTATTTCAAGTGCCCTGGCGCCAAAAGTAAGTGCCCAACAAGCAGGATTGCTGTATACTGCCCATGATTATGAAGCACATGGAAGGATCATGGACTTTGTTATTCTTATGACTTATGAATGGGGTTACCGAAAAGGACCTCCCCGGCCGATTTCACCAATCAATGAAATCCGCCGTGTTTTGGATTATGCTGTTTCCGTGATGCCGAGAGATAAAATATTCTTTGGCTTTCAGATATATGCCCGGGATTGGGTACTGCCCTTTGTTGCAGGACAGGAAGCAGAAACATTCAGTCCGCAGGAAGCCATCAGAAGGGCAGTGTATTACGGCACTGTTATACAATATGATCCCATTTCTCAATCTCCATATTTTAGATATTATGATGAAAACGGCAGACTCCATGAGGTATGGTTTGAAGATGCCCGAAGTGCACAAGCCAAATTTGAAACAGTCAAAGCTTACGATTTAAGGGGTATCAGCTATTGGGCTTTAGGCTACCCTTATCCGCAAAACTGGGTTTTGCTGGAGGATAATTTCAATATCATAAAATTATTATAATCAATGAAAGGATTTTGCTTCGCAAAATCCTTTCTGTCGTCATCTCATCCACGAGATTGGTTATAGCTTATGGAATACATATTATAAATTGCGGCTCATAATTTATGCTATAATGCTGAAATTTTGTAGAACAAAATGATTCATAATCATTATTCATTGTTTATTTAAAGCTTTCATTGAATATATTTTTCTTCCGATCGGTAAAGATTGTCCTGTTTCAGTCTGTATTCCGCAACCAAATAATCTACCACTCTTCTGTAACTTTTTAACCCTTGCTCCTGCCCGTTCATTTTTAAATAAAAATCGTTATAATTTAAAAATGCCTGCTTTACATTACCATCATAGGATTTATTAAATCGCTTGATTTCCTGTATATCACGGATAACTCCTTCATTTAATTCTACCATTAAGGCATTATAAATATCAGGCGAATACCTGTAAACCTCATTGATAATATGAAGAACTGCAAAGAGTGCTCCTGAATAATTGAAATCAGGATCCGGATGCATTTTACAGGTCAGGTAAGCGATATAATTCGCCTCCTCTTCCCTTGCGAACCCCAATTGATGGGCCATTTCATGATTAATGGTGTGTGGCAGCAAAGATGCCGGAATGTTTATATTCACATTGGCTTCAGAAGTAAAAGGAACATAGATTCCCCATATACCGGTATAAGACATAATATCCGACAGCAATATTCCTTTTGGCTTGCCATATGTAGTACCTAACTGGGGGTACACTTTTGAAGCTGCTTCAAATCCTTCCCCTGCACGGTCGAAAACGCCCTTATACCCGTATTCAGAATACATAATACCCCTCTTATCTTCCGCCACCTTATCCCTCAATGCATTGACCTCCCGGACAAAGTATTCACTAAGCTCTGTTAATTCTTCAACAGAGGCAGGTATGATCTCCAAATCAAAAATTTCCGATATGGTCGGACGATTATAATTGATGCCCCACATAACAACAAAAGCAAAATAACTCAACCCGGCAAAGGCCAGAAAATTTATACAGAAATCTTTAATGATCATTGTCCGAAGGGCTTTATACCGGATGAATTTCAAACTTGCCCTTATAATGTATATGATGACCAGCAGTATCAAAAGAATTAGAAGGATTTCTGCGATAGATACGGGTACTCGGCCTGTCGCACTGCTTAAAAGTTTATATATGCCTTTGTAGATAAAATTTGAGTATATCCGCTCCGTAGCATATCTGTCCAACGAAGAAATATAGTTCAGTAAAAGTCCTGCCGGCAACAGTAAAATGAGGATATACTTTAAATATGCTTTACGTTTCATTATGACGTCATCCTTTATATTGCTTTTATTTAATAATTCTGAATAATTTAAAAATATTTAATATCCACACAACCGAAATATCTATAAATTATTCACCTAATGACCTCTACTAATATACTATCATGGATTCTCCCGCTAATGACGAAAATAGCGGCTAAATACAGGATGTAATTTTTTCCTTACAAAAAAAGACACACCGCGATAATTACAGAAAAGGTCAAATGTGGTAAACTATTATCATAAAAAACGATTATCAAGGAGGTCGAAATGGATTACATTTATTTATCTTTCAAAATCATAACCCTTTTATTTATATTCATTGCGATAATGAAAATTTATAGAATAATAGCCGGCTATATCGGTGAACAGCTTGGTATTGCAGAATTTTTCATCAAGCTATATCACAGAATCAAAGCCTGTAAATATTCAAGGTGACGAGCTTATGTCATTTAAACACATCCTTAATTTTTTTAATATTATTAGTTCCAACAAACTTCGTCCCTATCTTTAATATTTCTTTTATCAGCTCCAATATATTTTGATTCCCTACCCAATGCTTCTCTAAAGTCTCTGCACCTACATGGTTCATGGTATAATTCAATATATAAGCCGCTACCATCACATCATCAGAATATCCAAGGGGACCTGTGATCAACTCCGGTATAATATCAATAGGCGAAATGAAATAGGCAATCCCCATTGCAAGCTTTACCTTTACTTTGGAGGGCACCTTGGGGTCTGCTGCAAGCTTACACAGCAAATGGAATAAATCAGGTGCAGCCAACAAAAAATCCGCAAACTGATAACCTTTTCCTTCCGGTTGTTTGTACCAATTCACTAATCTCTTTCTTATTCTTTTGTAAAAATCCTCATTTTGGCTTCTTCTATCCACTACATGCCCCCCTTAAACAACTTTAACTCTTATTAATAAGGGATATTTACTTTTAAATCGGGAATAATCGCCTATAAATTAGATGTCCTGAAAAATTAATAGGTACGAAAGCCAGAAAGGTGATCGATATGAGGAAGCTTGCAGCTATTACCATATTGACATTATTATTTTTACTCTTTAGTTTGTTATATGCAAACTATTATCAAACGGTTCATTATACCAAACTGCTTCAGATGGAAGAGAAAATCGATGAAATCCGCAAAATAAATTAGGACGGATTTTGGGTTCTTTTGTATTATTACAAATACACAAAACATAAATAATACCGTCCTCAGTTTTTATCAATTCTCTTATAATAGTAAACATTTCTATCCTTGTATAGGAAATTAAATGCCTTTCCAATTATTATTTTTTGGCGTTGACGTATTCGATGGCTTCCTTGCCGGTTATGTGTTCAACATCGATTGCAATAATATATGCTTGGGTACATTCGTTTATTTCCTTGTGCTTGGCTTCTTCTGGCTGATCTCCCGAATACTTTTCAACTAAAGCCTTAAAAGCTTCTATCCTTTCATCACCTTCTACAATTCTTGCTTTGCCAAAAGCAATAACACTGCGAAAATAGCTTGTATATTCTTCACTTACTATCGTATCTTCATCTATTACTGAAAAAGATACCTTTTGCTCCTTCTTAATGGCATCTATTTTATGTCCGGCTTTTGCTGAATGAAAATAGATTTTTCCATTGAAATAAACATAGCTTAACGGAACGGAATAAGGATAACCTTCGTCGCCTAAGCACGCCAAAGCACCATTTGTGCATCGGTCCATTACAGCTGCAGTGTCTTCCATAGATAATAATTGTTTGCCTCTTCTCATTTCTCTAAACATTTAATTGTCCCTCACCTTCAACAGTTTTACTACATTGTCTTAACGAAATTCAATTATTTCTTATAATTATATTATAACAAAATATAGTAAAATACTGTAGATTTAAATAATAAAAAGCCGAAACACAGGGAGTTCTAAATCAGCCCAAACAAAAAATATGAACCGCCAAGTTATTTAACGATCCACAGAGGAAGAATCAGTTGTCCGGGTGCCCGAATCCAAACTATAACAAAACAACCGTCAGGATATACCTGACGGTTCATTTTTGGTGAGGCATGAGGGATTCGAACCCCCGACCAACTGATTCGAAGTTGTGATAATTTGTATCTGGCGATATCGTTAATATTATTTGATACTGTATTTAATTATTCTGTTTATCAGAACTGTTACTATGAAGGCAAATTGCTAATTTCTACATAAATATGGTATAATATACAGAGTTTTGATTATATAATCGAATTATTATGCTTTAAAAATTATAATCTAACATAGTATCAGGAAAGGAATTCATAATGAATATAAGAGAAAAAGAAATATATCATTATACTAATGGTGATGCTTTAAAAAATATTCTTGATTATTCTAGTTTATATGCTTCTAGTTGTTCTTTTCTAAATGATAAAACAGAGTTAAATTATGGCAAAAGTCTTATTGATATGGTTTTAAATAGTGAGTTTAAAAACCATCCTTACTTTATCGACTTTATTAGTAAACATTTTACTAATTGGTGTAGCCATTTTTCATTACGAGTTTTTTTTATTTCATTTTCTACAAATCCATCGTCTTCTGCATTATGGTATAATTATTCTTCTGTGTTTGGATATAATATTAAACTTTCATCAAATTCTTTTGATAATATTGGATTACGTATTCTAGGAAATAAAGGTAAAGATCAACTCGCTACATCTTTAGATAATAAGTTATTCTCTGTCATAGGAAATGATGTTGAATATGATTTTAATAAACAGATTGAAAAAATAACACCTCGGCTTTATGATATTTTTAAAATATATGAAGAAGGTAATGATTGTCTAAAAAATAAACACGTATATGAATTATTGATAGATTCTGTACTATATTCAAAAATGCCGGATTATAGAAATGAAGAAGAATATAGAATTGCTATTTATTTTCCTTCAGAAAATTATCCTAAATATACACATTACAGAGTTAAATCAGGTATTTTCGTTCCTTATATTGAAGTAGTGTTTCTACACAATAACAATATAAGCGAAATACCTATACAAAATATTAATATTGGTCCTGCACATGATATAACTGCAAAAATAGGCTTACTAAATTATTTACTATCTAAAGAATATTTTATAAAAGTTAATAATTGTTCTATGCAAGTACGGTCATTATAGATTATTTATATTTCATACCACATTGACTCCTATATACTATTTTTTGTATTCGATAACAATTCACATAAATACATGTATCGGAACTTTTTAATTATTCCCATATATTGTAATAGAAGCACTGATTTAATAATGAACAGATTAAATCACAAACAAATCCTATATTCTAAATTTATAGGAATATTTGACCTCATGGAAATATTTAACAGTTTATTCTAACCGACGTCATAAGTATTTACTTTTATTTCTTTTCGATTTTCAAATATTTTTTTTAAAAACTCTTTAGTAAACTTTTCTGTATTATTATCAAATAATTCGTTCCATACATCATTCTCACTTGTTCTAAGGTTAATAGCGGTTTTAATTATATTAATATTCTCAAGTCTTAAGGCTTCAATTATATGTGATCTATATCCATAATAACGTGGGTCTTTACAACAATATGTTCCAATCGTTGTAAAAAGCGTCATCATAAAAGTTAATGTTTTGGGAGAAATTGTCATATTTTTTGCAGTATTGAATAGTACTATTGCTCTTTCGAGAAGATATTTTGTAATATCACCTTGCGATCTCTCTATACTTCTAATTATCATCCAACCAATTGAATTCGAAACATTTCGGAGGCTCATTTCATCATTATTTTCTATACTACTCATACCAATATTAAAAATACATCTGCAAAGCAGTATTGTTTTTTCTTTGTCAGTAAGAATAAACCTTAATGCCTCATCATTATCTTTATCTATAAAAGAAAATAAAAGATATACTACTTTACTAGTGAATATATCACTAGTATTAAAACTATGTGTTGCGATTTTAGTTAATTCTTTTATTATATATTCTCCAAAATGAGAAGATATTTTATTGTTATTGTCAAGTTCTTTTATACATTTTTCTAATTGAGAAAAAGTAATCTCCATAAAGAGCTTGTTTTCTATTGTAACTACTCTAGATATAATAAAATTATAAACATCAAAAAGCAGAATTTGCGATTTTTTTGAGCTTTTATCAAGTCTGTTAATGCAATCATTTAATTCTTCAGTAAAAAAGTAGAAAATTCCAGTATTGTTTTTTACTACTGCTTTATTGAATAATCTGCAAAAGTCATCGGATATCTTTTCTATTTTCTCTGAATCACGTTGATTTATGCAAACTTCTTCCTTGAAAGAAGGTAATAAAATATTATCACAATTTATATCTATAGATATTAGTTCAAGTAAAATGTCAATATTTCTTTCTCTTATCTTTTCAGATAATTCTGGATATTTTTCTGTTGTACTGCTGAAAAAATAAGAAATATAGTCTAACCATCTATTATCTCTGATTAAATCATATTGAACAATTTGAATTAAATTTAAATAATCCTCGATTTTTTTGATTTCACCTTTTTTAAGTAATTGATTAGAATAGAAGGCAAAATAGACCACAATGTTATCGAATGAATGATTTATTTTAGCTGCAGCGGTTGAAAAGTTTCTGAAAATATTAAAAGTATAGTCGTAAATAGCTTCATCATCTACACTTTTATATAAACTATATGTTAATAAATCTGCAAAATACTTAAGATTTGAATTTTTATATATATAATTTAAAGACATTGTCATATTATAGGTTTCATCAATTAAATAGTTAAACCATTCAATATCATCTTTCTTTGTAGATAATAATTTCTTGATAATACTTCGGTAAGTATCAAACAGTAGTGATACAGCTACTTCACTATTTTCTTTCTGTAAGCTATAAATCAAATCATTTATCTCATTGATATATTTTTTAAATAAGTGAAATTGATTGGTATCAATGCATATATAAATATTATCCCTTTGTTGATTTGCCAATGTACTAATAAAGTGTTCTGATTTGCAATTCTTAGATAATTCTATTAAATAAATTGAATAAGAAATAACTTTATCAAAGAAAAAGTCTACTTTTTTTGAATTGTTTTCAATAATCATTTTATTACATTGTATTATTAATGATTTAAATATACTACTTGTCTTTTCTGATATGCTTTGACAAATAAAATATTCTTCTTTGACAAAACACTCTTCAAAAGTACTTTCCATTTTATCAAATATTTCGTTAAGATCATCTGGATTTAAGATATTGTTTTCAAGTTGTTCTTTTAATTCTTTTGTATAATTTTCAATATATGTTTTTATCATTAAACTTTTATTAGATTTATATGTATATACTAAAATTTCTATAATGGTTGCAATCGATACTAAAGCAAACCATAATTGAGAAATTAGTTCTCCTTTATATGCAATTAGAATACTTCCCCAGATTATTACATATATAATATTCAAATAATTCGTTGATACAATTTTCAAAAAATCATTTTTTATTATTTCAAATGGAAATCTATTTTTATAAAATTGTAAAAGTAAAAAGTAGCATGATACCCAAATTCCTGTTAGTATTAATACGCTAGAAAATAAAATTTCTGTTAATGAATTTAAATTCATATCTATAATTGTATTTGGTTTTATAATATAATCTGCATATACAGAAGCTAGCGAACAAATGAAAAAAAAGATGCCTTTGATTATTAAGTTTCTCATTTATAAACCCCCATTTAAACTATTTAATCTTAGCGTGTTACTTTTTGAATTATAATTTATTTTTGTATGCCATCACCTGTCTGTACAATTAATACAACTACTAACAAAATATGACAGAATAAATTCAAAAAAATAAAAAGATATACTTTACTAATCATGTAAAGTATTCTTTTTTAACCTGTATCTGGAAAGGTCGATGATTTTTTCGTATCATCATCTTTCTTATCTTCTTGCAGTTGATTTAACAAAAAGTCAATCTGTCCTTTTTCTCGTTCTGTTAATTTTCTATACTTATTTATTAAAACAGATTCATCTTTTGATATTTTAACCCCTTCTACCCCTGTTAATAACCAATTGGCATCGACTTCCAATCCTTTACATAGCGAAATAACCGTTTCTAATGAAGGCAAAGCTTTATTATTTTCCATTGAACTTAAACTGCTTTGCTTTATTTTCATTTTATCGGCCATTTCTTTTTGATTCAAATTGTTTTTCTTTCTCAATTTTTGAATTCTTTCCCCTAAAGTATCCATTTTTTACCCAATATTTAAAATATGTATTGACATATTGATGCCATCAATATATTATATTTATATAGTCTATATTAATATTGATTATACCAATATTAATAAATAATTATACCACAATTTTGTTACAATTGCGAAACTCAACTTCATTGTTGCGATTCGCAACAAAAAGAAAGGAAGAGTGTTGAAAATGAAAAAAGTTAAAACAATTAATAAAATGGTAATCGCTCTTGATCCTAAATTAGAAGAGTATAGTGTTTTTATAATTTCTGAATGGAGCTACGGTTGTTTTTGGCAAGTTAAAAATCAAGCAGTGCGGAGCTTAATTTTTCAAGCACCCCATATCCATTACTGGGATTTCATGGTTGAGTGAGTAAGCCTGTAGCTTTGGCCTTGAAAAACCAACAAGTGGCTGTGATGCACCAACCTATCTATGAATTGCACTTGTAAGCTTTTCATCATAAAAAATTCCATTTACTAAATTCTAAGTTTGTTGTGATTATCACACTCCTTCTTTCATAGCATTCGGAGATTACTTGAAACAGTAGCTGTGAGCCTTCCTTTTCAAAGGGTACATAACCCCATTCGTCACATATCAATAAGTCTGTCTTTTCGATCTGTTTCATAAATCTTTTTAACCCACCATTTGTTTTGGCTTCACTTAACTGATTGACCAATGATGCAGTGCGAAAAAATTTTGCTTTTTTACCTTGTGAGCAGGCGGCAACTCCGATAGCAGTTGCCATATGGCTTTTACCAGTACCTACAGGTCCATAAAGTATTAGGTTTTCTTGTTTGTCAATAAAAGTTCCGGCCTTTAATTCTTCAATATCAATTGCAGGTGGAATTTGGATATCATTAAATTCATACCCTTCAAATGTTTTAATAACATCAAAACCGGCAGATTTAAGATTTCTATTCTTACGGGTTATTTCCCTATGCTCTAATTCAAGTTTTAATAACTGTACCAGGAAATCTCCAAAATCTATTGCATCAATCTTTGAATAGTTTTCATATATGTTTTTTCCAAACCGGAGTTCTTTGCAATAGTGTTTTATTAATCCATCTGAATCCATTACTGTAAACCTCCTGAACTTATCAATTTATCATAAGCATTAATATCTGTAATATATTTCTTTAGTTCAGGAACTGTTTTAGGAAGGCATATTTCAGGTTCCGGTAAAGTTTTGGCTGTTAAGCGGCAATATATAGCCCATATACTATCAGGATCTTTTACAGATAATTTTATGCCTTCTTCAAATGCTGCTATTGCAGTATCTATATTTGTATGTAAAGTCATTTTTGTAAATAGCTTTAATGCTTGTTTTTTGTGTTCATAATTACACCTATCAAGGTATTCTTTTAAAGTTAACGGAAGCTGGTTAAATAGTCTGGTATATTTTAATGCTGTTGGTCGTTTTGATATAAGTTCAAGGTAAGGAATCCAGTACATAGATTCTTTTTCTTGACCGTAAAGCCTTTTATGGCTAACTATATGGTTACAATCAGTATCCAGTATATCAACATCATATGCTCCAGCTTTAATAATTACCTGTTTTCCTGCCACATTAGGTGAAACAGAATATATTTTGTTATCAAATTTAACTTTTCCATAGTTATCTGCCTTTGCAAATTCGTGCAAGTAAACTTCAAAGGGAACTTTAGGAAGATTAAAAAATTTTATTTTATCTTCTATGAATAGATCTCTAATAAGCCCATATTCTTTGTAGTGCATCCTGTCCATGTCCTGATCGCATTTTAAAAGAAGCTCCTTATTGTATTCTTTTAAGTTATTAAATTCCGGAACCGGAACAAAAAGATTCCTGCGATGATATCCTACTTTGTTTTCTACGGAACCTTTCTCATGTCCACTATTAGGATTACAAAAATTACTCTGAAACCCATAATGCATCATAAATCTTAAGAATCGTTTAGTTAGATCACGTTCACCATACTCTCTGACTTTCTTAACTGCAGTAGACATATTATCAAACCATATGGCTGTGGGAACTCCTCCGATATGTTCAAGTATCACTTTCAGACCTTCTAATAGGCATTCTTGATTTGCACTTTTAAAGAGCTGGGGGTATCCTCCATTGCTGTACGGGAAAGATATATTAAGGTAATATCCATCATAAGTTATACCATTCTCAATAAATCGTGCCTCACCAAAGTCAGCCTGTGCTTCCCCAGGTGGATGTTGTAGTGGAATAAATCCATCTGTATTCATCTGAAGTTCTTTCCTTAATTCTGCTACAAATTTCCTGACAGACCTTTCATGAACATTGAATTCATCTTTATATAATTCCTTCAACCTGTCATATACTCTTTTAGCTGTATGTCGTTGTTTACGAGGTGCTTTTTGGTCTTCAATGAGCCATCTTAAAACGATATTTCTATAAGGTGACAACTTACTGTTACGCTTTCGCTTAGGACGAATTTCATGATTGAAATCTTCTTTTTCCACATACTTCTTAACCGTGGAAAAATCATGCCCTGTGCAACGCTTGGGGTCAGGCTTGACAAATTGACAAACTTATTCTTTACCTTATCTTATATGACGTCGGAAATTCAATAACTTCTTCTTGTTTGTTTTTTATCTCTCTATACTGATAAAAAGTAATAGCGCCTAACATTAAGGCTGCTCCAATCCAAAAGAGCAATCCAGTTTTTTCTTTAAGAAAGATAACGCCAAGTACTATCGCAAAGAGGAACTCTGTTGAAAAAATCATTCCAGCTGCTGAGGAAGACACATATTTAATACAGAAATTCATTAACATCTGTGCTCCAATGGTAGCAAATATGATTAAATATATGAACTCAACTATAAGTAGGCCATTAAATTGAACAGGTCTTTTTTCTATAAGCAACGCTAAAAATAATGCAATAAACGTCGTAGTATAAAATTGGATTAATGTAAGAATGGCGGGATCTGTTTTGGAAGAAAAATAATTAATTGAAATAATTGCACCGGTATAGAAAAAGGCGCTAATTAATGTTAAAAGTTCCCCTGCATCAAAACTGAAGCTATTGATGTCAGGATCATAAGTAACAAGATAGACACCGATCAAAACCAAAACCGCACAGAAAAAAGTATGGTTGCCCGGATAGTCTTTAAAAATAGCCCACTCAGCTAATGGAATAATTAGTATATAAGCAGAGCATATTAAAGCATTTTCTCCGGCACCAATTGTGCTTAGTCCCATTGTCTGAAAAGCAAATCCAACACCCATAAATATGCCTGTGATTGAGCCGTTAATTATATCTTGTATTTTTATCTTTTTTACTTTTTGAAAAAGAAAAAATGTGCAAATAATACTTGCAGATCCAAACCGAATAGCATTTGAATAATTTGGACTTATAAGAGCAAGAACGTCTTTTTCAACTACAAATTCAGCTCCCCAAAAAAATGTTGCTAATATTAATCCTGTAGTTCCAATGTAATGAGTTTTTTTCTCCATGCGCATCTCCCTAATATTGTTGTATAAAAGGAGAATCTAAATTAGTTAAAGATTCTCCTTTTATGATATTACTTAACTTTTTTATTTAATATCATGACTTTATTTACATTTTTCAAAATCAACAGAGACTGTCTTTATATGAGTCATATCATAGATTGTATACATACCACCTAAGCGACCTTGGCCAGATTCTGTGCCAGGACTGCCGCCAAATGGTTGATGTGCCTCCCAGTAACAAGTGGATGCATTGATTGCAATATTTCCTGTTTGTAGTCTATCCGAGAAATATTTAGATCTTTTCAAACTGCTTGTGAATAGTGCCATTTGAAGCCCATATACGGTAGAATTCGCTATTTGCACGGCCTCTTCATCCGTTTCAAAGGATGTAATAGGAGCAACTGGGCCAAATGTTTCTTCATCATGTATTAACATGCCGGGAACAACATTATCTAAGATTGTGGGCTGATAGTATAGATTAGTTGGAAATCCTTTTTCTCTACCACCACCGCAAATAATTTTCGCACCTTTTTTAATAGCGTCTTTAATATGGGTATCTACTTTTTTCGCTGTTTCCTCACTATTCAAAGGTCCCATTGTGATACCAGATTCGAAAGGGCTTCCTACTTTGATTTCCTTTGTAATTCTAAGCAGCTCATCAATGAATTGATCTTTCACATTTTTTTGAACTAAAATTCTTTCAGTAGCGCAACATACTTGACCGGCATTCATGTAGCATCCGAAGGCAGCTTCTTTAGCAGCTTCTACAATATCTGCATCATCAAGCACAATTTGTGGGCCATTTCCTCCCATCTCAAGTAGCATTCTCTTCAAAAGTGCAATAGAAGCAATTTTCCTGCCGGTAACACCTTCCCCCGTAAAACCCACTGCATCTACCATAGGATGACCAACCATTGCTTCACCAACAGTAGAACCGGGACCCGTTACTACGTTAAATACGCCTTTTGGTACGCCGGCAGCCTCAATACATTCTGCCATTAATAGAACGGTTATAGGTGTTAAGCTTGCAGGTTTCATGACCATTGTATTCCCTGTAACCAACCCTGGCGCAACATATTCTACAGGAATTACCATTGGGAAGTTCCAAGGAGTAATTGCCGCATATACACCATTTGGTTCTCGCTTAGTAAAGAATTTCTTATTAGGGTCATTTGAGAAGATGACATTGCCATCAATCCTTTTGATATCTTCTGCGGCAATTCTAAAGTTTAGAATAGATTCTTCAACTTCGGGTAGTGATTCAAGCTCATAAGGTTTCCCTTGTTCCATGGTCATCCAATGCGCAATTTCTTCTTTTCTTTTTTCAATTTCATCAGCAATTTTATTACAAAGATCTGAACGGTAATTATCACCGGTTAGTTTAAAGGACTCCTTATTTACTGCTGCTGCTTGAACAGCACGGTCTACATCTTCTTTTGCTGCAACAGGGATTTCTGCGATTATTTCTCCGTCTATGGGGCTGACCACTTTAAATGTTTCTCCTGTTAAACTATCTACCCATTTACCGTCAATATACATTTTAAACTTCTTAGTCATTCTTTTTCCTCCTTTAATAAAATTAAGACCTATACACTTTATAACAGATGTTCAAATTCTGTCGTAGAGAATTCTTCGCCATTTTCTTTTGCAAGTTTAGCTTTTCTAATGAATTCATAATCCTTTGCTTTAATCGGATATAGTAGAAGTAATATGAAGATTAATGCAATCAGCGCAGCAGGGATATATGTAATAAGCCCGTCTAACTTAGAAAGCATTTCAGTAGATTTAACCTCTGCGGTCCCGTCATAGCCAATAATGGTTAGAGCTAATCCCATGGAGAACCCACTGATTGCAGCGCCAATTTTATAACCGAAAGTTGCAAAACTTATGATAGAACCCTCTAATTGTTCATTTGTTTTCATATACGCAAGATCACAGATTTCATAAAAACAAACATAGTTGTACGCTGTCCATAATACAAAACAGCCGCCTGTCAAGATACCGTGAACAAGCATGATGCCAAAACTATTAACGCCAATCAATCCAATAATGATGTAACCTACAAAACCTACAATGAGTGCTAATTTAAAAGATTTTAATGAGCCAATTTTTTTACTTAGAATAGAAATAAATGGAACAAATATTATCCCGGCAAAAGTATAAGAGGACATAACAATGGAAAGCTGAGATGCCGGCAGCTCTAGTTTTTCACCGCCTACATACATAATGGATGCAAACACAATATTGATGGCAACAGTAGAGAAAAGATATACCAATACCACCGGGATGTACCCTTTGACTTTTAGCACTTCAATATAGGTAGAGATAATATTTCTTTCAGGTCTTACGACTTGGTCAAGAGGCGTTTCTAAATCTTTAGAAGCTGCCCATGTAGCGACAAAGCCAAGGGCTCCGATAGCACCTAAAACAAACATTGTTACGGTCCATGAGGTCATTTCATTGAATCCGAGTCTTAGTACAAATTCTAAAGCGATAGGAACGATTCCGATAGCAATATTTCCTCCATTTCCAATGACAGCCATTGCTTGCCTGATTTTCAACCTATCGACTTCATGATGTGCAATTTCAGGAAGCAATCCATAGAAGGGCACTTGTACACACGTAAAGCAAAGCCAAAATGCAAGACATACAAAAGTGTAGTATACGTATAAAGCCGGTCCCATTTCAATGCTCGGTCTGATAAAGCAAAGCCCAAAAGTAATAATAAATGGAATTATTGTTTTAATCATCATAGGGCGCCTACGGCCTTTAGGATTTTTACTTATATCATTGAGATAGCCAACTACAGGGTCTGTAAAGGCATCCCAAATCATTGCAATAGATAATATGGTTCCCCCTATTGCCGGGGCAATGCCAACATAATCTGTCAAGTAGTATAAAAAGTAATTAAAGAATAAGAAATAAACGAAATACTCACCAAGAGTACCTACTGAAAAGGCCCAAATTCTTCCGGTCGATAGTCTTCTGACCTCACTTTGAGTTGTCATAAAACATCACTCCTTTTTTGTTTTTATATAATTTTTTGAGCATTAATAGGCTCAAAATTATCAATTGAAATAGGAGTCTCCATATTGACGTAGACGTACATATCTCGCTTCGAAAGCTCTTTAAAAAATATTTCAGGATTGACTCCTCTTTCTGCTCCAAATGCGCCTCTTTCAGTAACATCACCTCTAACAATCATTTGTGCAACAATGGATGGAGGTGCTCCGGTGTTCAACTCAGTTGATGAGCAATTAAATTTTTTGTTTTCTCTCGCAATGGAATCTACTGTATACTTCACAGACTTTCCATCTTTTGTTCCTATCACTTCAGCCCGAAGAATATCACAGTCTTTTACTACGGCATTTGAGTCTTTAGGAATATTTTGAATGACCGCATTTAACATATCTGCTGGCTTCAGCTTAATACCTTCTACAACTTCTATCTCATCCTGAGAGGCAAATCCAATATCCGCCAAGAATGCGACTTTATCGTGGAAATCTTGTGGTAAGGCCAACTTAAAGAGTACATTTTTTAAACCTTTGCCTTTCCAAGCTTGGGGCATTGTTGCAGGCTCTGAATGAATAGTATGGTAGGCATATGCAGGACCGAGGGGAAGCGGAAAATCTATGAGCTCAAGACCAGAGCGAGGGTCTACGTCAACATGCTTTCCATTAATATATTCAACCGGCCTCATTGTAAACTCTTCCATAATTGTCTTTATAGAATATGGAACACTAAATACTTCATTGGTTTCAGTCCAATCACCGCAACCATTCAAAACATTTATCGTTTCCACGGTATCAAGTCTGTCAACAGCATATCTTGCAAGTATATTTATTGTTCCTGGCGTGCCTCCCATGCTTAATACAGCAGTTAATCCAGCGTCTTTAAATTCTTGGTCTAATTTCATTTGCTCTAATGTAACATGAAAAAGCCCACCCAAATCGGTATAGTGAATTTTCTCTTTTAGGCAAGCTTTCATGACATAAAGGTTTACTTTATATGTGCACCCATTAATGACACAATCATATCCTCTGATTGTTTTTCTGACTTGTTCAACATCAAAAGCATCACAAAAAACGGCTTTGCATTTTAGTCCGTTTTTAGAAGCCACTGCTTTTGCTTTTTCATAATTAAAGTCAGCAACTAAAATTTCTTTGACATCTTCGCTTCTTGCAAGGTCATTTACAGTTAAGCTGCTCATTTGACCGGCTCCTCCGAGCACTACAATCTTCATTAACATCACTCCTTTTTTGTAATGCCCTTTATTAACGCAATTGTTATGCCATATTAATACTTACTGTAATTTCAACGGTTATGAGTTTTAGACTGGTAGATAGAATTGGTTTAGTTTCTTTTTAGAAACTCTGGTAATGCCTTATGCTATTTCTTTAAGCCCGGATAGTCGTAGATAAAAAAGTTTCCTCTCGGCAACCTATAATTGCCAAAAGGAAACTTATGCTCTTAATTTTTCTTTTTTTGCTTTTTTTAAACCATATTTTTTCATTTTTTTAGAAATTGTCGATTTATTTACTTTTAAAATTTTAGAAACCTCATTTGCAGTTTTGCATTGAGATATTAAATTTATTAAAAGGTTTTTTTCAAATGTTTCGATTTGTTCCTTGAGAGAACTACTTGAATATTTCTCCTCGAGGTTGGAAGGCATAAAATCTTTATAGATCTGATTAGTTATTTCATTTTCAGTGATTTCATTTTTATCTGATATAAGCATACTTCTTTCAATAATATTCTTAAGCTCTCTTATGTTACCGGGCCAATTATATTCTGTTAGTACTTTTAAAGCTGCATAATCAAGAGTTTTATGCTGTTTATATTTTTTATTGAACTGTTCAATGAAAAAAGTACTCAGTTTAATGATATCCTTCGGTCTGTTTCTTAAAGGAGGCAACTCTAAAGGAATTATATTAAGCCTATAATATAAATCCTCTCTGAATTTTCCATTAGTAATGGCTTTTCTTAGATTAATATTCGTTGCTGCAATGATTCTTACATCTATTGGGATAGGTTTTGACCCACCAATGCGAATAATTTCTTTTTCTTGCAATGCCCTCAATAATTTTGATTGTATTTG
Organism: Anaerovorax odorimutans; assembly: GCA_016841185.1. Taxonomy (GTDB): domain Bacteria; phylum Bacillota; class Clostridia; order Peptostreptococcales; family JAAYPU01; genus JAENZQ01. Next base: position 211,413 of record JAENZQ010000002.1, read on the forward strand.
TATAGGAAGTTCACCGATTTCATCAAGGAATAACGTACCTTTATGGGCTAATTCGAAAAAGCCAAGCTTTCCACTACTCTTAGCTCCTGTGAAAGACCCGCTTTCATAACCAAATAATTCTGATTCGACTAAATTCTCCGGAATAGCTGAACAATTCACTTTTATAAATGGACCCTTTTTTCTGTTGCTATTTTGGTAAATAAAGTTGGCAAGTACTTCTTTGCCTGTTCCGGACTCTCCTGTTATGAGAATGGTTGTCTCCCATTGGCTAAGTCTTAAAGCCATCTTCATTATATTTCTCATGGATTCACTTTCAGCAATGATTTGTTCATCTGATTGATTTTGCTTTCTTAAATATTCTAATTCTTTTTCATATTTTTCGTTGATTCTATCTTTTTCTTTTAATATTTCTTTTAACTTAATTGTTTCTGTAATATCACGTTCGGTACTAATAATAAGTTCAACCTTATTATTTCGTACCAGTGGTATACCTGTAATAAAAACTTGTCCACCATCACCAAGCTCTTGAATTAAGCTCTCCTCTACACCGCTTTGAATTGATTTAAGAGATACAGATTCTGTAACATATCCTTCTTTAAGAAGCTGTCTCATATTTTTTCCTATAAGTTGCTCTCTTGATAAGCCACCGGTTTTTATGGACTCATCATTGACAAGTAAAGTATCACCACTTCCATCCGTAATATAGATGCCTACATTTATGCAATTGAAGATTTTAAGTAGCTCATTATAGTAGCGTTTAATAAAGTTTGCTGAAATATGCAAGTGTTCCATATCTTTCTCTCCTTTTCATTTTTATTTTTTCAAATAAAAAAGACCAACACAAATTTATGTGCCGGTCTATTAAAAGCGTTTTTGGTGTCTTTTAATCTTTTTGCCGGAAAATTCTAATATTGGAATATTATATTAGTGTTTTCCCAACTGCCAGGCGTACTGTCAGTGGAACTTAATTATAAATTAAATATAACATGAGATAAAATGTATTTCAATGATTTTAAGTAATTAATTACGGTTTAATCTAATGACATCAGTGTTTAATACTGGGTTAATATTGATTTCAGTAATAATGATATTACATTGGATTTCTTTAAATAGCATATCTTCAATTTCTTTTTTTAATAATTGATAGAGTAAACGCCTATTCTGTTCTACTAAAGCGACATTTTTACCATTTTGTAGCAAGGTAATTTCGAGTCGTGTTAGAACGTCTATACAGGTTATTTCTATTTGGTCATTTAAAATAATCACTTTTACATCTTTAGGACCCTTTCCAGTATGCTTTTTTAGAATCTTAGATAGGTAACACTTAATATCTGATTCACACACTTTTTTTTGTGCATAAGTCATATTAAAGAGTTTTTTTCGTTGAAGAGTAATATCATTTGCAAGTGTAATTAAGTCTTGATCAAATTGATCTAAATTTATAGGTTTCAGAATATATTTATTCACACCAATATCGATTGTTTTAATAATTGAGTTTACATCTTGTAAGGCTGATGTAATAATAATTGGGTTTGAATACCCTGTCTTTCTTATTTTTTCAATCATTTCAATCCCGCTGTAGTCAGGCATTAAGAGGTCAGTAATGATAATATCAGGATGGATTTCTTTAAATTGATCCCAACCTTCCTTCCCGTCTTTTGCAGATATTACTAACGAGAACCTTCTCTTTAGAAATCGTACTAAAGGTTGTAATGTATCTTCTTCATCTTCTACATAGAGCAGCTTTAAATCATAAATTTCTTTTCTCATATCAAACCTCACCTCATTATTTATTATTCTAAAATTACGCATAACGCTCATCGTAAACAGGTAATTTTATACAACAAAGCACACCGTTTTTTACGTTTTCAAACGTGATTGTACCATTCATATGCTCTTCAATAATGATTTTTGACATATATAAACCAATCCCAGTCCCCTGCCCTAACGTCTTAGTTGTAAAATAAGGCGTAAATATCTTGCTCATTACTTCAGAAGAAATAGGTTGCCCACTATTAAATATGCTAATTACTACAATGGAATCCACTTTAGTAATTTTAATACGAATTACTCTATTGTTACTGTTGGCTTCTTCTAAAGCATCTTTTGCATTATTTAAAATATTGGAAATGACCTGTGAAAATTCATTTTTATATCCATAGACAAAAGCATCAGAAATCAGATTCATTTCAAGAGAGATGCTATTTGAATGAATGCTTTGCTCTATAAGATCGACTGAAAAAGAGACAGCATTATAAATAGAAAAGGGTGTTTTTTGCTTTGAAGGGCTTAAAAAATCTCGAAAATCGTTAATTGTCTGTGACATATTACTTATAATCTGGTTGGATTTTTCTATAACAGATTGGAGATGTTTTTCATTAAGATCATCATATTCGAATGCATCCTTCAACTCAGCAAGCATAATTCCAAGACTATTGAGTGGCTGTCTCCATTGATGCGCTATATTGCCAATCATTTCCCCCATTTTGGCATGTCTGGACTGATATATCATTACTGCGTCTTTCTGTCTATTTTTTTGTACCTCTGCATTAACCATTGCTTGCAGCTTCGAGTTAAGTTCTTCAAGTTTCTTTAAAGTTTCTTTAAGGTTTTCATCTTTTTCAAATCTTTCTATGGATAGCTGCTCAATAGCAAGAGCAGCTTCTGTTGCAGCGCCCTGTGTCTTTTCTACAGCATTATTGATAAGAGTGGATTCAATTGAATCCGTTGTCTTGTATTCAAGCTCTTTCATTAAATCCTTTATAATATTTTGCATTGTATAAACTGATTTAATAAAGTGCCCTAAATCATCGTTTGTTTTTAATAGTACTTCAGGAATCTCCCTCGTAAAATCACCGATTTCAATGTAGCGTAGTTGATTAGTAACCGTATCCATTGTTTTGGAGACTCTTTTAGAAAAACGATATGCTATAAAGATGGTAATGATAATACATGAAAATGTTAAAAAGAACATAAAAACACTTAATAACCAGATGGGTTGAAATACTTCTGACCGAGGTGCTACCAAAACAAGAGCCCAACCGTTTGAAAGTTTACTGTATCCTATTATTTTGCCCTTATCTTCGTATTCTATGGTGCCAAAGGGCTTATCAGAGGATTGATTGATTATATAAGAAATGTTGTTGCGCTCCAAGCTTTGTTCATTAGGTCTTGTAATATCATCTGGATAAATGATAATGTCATTGCTTTCATCAAGAAGAAAAGCGTAACCGTTTTGATATACATCCATTTCTTTTATGGACTTCTGAATGTAATCAAAGTTTGTATCCATTCCAACAACACCTAATATAGCATCGTCAATAATGATTGGAACGACATAAGATATGACTGTAACATGAGATAAAGTTGTGTTTTCAAGACCGATTTCTCTATAAGGTTTAAACCATAAAGGTTTTCCGGCAGCCAATGTATCATATAAGAACTTCATACCAGGCTCATTGGGATCAAGTGAGTTAACGCATGGATAAGTCCATTCATCTGAGAAAATGTCTGGAAAACTTCTAGCGGTATCGTCATTCATCCTGTAAAGAGTACCTTTTTTCGTAATGTCCTCATACCATATTTCAATAAATTTATTATTTGTATAATAGGGATTGAAAGTTACATAGAGTCCAAAAGCATTATTATTATTTGAAACAAAATACTCTATAGTGTCATCAAGCTTTTTTTCATATCCTTCAATGTAATATGGATTATTTTTAAATTCATCCATATTAAAAGATCCGGAAATTATAGAAAGAAGTGAATCAACATAACTTTCAGTTTTCTCAAGTGATTGGCTGAACTCATTGGCATAGCTTCTTGCCATATAAGTCAATTTATTGCTTGCTTCTTTCTTTATTAAATTAGATCCCAGATATAGGCTAAACCCTCCAATTAGAAATGAAATAAAAATGCAGCATAAAATGATAAAAAGCAAAATTTTTGAACTAAATTTTTTCAAACTATCACCTCAGAACTGCTTCACTTTAAAATAGCTGTATAAATTAAAACTGTATCCTGTTATATGACTTATTATACATCAAAATAATGAACACTTCGTAAATATAATAAAAATAATTAGGTTCAAAGGTACTCACGAATAAAGGGTACTATTATGTTTTCTTTTTAGCCCCTCGACCAAAATCAGTGCCTTCGCCGCCAATAAAATCTGAATCGTTATAAACGCCCGGATTTGTTTAAGCTGATGACCGTTTTAGGTCATAGTGATACTAATACTATACGAAGATATTTACACCTCGCAAACCAAGTCATCATTAGTAAATCCAACGTTTCCAACATAGATTCCTTCATGAAAAAGTGAGTGATTAATCATGTTGATTTCAACAAAATATACAAAAAACTAAAAACCCTGCAATGTAGTAATTGCAAGGTTTTTCTTGTTTGGTGAGGCATGAGGGATTCGAACCCCCGACCAACTGATTCGAAGTCAGCGACTCTATCCACTGAGCTAATGCCCCAAAATATTAATTGACAGTGAAAATAGAATTTGAATTATAGATGCAGAAATTATGCTTTACGCATAATTTTTCTTAATTATCAATTGTCCATTCTCAATTGCCAATTGATATAATTGGTGGGCAGTATTGGATTCGAACCAACGACCCCTTGCTTGTCGAGCAAGTGCTCTAACCAGCTGAGCTAACCGCCCATACATTACTATTATAAACGAATTTAAATAATTATCAATAGTAATTTTTTCAAATAGAAAATCAAGAGTAATGATTTTGTTGGTATGATAACGACAACGACTACCTCTACATTAGTCGTATCAAATAGTAAATTAGCATTACATATTTTTACATATCCAATCTATCACTATAAATTTTGTAACAAATCATTTATAAAAGAAGTATTTATTTTTTTCAGTCAAGTTGTCTATAGATAACATCATATCATATTATAATCACCCCCAAATAATATTAACGATATTACCCGACATAAATTATCGCAATTTCGAATCAGTTGGGCAGAATAACAATTTGTAACATTGAATGTTTACAGAATCACAATTTGTGATATAATATAGAAAAAGGTAATCGGATTGCAAAAATGCGGTTGCCAAGGTTAAGCTAAATAATTTAACCGTCCTGTGGCAGCAGGAGCGGTTATTTTTTTCTGAATCTCAGAATTGCTACTATGAGCATTCCGAACATTACCATTAAAGATAAAGATTCATATGTACTCATAGTACCACCCCCTTTCCATAAGGGAATGAAGGTGGCAACTGCACCTGCTTTATCCGACTACCTAATTATTATCATATCATATGTATACTGAGTCTTTTAGAACAAAAGTCAAAGTCGGGAGGTAGTTCAAATCTCTCATGCCTCGCCATGAACATTTAAAAATGCAGACTTGAACGGTTTGTTCTAATCTAAATTTGTTTTCATATATATTTGCTAATATTATGATACAGCAACCCTACTTTATTCAGCTCATCGTCAAACAGCTGATGAAGAACCGTTCCCTTGCTTATGTTAATATTATCGCACTTTTCCCGCATGATAACCATGTACTTCTATCGTTTCTCCAATTACATTATGAGGAAAATGGGATTCATTCGGAGTTGTTTCGCCCATGACTTTTTTATTAACTATTTCTACACCCATTGATGACCACTTAGATTTCAAACCGCTAAAAGTCATTTTTTCCGGTATAAAATCCGGATGGTCCATTTTAAAATTCCGAATGCTTTTTGCTGCTTTCACATACGTGTTGAAAATTCCAATAACTTCACCCGATTTTTTAAGAAACGGAGCAATATTTTCAGTAGAAAAGGTGTTATAAGTAAAGAGAGAGTTAACAGTTGAGTAATCATCGATATATAAATCAATCGTAGTACTTTTTATAGGAATATATGAAGGTTTTCCAACTATAAAGGTAATGTTATAGTTCCATGAGGACAAGTACTTTTTTAATTTATCAATTCTCTTCAGAGATGGATCAAAAATAATATAAAAATTATCCTTACCCAGTTTTTCTATATATTCAAGCAAAAAATTAAAAGCAAATGGACCAGTCATGATAAACTTATTTCCATCCATCTGATTAATAATTTCGTTGTACATCCATATATATGTTATGGCTATTAACTTTCTGTACGTTGGGCTTAATTGATCTTTCATAGCCATTATTGATTCTATGTTCTCGAAAGCTTTAAAAGGAGTTTCTTCTACGAAATCCTTACAAAGAATAATGCCATCTGAAATAGTGGCTGTGTAACCGCATTCACAGGATAAATCCCCCTTTTTTATATTACCGTCTGAAAACGTTGCAGATTCTAATTTCAGAGGCACTTGGCAAATCGGGCAATATAGAAGGGGTATCATTGAATATGGTACGCCTCCATCGGGTGTTTCATCACTTCTTATAACCGGAAGGTTCTCTATTTCCTTTTCTAAATCATTGATAATTTTTGTCAGACTGTTTTTTTCATCTATCAATATTTTTCTCTTTTTATTTAGAAGATCCGAACATACTTCAATAATTACCTCATCTTTAAAACGAGAGGTTTTTTCCATAAAAAATAAAAGTTGAATTTCTTCTAACGAAAAGTAGTACCTTTTATATCTTAAAATTTTTTCCATATCAGAAATACATTCTGCATCAAATTCGTACTGCCCCCCTATTTTACTAGGAATCAGTAGCCCATTATTAATATAGAATCTTATCGTGCTGATATTTAGATTGAATTTTCTTGCAAACGTACCGATTTTCATTTGCATTACCTCTTTCAGATTTTAGCTCCAATTATATTTCGAGTATATGTCATACTCATTTTTTAGTCAATCTCATAGAGAGATTAGTGCTAAACTTAGGTTTACCTTTTTTTTATTTGCTTATTATGATAAAGATAGGTTTACCTTTTTTTGATTTCATGTATTGTGATGAAGATAAGTTTACACTTTAAAATAAAAATCAAAGATAACCCGTTACAACAATTTTAGAAAGGAGATGTAAAAATGAGGCTTATTGTAACAAACAACAAGAAAGTGGCATCCTATTTTCAAGGAAAGGAAGAAATTATTAAGGTAGACTCAGACTTTCAAGTATTCGAGGAAGGAATAAAAATTATACAGAAAGGAGGCAGACTGCTGCACGATCCTTCTAAAGGATTTGGCTATTACAGAAGTCTATTATTCGTAATGGACGGGGACAATATACCAGCTGAAAAAAGCATTGAAATGTTGAATAAATGTATTAGCAAGATACCGAATCATCAAGACAGATCTGTCGGTAACAAAGAATCGATCTTTGCAGGTATTCTTCAAAACCGTGACTTGAATCTCATCAAATCAATATAGACTAATATCGGAAAAGGCTTATGATTCATATACACTTACTTTTGTCACTCTAAATGAGTATCCATATACATTAATAAATCTTGCCCGTTAAAAATTTCCTGCTAAGTGTATTAACTAAAAACTTTTAGTTAAGCACAAAGGCAGGAGATTCTATTTGATTATCTAAACTGTCAAACTTTCTGCCAACCGTTCATATTTTATTTTTTATATTCAATTTTTCAAGGGTTATCAATATGACACTTTGTGATGAAAGGCTTTCAAAGAATTTTATATTATTATGGTTCCTGATTATCTCAAAAGAAACCTTTGGAAATGTGATTTTTTTTATCAGTTCTTCATCTTCCGATGATAGAATGGAAGAGCTGTCAAACTTGTTCAAATGATGAAAAGCGTTGCCATTTTCTTGATCCAAATGATATTTTGTAACCTTATAGTCGTATTCTACATTGCTCAACAATATTTCAAAAGTCATAAGATGATGGGATTTATCTGAACCCACTGAGTTGTATAAAAGGATTTGTATTCCGGAATCATCTTTCCCGACAGCAAAACCCTCTTCCAGACATATAAGTGATTTAGATAATTTAGATAAAAAGAAAAAAGCAAAATATAATGGTTTTTTAATGCCATTATCCGTCACCAAACCCTTTTCACCAAATAAATCTACGTACTTAACTTTGCCCTTTAAAACATTATTTAAAAAATAAGGCGTATCGATTATTTCATTGTCAGAGCATTCATCAAAAATAACTTTATTTAATCTGCATTCCTTTAAAGCTTCTCTCCGCACCAATTGTTTTTGTTCTGACATGTCTGAACAAACAAGAGCCGGCATGTCCCAGGATGCTGCTTCTTCCGCTTCCTGTAAATTTATATTTTTAAAAACTTCTAACTTTGAAATATATAAATCGAGTTTTTCTTTAACTTGCCGATCCTGCAATGTATATTCTTTAGATTCAATTTTTCCTATGGTTTCAGCGGGCTCACAATAGAGCGTTCTATATTCTGAGGGTGTACAATAGTACCATTTTTTAAAGTACCTATTTAGCGAGCGGATATCTGTAAAGCCACATTCAAAGGCAATCTCAGAAATTTTTTTGTCGGTAGCAATCAAAAACCGCTCAGCCGCAAGTGTCCGAACATGATTTAAGTATTCTAAAAAATTCATGCCTGTAATCTTTTTTACTAAATGAGAAAAATGATACTTACTATAATTTAAAAATCTTGAGATATCTGTTAATTGTACGGCCTCGGTAAAATGACTATAGATATAATCATCAATCTCATAAAAAACATCCATCTGCTTTTGAGAGACATCCGCCTTTTTAGAAACCATATTTGTTGACTGAAAATTTGCTTCACAAAACGAAAGAAAATGAATCAATTCTGCCATGGGATTTTTAGAATCGGGTAAACGGCAGTATAGTTTAGCTATATAATAACGAAGAGCATCCAGCTCAAAATCTTTGGAAGTTCTGCTCATTGGATCAGAATCCAAAATCCATTGACTGATATTGGGAAAAACATTCAGAAAATACTCAAAATTAATCTGAAGAAACAAAACAATATTATCTTCTCCGGCCATAGAAAAACTATGAACATCTTCAGGAGAAACAATCAATATATCGTTTTCTTTCAAAATATATTTTTCAGTACTCAGGGAAGCATTTATAGAGCCCTTGAGCACTAAAACAAATTCAAAGGCATTGTCATGCCAATGCCTTTTATGAAAAACAATATGTTCAATACCCATTGCAAATGGTTCCTCCATATTATTCATCATAAACCCGGGAAGCATCTCTTTCACCTCTTTTGGATATCATTGTAAATTGCACTTTAACTATTAATAGCCTATATGACCTGCTGATTCTTATTTTTTTCTTCTTTAATCCTTGTTTCTTTTTTCCAACTTCTATTCTAATAGAGCACAGGTATGATTACAAGCATCTATGGTATTCCTCACATAGGATTTTACTATATTCCGATATAAGGATCATGCCCCTGTCAGCATAGATATTTGCCTGTCAGGGGCATTTTGATTTCGGTATATAATTTCTTTACCTGCTTATATAAAAAGCTGCATGTTTAAGGATACTCCCGGATCGGCAGCTAAGGAGTTATACCTCTTTTACGGTAGTTTCTATTGTAATATCAAGTTCTGCAGCATATTTCAAATAAGCGTCTACCTGTTCATACGTCAACATATCTGAAGAAATCAGTCCGGTTTGGGTGATTTGATCATTCACGAAAAGCTTTGTAAAGAAAGAACCGCTTTGCCCGGTCAAATAAGTTTCTCCGGTAAGCCCTGCTTTTTCAAAAGATTCTACACAGCCCGGAGCATTTACATATGTTTCCACCATCACTTTTTTCCCGTCTTTCATGCCTGTTGCCTGAACCACCATAGCACCGGAATCATCTTCCAATCCTTCATCAAGGATTTCCCTGATTTCACTTTCATATTTAGGGGCAGGAGGTGTCAGCTTTAATAATAGGTTTCTGGGAACTACCATGTTTCCGTCCACCTCTATCGGTTGATCGGAAAGCATTCCCATCTTGTATAAAGGTTCTGCAAATTCAATACCGTAACCACCGTATTTGAAGAAAATATTCTTCACATCTTTAAAATATTCTTTAGAGTTAATCCCCATTATTACAGGCTCATCATGGGAATGCTCAACCAACTTAATTTCTTTATCTATCCCTTTGAACTTCATATAGACCGGCCGGCTGAAAGGTTCCGTTAGGCATATCTTTCCATTCTCAAAGCAATACGCTTCATCCTCCATATCTGAATAAGCAACTTCCGGAGACCACCAAAACGGAAGAAATCTTTTTGCTTTTACTCCCTCGTATACAAGCATCATTATTGTTTCACAAGAATCAAGATATCTCATTGCATCTCTTGCAACCACACAAATCAATCCCGGGGCTGATCATGTAGAGATAATTGCTGTTTTTCCAATGGCCTTGAATCTGTTTCCAACCTCACCGTACATTCTCTGAATACTTTTTACCCAATCAACCCCAGGTGTGTAGCAAGCAGCAAAATCCTGATAATTCGCTTTGGCTTCAATAGCAGCTTCCATAACATCCAAACCAAACTCCATTGGAAGCGCATTCACAATCAAATCCACATCTTTCACAATTGCTGCAATGCTCTCTTTTTTTGTTGCATCCACTTGAGTCCCTTTTCCTTTTTTAAGGGTTTTTACCAGATTATCTACCGCCTTCTTGTCATAGTCAGCACATATGATTTCTGATACATTAGGTTCCTCGTCCATGCGCTTTGCAACAGTAGATCCTTGTGCCCCTACTCCTAAGACTAATATTTTTTTCATTTTCCGTTCTTCCTTTCTTAGGTATTTATTAATCAGGATACCTTTTTATTCCAAAATATTCATTTCATTTTTTGTGGATTATTAGTGCAATTTTTTGCGTTTGATTAAAAATGGTTTATGTTGTATTTTTTCGTCATTTACTTATATATTTGAATTTGTTAATATGGAATAAATATTTAGGAGGGAAATATAAATGAAAGTTGGGTTGATCAGATGCCTTCAAACAGAAGATATGTGTCCAGCTTCTACAGACTTTGCAGTAATGCGAAATAAGAAGTGTGCATTCGAAGGTGTTGAGGGTGAAATTGAAGTAATAGGCGTAACGACTTGCGGCGGTTGTCCAGGTAAAAAGGCAGTAACAAGAGCACAAGAAATGGTGAAAAGAGGTGCTGATACAATTGTACTGGCTTCCTGCATCACAAGAGGGAATCCTATTGGCTTTAAATGCCCTCATGCCGAACAAATAAAAGAAGCTATTGAAAAGAAATTAGGAGAATCCATTAAAATAATCGATTTTACACATTAATGAAATATTAAAAAAAGAAAACTTGCAATAAAACTGATTGCAGGTTTTCTTTTTTATGAGAGTTGAAATAAGCCCCAAAATGGCTTATTTTTATAATATTGTAAACTATTCAAAAAGAAAAGTAAATTATAAAAATTTATACATAAGTTAATTTATTACAGACCAAATCCAGTTTCAATGAGCTTAGTCAATTTAGCTAGAGCCCTAACTGCAGGGGCTCCATCTATCACATCATGATCAACGGATACTGTCATATAAAGATACTCTCGGATCTCTATTTTATCATCATTTACGCCGGGTTTCTTAATAATAGAGCCTACTGCAAAAGAAAGAGGATGCACACTGACCGGAATAACCCAGCCATTTATCTTGCCCATCATTCCAACAGAGGTTATCAATACGGTGCCCATATTTTCCTTGGTCAAAAAAGGGTTTTCAATGATGGTCTTCCATATAATCCTTCTCACAAACCCAGGCAGCCAATAATAAGCTTTCATCAAGTATTCATTTTTCTTTTCGCCTAAGACATAATTGCCTTCATCGTTTATAGACTGTCCCTGTCCATGTTTTATTTCATCATAGATTTCTGAAATGCTTTTCTCATTTGTCTTACGAATGACATAAGGCAGCGGAACTTTTTTTCCCTCTACTTCTCTTTCTACCATAATAGAAATATCAATATCTTTGAATATAACTATTTTTCTCTTGCCTTTCCTGATGCCATGAATATCCTGGAATTCCTCAACTGCTTTACTTATACATTTTATTAACCAGGCATTAAAAGATATATTTGATTTCTCTTTCTTTTTCTCACGAATCATCTTACGTGCTTCAGTAACATCCAACTCGATCAATGCTTTTATATGATGTTTCATCTTACTTGCAGCACCAATGTCGATCGTAGCTAACCTGCTTTCCGGAAAAGTCTCCGTTCGATAACCATCTAATTGCTTCATATTAGCCTCCAATTAATCTACCCTATATGTATTTTGATCCTTTGGTATCTTTCATTTTCTCAACTCTCCCTCAAAGAAGCATAAACTATCAATAATTTGGAATTGAGCTAAACATAAAGTTGATTCCGCCTGTTTTATAGATGGATTCTTCCTTGTAAGCCATTTCATCTGTGTCATAACAATAATTTGCAATGTCAACACCTGCACTTGTCTTTACCAGAACATTGATAACCGGTTTCTGATCATCATCATACCACACCGAAAAGTAAACTTCGCCAAGCTGAACATACTGTTGTAATAGTGGGTAATATTGTTCTTCATCTGTAACGACCAATAACCAATTCTGCCCATCATCCCACATCATATCGCCGTTTGAATCTCTTTCTGCTAAGGTATATAACTCAATCTTTTCTGCAATCCCATCTGAATCTGTATCTATTTCAAACCCACCCATTTTTGTTATAAAATCTTCTCTTGGATCGTTTTTTGTACCTTGAATAAGTATTTCTTCCGTATTTTGATCGCTTTGATCAACACGGTCTGTTGTCATATCCTTTTGGTCTTCAGTATTTTGACATCCAACAATATTAAAAGATATGAAAAGAATCAATAAAAATATTACTAAACGAATTCTCATAAACACCTCCATTTTAATAAATTCGAATTCCATTGTATTATTTCATTCTAAACCGAATCCTTTTTTATTTCAACGGATATCCAAACAATAAATAACAACATTACTTTTTTAAAAAGAAAAAAGCAGCCGCTTATAGGCTGCCCGACAAAATAACCAAATCAAGTTTCTCTTTACCTTCTAAAGAACAAAACCAAATACTAAATATAGTACTGCTGTCGCAGCACATGCTACAATCGCATATGGGAATAAGCAAATAGCTTGGTCTGTAGGTCTAATTTGACATGAAGCCGAACTCATCAACATTTGCTCTGAGAAGAAGCATGCCATGCCACCAAATACAGCTCCTGACACAACTCCTCCTAATGATAAATAAACATTTACACCAGAAGCTTCTGCTAATGGAGCTACAATCGGGAACATTAATATCATGATCCCCCAGAAATCTATTCCAAAGAAAGCTAAAATGGCAACTATTATAAAGGCTAATACCGGAAGAAATGCTCCATTCAAGTAAGGCTCTACTGTAGATATTACATATTTGGATAAACCAAGCTCTTCTACTACTTCTACGAATATAAATGCCATCATAACGAAAGTAGCTATGAATAACATATCTTTTGCCCCTTCAAAGAAATTGTCGAAGAATTCTGCAACCTTCATTCTTCTTGTAGGAATATATAGTATGAAACATAATGCCAGCGCAAGGAATAACCCATACATGATCTCTTCAGTTGTTATTACAAGTACAATAACAGCCAATATAGGTATTAAAAATTCGTATAACTTTGGTTCGCCTTTTTCAGTTATTCTTTCTTGAGTTGCTGCTAATTCAGCACCTATTGTGTCATTCAAATCTTCCGGAACAGTACTTCCGGTTTCTTCAACTCTTTTATAAGCTTTTTTTAAAGGTCCAAATTTTGGAATAATACCGAGTGCCATAAGCGGTACCATGCCTACCATAACAATCGCAAAGAAAATAAATGGTATAAGCTTTGTATATTCGGTAATCAATCCACCCTCAGCTACACCAATTTCAAGCAATAATCCATAGATAAATGCTGCCCAAGTTGAGAAAGGCAACAATACACATACCGGTGCGCCTGTTGCATTGATCGCCATGGCTGTCATTTCTCTTGGCACCTTATGCTTATCCGTTATGCCTCGCATTGCAGCACCAATTGTCAAGTTGTTTAAATAATCATCAACAAATATTAAAATTCCTAAAACCCAAGTGACTATAAGGCTGCTTTTTTCTGACTTAATAACTCTTTCAGCATATTTAGCAAATGATAGAGTACCGCCCGATTCAACTAATAAGTTAATTAAAGCCCCAAATAATATTAGTATAATTAAAATCCATGGATAAGTTTCACTTGCCAGCATACCATAAAGCTTTTCTTCAAATGCATAAATAACATCGACACTAAAGCCATATTGAATGATCAAAGCAGTACCAATTGCTACTAATACTGACTCAAATATTCTTTTTGTCCATATGACTAATGCCAGCATAATAATTAAAGGTAAAATTGATAAAATCCCGTAACCTATGTCCATTTATTAACCTCCCTTAAGATTTTTAATATTCTATACCCCTATTTTTTCAAATATAGCTGACCAAACACTTCGTACATCAGTTTTAATGCCGCCCAGGATGTAATGTCAGATGAATCCAATGGCGGTGAAACTTCCACAATATCCATTGCTTTTATTGGAAGCTCCTTGATCATGAATTTTACCAATTGCATCATCTCTCTGGTTGATAGTCCACCGCTTTCAGGCGTACCGGTCCCCGGTGCATAGGCCGGGTCTAAGACGTCGATATCAATTGAAAGATATACTGCATCAAAATTTTGATATCTTTCCTTTAGCTGATCCATGACATAGCCTATGCCCTTTTCATATACTTTAGCAGCAGGAATCACTTTTATATCGGAATGTTCTTTCAGATATTCTATTTCTTCTGATTCCCATGACCTTATGCCGATAAGGGACAGCCCATCATCATTTAGATTATTATTTTCTATTGCCCTTCGCTGTGTGCATGCATGGGACCATTTATGACCTTCATATTCATCTAAGATATCGCTGTGAGAATCAAAATGGATGACCCCTGCTTTCTTTCCGGCATTATGATTCAAAAAAGCAGTTTCCAAAGGTATGGTCGTCGAATGGTCTCCGCCAATAAACAGGCAGAATTTATTCAGTTTTAACAGTTCTCCTGTCTCCTTTTCTATGTATCGATAATACCTCTCCCAATTCAAATCTACTTCAAAATCCCCATCATCTTTTACAAAAAATCTGTCTTTAAATACGATGCCTTCCTCACTTACGGCAGGAAGTACTTTGGATAATTGCCTCAATTTATCCGGTGCCTGGCAAGCCCCTTTACCTACACTTGCCGCCCCGTCAAAAGGTATTCCTTTAATTATAACGTCTGCTTTTTTAATATCGTCTACTGCAAGTTCTGCCCAGTTCATTTCTCAACCTCCTATATCTTTTTTTTGATATTAACTGAATTTTTTGAATATTGAAACATACCTAAGTAGTAGTTTATGCTTTCTTTAATACTACTTAAGTAGTATTAAAGAAAGCAATGTTTAAAATACACATAACATTGGCAAATGAATAAGCCCTGTATAAATATAAATGCTTTGAATTTGGTAATGACAATAAAGATGAAATATACAAAAAAACTTAAAGCAAGCAGGATGCTTGCTTAAGCTCCAACAAAGACACGCTGTCTTATTTTGAAGCGATTTTTTCTTAATATTGAGTCTTATTGTCTCTAAATTTGATGCGGATAATTATTTATACAAGGCTTATTCAATATCTTTTCAACAATCTGTTTTTATATATTATTGAAGTGATCTTTATCCAAAAACATTGCAATGAGCTGAGTTCTGCTTTTGACACCGACTTTTGCAAATATATTATTTATGTGTTTTTTTACCGTACTGACACAAATAGATGCCTTCTGGCTGATTTCAAAGTTATTATACCCTTTACAAATTAGTCTGATAATTTCATATTCTCTCAGAGTCAAACGGTATTGATCCAAATACTTTTTATCTCTGTGGTTGTACAAATCTATTTTATCAATATTTTTCAATCTGCTTTCGAGGTGTATCAGCAGCTGGTTGAGAATATAGAGATCCCTGTCGGAAAAATCACCTTTTATCTTTGTCCTGTACAAAGTAACGGCACCTGTAAAAACACCGTCTTCGATGATGCTCATCCCAGCCAGATAAATTAGCCCGGAAGGTTCAAGGTAATCGATATAAAAGGGGCTTTTCTTTCTAATATCTTCATTAATTAAATCCGATTCCCTGTATACGGTGGATTCATAATTTGAAAATACCCATTTTACATAGTCTATTTCTCCGTAATAGGATTCATACTTTGACATGAATTCTTCTTCAAAACTTTTTGAAAAATTGCTAACCACAACAGGCTGGACAAGTTTTAAATAGGTAGAATTATAAACTTCCCCCAAAGAAAAATCTGCAAAATCGTAATCGATCAGTTTTTTTACTTTCTGGAGAAAATACAGCCTCATTTTATCCAAATCTTCAATATTATTAATATGGTGAATAATTTCAGATAAAAATTCCCACTCTTTTTCATTTAATATACCCATATCCATCACTCCGAACAACCAACCATAGCAACTCTCTTTGAATCTATCATAAACATTAATTTCTTTTTTTTCAAGAAAGAAAAATATATGATAAGTGTAAGTTTAAGTTAAGTAGTGATTACCGGATAATAGATTAAAAATTTAGAGATCCCTGCTATAGCAGGGATCTTATAATATTCATTGATCAAATTTTTTAAGAGCAATTCTTCTGCAATTGTTTAAAATAGTAATGTTCAATATATCTGTAGCCTTCATCGAAAGCAGCAAGATTTATTTCCGCAGCACTATCCTTAAAGCCCGCTTTTATAGCCTCCCGGGTAGAGTGGTATTGCAATTTGGGAAGCAGTTTGGTCAATCCTCCCAGCATAATAATATTAACGGTAAAGGGCTTGAACTTTGTTTCTGCTATTTCAGTGGCCGGCAGCTCATATACCAACCCATTATTATCAGGGTCTGTTTTGACCAAGGAGCTATTTATCAGTATGATTCCATTATTTTTTGTTTCGTTTTTATATTTTTCATATCCCAATTGGTTAAAAGCTATGAAAATATCAGCCTTTTCCACCTTCATATAGTCGATATAACTGTCTGAAACTACTACTTCTGCCTTACAGGCACCACCTCTTGCTTCCGGCCCATAACTCTGAGTCTGGGAAACATTGAAATGTTCTTTGATCCCATATGCATTTGCCAAAAGAACTGAAGTCAAAATAACACCTTGACCTCCAGCGCCTGCTATTCTTATATCCTTTCTCATCCTTTATACCTCCGTTTCCACATTTATGCACCCGTCCGGGCACATGATTTCGCACAATTTGCAAGCAATACAATTTTCTTTTTCCGCCACACACGGTATGAGTGTGCCATACTTATTTCTTTTCTGTGATATGGCGAAAACATCTTTGGGACATGCATTGATACAAATCTCACAGCCTTTGCAATAATTATCATCTATCGAAATATTCATGATGACTCCCCTCATATATTATTCCTGTTTCATTCTTTTCTTCAATGTTATTATTTTTTCGCAGTATTCTCTTTTGTCGGTCTCTTTTTTAAAGTTTCCAAGCCTTATTTTATCTTCTTTGTATTCATCTTCCCATACTGACGTAATAGTAGAATTTTTTCTGATATACTGAATGATTTTCCAAGGGTCCCTTTCTTTGAATATGCTTTTTCCTGCCTGAACCGGGCACTGTGAAAGCACCTCAATAAATGAAAAACCATTATGTGCAATGCCTTCTTGAATGGCTTTTTTAAGTTGGTTCGGATGCCCGGTAGTCCATCTGGAGCAAAATGTAGCTCCAGCGCTCATAGCAACTCCGCACCCGTCTATAGGGTTATCGATTGCACCATAGGGACTTGTTTTTGTTTTTGCATCTATGGGCGTCGTAGGCGATTTCTGCCCGCCTGTCATGCCATAAATATAATTATTGATCATGATAACAGTAATATTGATATTCCTCTTTGCCGCATGCAAAAGATGGTTTCCTCCAATGGCCAGACAGTCGCCGTCTCCTGTAAATACAATGATATTTTTATCAGGCTGAGATAATTTTAATCCTTCTGCAAAAGCAATAGCTCTCCCATGTATGGTATGCATGACATCCATATTCAAATAGGGAGGTATCCATGAAGAGCACCCTATTCCGCTGACACAAGCCGTATCGTCTTTTATGCCCAATGCTTCTATAGCATAGATCATAGCATTGAGTACAATCCCATTACCGCAGCCGGGGCAAAATATATAAGGCAGTGATTCTTTTTTTATATACTTTTCAAGCAGACTATTCATAACTCAGAGCAGCCTCCTTTTCTATGATTTCAGCTAATTCAGACGGTTGATGAATATTGCCTCCTAATTTTGGGGCAGAAATCACTTTGCTTTGTTTCAGGCATCTTTCGATTTCGCGGCAGTATTTTCCCATATTCATTTCAGGGACAATAACTGTTTTGATATGCCCGGCCAATCGAAAAATCTCTTTTTCGGGGAATGGCCAAATAATATTAATTTTAATGAGTCCTGCTTTTATTCCTTTTTCTCTTGCTGTTTTCACAGCTCTTTCCGCTGATCTTACCACGCTCCCGTATGCAATCAAAAGAATTTCCGCATCTTCTATATACATGTGCCGAATATCCGTTAATTCTGCACAATTATCGGTAATTTTACGTGTGATGTTTTGGATAAACTGCCCGCTTTTATCTGCCAGATGCCCTATCCGGCGGCCTTTTTCATCATGCAATTGTCCTTCTACTAAAATGTTACATCCTTTGAAAAAGTCAACGGCATATGGAACGTGGTTTTTATCTCTTCTAAACGGTTCGTCACACTTTTCAATTGCCTCTTTCTCCTCGATTTCGACTGAATCGGGTATCGAAACCCGTTCCCGCATATGGCCTATTATTTCATCTGCCAGCAATATAACCGGAGTTCTGTACTGTTCAGATAAATTGAACGCCTTTATGGTAAAATCATACATTTCCTGAACGGAAGATGGTGTTAAGCATATGATTTCATAATCACCATGGCTTCCGTATTTTGCCTGATAAATATCCTGCTGTGACGAAAAAGTTGGCTGGCCTGTTGCAGGCCCACCGCGTTGTACATTGACAACAACTACAGGGGTTTCGGAAACGACCCCATATCCCAATGCCTCCTGCATCAATGTAAATCCCGGACCGGAAGTTGCAGTCATGGATTTCTTTCCGCCCCATCTTGCCCCTATGATGGCGCACATAGCTGATATCTCGTCTTCCATTTGAATAAACATGCCGTCATTTTTAAATATAGCTTCTGACATGTATTCTATTATTTCTGTAGAAGGTGTAATGGGATATCCGGCAAAAAATCTGCAGCCTGCATGGATTGCAGCTTCTGCACATGCCTCGTTCCCCTGAATCACTTTTTCTCCTTCATTTTCTGTCACTTCTTTTCTGAGCATATGATTTCCTCCTTTATTCCATATAGAGAATACCACCTGATGCTCAAGAAATCTTTATTTTTCAACGGTTTATTCGTGTATAATTGGTTTTTTATTGTTCTTTTAATTACATGATTCCAGAATGTATGTGTACTTGAATCCCTGAATACAATTTTTAGTTGGGAACAACTAAAAAAAGCAATCGTCATTTAGCGACTGCTTTTTTAGCTGTTATTATAGTTATAGTGTTTTTCATTCATTTTCTCCAGCTTTTGTATCTGAAATCTGCATTACTTTTTTTGCCCGGTACTTTGCATTATTGAGGTGTTTAATAATTTCTTCGGAGCCTTTTTCAGGATCATGAAGATAGAAACAATCCAATATACTTTTATGCTCTTTCAGGGTTTCCGTCAATCTATCTTCGTCCTTTAATGCTGCTTTCCGCGTTTTATTTACATATATCTGATACACCCTCAACACCTGGGATAAAAACCGGCTATTGGTTGCAGTATAAATAGCTTCATGAAACTGGGTATTGATCTCCATTACTTTGCTCATATCTTTTTTTTGCGTGTAGAATTCCATTAAATCGTATATCTCTTGAAGCTTCTTCAATTCATCTTCTGTGATTCTTTCAATTGCCCATTTGATGGCAACACTTTCAACGGCTCTTCGGATTTCGTACAGATCTTCAATATCCTGTTTTGTAAATCCGACCACATACGCACCCTTATTGGTTATATTTTCTATAAGTCCTTCCTGCTCCAACTGCTTAAATGCTTCTCTAATTGGAGTCCTGCTTACATTAAATTCATTGGCAATACTATTTTCCTTGATTTTTTCTCCTGCCGTACATTCTCCTGTCAGTATCTTATCTCTTAAAGCAGCAAATATCATGTCTGATAAAGAATTATTATTGTATAAGGCATTCATCATCATTTTGTTCAATACATCTCATCTCCGATTACATACGCTCATTGAAGTAATAATTATAAAAATAGTTTTTTTATCACGAAATTCGGGATTATTCAAACCCAAAAACATAATATACCAATCGTTTAAAAAAAGCTATAAAATTTTCCAAAAAAAACAATATGTAATTCATAATCCTTTAAAATCTGCCAATATCCCTTCTGTAGCAGGCACCTTCGAAATGAATTTTTTCAACATTTTTGTAGGCTTTATTCCGGGCTTCTTCTGTCGTATCTCCCCATGCGGTGACTCCAAGAACACGGCCGCCGTTTGTTACAATCTCATCATCTTTCATTTTGGTCCCGGCATGGAAAACTACTACATCTTCGTCTATATCGTCTAAGCCCGATATGGATTTACCTTTTTCATAGTTTCCCGGATATCCGCCTGATGCCATTACCACACAGACTGTTTTCTTTGGACTCCATGAGATTTCTTGTTCAGCCAGACGCTTTTCCAGAACACTTTCAATGATGTCTACCAAATCAGTATCCAGCCTTGCAAGGACCGTCTGGGTCTCAGGGTCTCCAAACCTTACATTAAATTCCAGGACTTTCGGCTCTCCATTTTGGATCATCAACCCTATAAATAAGATGCCTCTAAAATCAAGGCCGTCTTCTTTAAAGCCTTCAATGACCGGTCTTAATATATTCTTTCGGATTTTATTATCTAATACTTTATCATATATCAAACTTGGCGAATAGGTACCCATACCGCCGGTATTTGGCCCTTTATCATTCTCATAAATTTTTTTATAATCCTGAGCCGATACCATGGGAACAATGGTATCTCCATCAACGAAACACAGGATAGACGTTTCTATTCCAGTCAAAAATTCTTCGACCACTACTTGATCTCCTGCACTTCCAAATACTTTGTCAGACATTATGTCTTCAAATGCTTTTAATGCCTTCTCCTGATTTTCTGCAATGATCACACCTTTTCCGGCGGCAAGACCGTCCGCTTTTATTACCATAGGGTAACCGTACAATCCCATTTGTTTTTTTGCTTCTTCTATATCTGTAAATACTTTATGTCCCGCCGTAGGAATGCCATGCCTCAACAGAAAATCTTTTGTAAAAGCTTTACTGCCTTCCAGCTGTGCACATTTTTTGTCAGGTCCGAATATCCTTAATCCACCTTGTTGAAACTTGTCGGTGATGCCCTGAGTCAACGGTGCTTCCGGCCCCACAATGGTAAGATCCACCTGTTCTTCTTGTGCAAATTGGTATAAGCCTTCTATATCTTCAGCAGCGATATTCTTACATTCTGCAAGGTTTGAAATTCCTGCATTTCCCGGAGCACAATATAATTTACTGACTCTTGGACTTTGTTTAAGTTTCCAGACAATGGCATGTTCCCTTCCGCCACCGCCGATTACTAATACTTTCATAAGGTATTTCTCCTTTGATATTGTGTAGTTTTAAGTTTAGGTTAGAGGTTAGGGGAAGGAATAAGATAATAGATAAAGGATAATAGATAACAGTTATGGTCAGAAACTATGACAAAGTCATAGTTT